>DATFZT010000073.1:0-37129 GCA_035314185.1 Terriglobales bacterium
GCCCCGGTCTCCAGCCCCCCAACGCGGGCAACTACGGAAGACGCGCAAGAATGAATACCCGTTATAGCTGACGCAAACAGGCGATTTCACTCAGAACCCACACAGGGGCAGGGTTGTGAGAGGAGATGTTACGCTCGAATCCTACCTGTTTGAATTACCGTTCTGCGGCGGTATGGTTCACACCGATCCACCCATGGAGAAAAAGGCGCCTACAAATCCCCAGTAAGCGAGGACAGGGATATTAGTCAGCACGCAAATTGTGCCCGCGACCTTGCTGCCTGTGCTCAGCGCAAATACGCCGATCCCAATGCCGATGACCCCGATGGCTGCCAATAGCCACACGCCCGTCAGAAAACCCGGAAAGTCTGGCATGTAGTCCGTGTAAGGAAGGACAGCGCAGGCAGGGCCAACGAGAGAACCGATTCCGGCTGCTATGGTGATTGGGGTCGATGCCGGTCTCCACTTCCTGGCGAGCCATCGGCAGAACAGCACCTCAACGACGAGGGCTGCAATCAATACCACGATAATGCCCCGAGCCAACACAGCAATTGGAAGTTTATGCGAAGGGGCACCAGTTGTGTTGAGCAAAATAAATGTCAAAATGAAGGTAGTCTTCCGGGGCGCAAAGGGCGGCAAGCCTGCGCCATTTCTTCGCTCACGCGCGGGATTATGAGTGTAAACGGGAGGTTACGCCAGCTGGCCAAGAAGCACGAATTCCCACGATACCGACGCACTCTCGTACTATTTCCAATCCAACAATTGATAGTCATTCTCCTTGCCACTGGCTTGTCGGATGACGCTCCGGGTTTCGCTGGCCAGATCATAGCGAATCAGGCGCGCGGGAGGCTGGGAAGAATTTACGAAGGCGACCGCAGACCCGTCCGGTGAAAACGCCGGTTCCACGGATGGGCTGGAAGTCGAAATCTGCTTCTGGACTTTCTGATCGACGCTGGTGACAAACACGGCAGCATCACCGCTTTGAGAAGTGCAGTCCTCTGTGCCCAGCTCGATCACGAGTCGTCGGCTATCGGGTGACCACGAAAAGTTGTAGACACTGGGTGGTGCTTTAGCAATGTTCACGGCGGTGTCGGAACCATCGATAAGCGAATAGAGGCGAACTTCTGTGTCCGGGCTACTACAGTCGGGTTCCTCATCCTCGCTTCCCTGAACAGAGCTGGCTGGCTCGCCGACAGTCTTCCGGTATGCGATGAACTTGCCATCTGGAGAGAACTTTGCGTCCCAGACAACATTGCTGGCTTTGTGCAGGAGCGTTCGTGTCCCGGTTGCAACATCCAGGACCTCAAGTGCAAAAGGTGAATTTATCGCGTGAACGATACGCCTTCCGTCCGGTGAAAAGCTAAATCCCTGATACCAGCGTCCGAGGTTGCGTATTGGTCCGCGCTCGGGTGGGAAGGGAGCCAGGAAAAGGTCATCCGCCATCCCGCCATTGCCACGAGCCGTTGCTTCATAGGCGATCGCGCTTCCGTCCGGAGTCCATGCGATCTGACCAAAGCCTGTTCCGACGGGCCCGGCGGGCGGATGCACGAGCTCGGTTGTGACGCGCGTGCTGAGATTCATCACCAGTAGTTTCGCGTCGACCCTCCAGGCCTCTGGCGCCGGCACTTGTTGCATATGGACGACGGTAAATGCGATTGCTCGACGATCCGGCGAAATGACTGCGCCGCCGGCTTCGCGGGAGATCTGTTCCTGCGTACCGTCGGGATGGATGATGACAAGATTGCTGTCGGCGGTACTAACGACCAGATTGCCGGCATCTGTGGCACCCGCCAGAACCACGGCGAGCAAAATAAAAAAGAGGATGTATAGGCATAAGTTCTTCATAGGCCGACCTCTACCCAAGGAGACAGCATGAGTATGCAGTGTTTGTATGGCCTTACGAAGTTACGATAGTGGCTGGACGCCGGCGATTCGTTGACGCAATCAGGCGATTTCACTCATCGTCCGCTAACGAGTGGAACATCAGCAGGCCGCTGGTTGGGGGGCGGCGGTTATCCCTTGGTGCGGTCGAGAACTTCGGCGTGCCACGCCATCTGAATTGCTTCCAGCTTGGCTTCGTTCGACTGCGCGGGATCGTCCCTGAAGCCGGGGAGCGCGATCACATACTTGTGCAGGTCGGTAAAACGAACGGCGAGCGGGTCGAGTTCCGGGTGGGTTTCAGAAAGCAGAATCCCGATGTCGTCAGAATCGGTCCAGGTAAGTTGTTTTGGCATGAATCGCTCCAAAGCAGGTTTCAAAGTTTCAAGGTTTCAGAGTTTCAAGGAATTTGATCGCAAGGCTTTTGCCGTTTCCCCGAAACCTTGCAACTTTGAAACCTTGAAACCTGGCTTCTAATGCTCTTCCGAAACGTAATTCCGGTTCCACGCCGGGATTTCCACGACCAGTTTGCCCGGCTTCTTGATCACGGTCTGACATCCGAGGCGCGAGTTTAACTGAAGATCTGCGGCCATGTCGAGCTTGTCGGCCTCGTCGTCCTCCATCTCCGAAATCAGGTCCGCGCCTTCTTTCACCCAGATGTGGCAGGTGGTGCAGGCGCAGTTGCCTCCGCAGGCGTGATCGAGATTGATGCCGAAGTTCAACGCCACATCGAGCAGCGACTCTTCCTTGCCATGATCTTTGTAAGGCAGCTTGCCGTGTTCGAAGGTCACCGTCTTGCCTTCGGGAAGGAATGTGACCTCAACCGTGTTTTCGTTATTTTCAGTTGGTGGAGCATCCATTGTGGTGGCTCCGGTTCCCTGCGTTTTTTCTTCAGACATAAAAGCCCCTATTCAAAATCTGCTTTCGCTACTGGATGGCCGGCCTGCGGGCCATCTTCCATATCGGTATCGTCCATGGCTTTTCCCTTGAGTGCGGTCGTGACAGCCGTGTCCATCATTAATTCCGCCAAATGCATGGTGGCCTGGTTCAGCGCGTCGATGGCTTCGCGGATCGCGTGATAATCATCGCCATCGCCGTCCTTTACCGCGATAAGAGTCTTCTCCAGCGTGTCGACTTTGCGGCGTTCCTCGTTCGTGAGTTCCTGCCAGGCTCGATTCTTCTTCCCTTTCGCGAGCGCGGTGAGGATGGTCTCGGCTTCGCGTCGCGCTTCGATTATCTGCCGCTGGCGGAAATCTTCTTCCGCGTAGTCGAACGACTCGAGCAACATGTTCTCGACCTGTTCGTCGGTGAGGCCGTAAGTGGGCTGGACGTCGATTTCAGCTTCTTTTCCGCTGCGCTGCTCGCGTGCCGAGACGCGCAAGATGCCGTTGGCGTCGATCAGAAACTTCACTTCTATGCGCGGCATGCCGGCGACCATCGGTGGAATGCCCTTCAGATCGAATCGCGCCAGCGACCGGCAATCGCGCGCCAGTTCGCGTTCCCCTTGCAGCACGTGAATCGCTACGTTGGTTTGGCCATCCACCTGAGTCGTGTAGTACTGCGTTGCCGAGGCCGGCACCGTGGAGTTGCGCAGAATGATTTTATCGGTCACACCGCCGGCCACTTCGATTCCCAGAGACAGCGGGGTTACGTCGAGCAACAGCATCTCTTTGGTAATTTCGGAGCCACCGCCGAGAATATTCGCCTGCACGGCCGCGCCGAGCGCCACCACTTCGTCGGGATTCAAATCCGTGTGCGGCTCGCGCCCGAACAGCTCCTGCACCAGACGCCGAACCTTGGGGATGCGCGTCGAGCCCCCGACCAGGACGACTTCGTCGATCTGTCCGGGCTTCAGGCCCGCGTCTTTGAGGGCCTGCTTGCAGGGGCCAACGGTGCGATCAATGATCGGTTGGACTATCTGTTCGAAGACTTCGAGTGAAATCTCCCGCTGATATTTTTTGCCACCGGGCAGGTCGACATCGAGTTTCGCGGTGGGCTGCGACGAAAGGGCAATCTTAGCTTCAATTACGGCTTTGCGAATTCGCGCCACGGCTTCGCCGTTGCGGCGGACGTCGATGCCGAATTCGAGTCCGTGCTCGCCTCGAATGTCGTCGAGCGCGACGGCGATCAACAGATTGTCGATATCGTCGCCGCCGAGATGGGTATCGCCGTTGGTCGAAATCACCTCGAAGATGCCGTCGTGCAGCTTGAGAATCGAAATGTCGAACGTGCCGCCGCCCAGATCGTAAACCACGATGATGCCGTTTTTCTTTTTATCGAGGCCGTAGGCGAGCGAGGCGGCCGTCGGTTCGTTCACCAGGCGCAAGACATTCAGTCCGGCGATGCGACCGGCATCTTTCGTCGCTTGGCGCTGCGCGTCGTTGAAATATGCGGGGACGGTGATGACCGCTTGAGTGACTGGCGCTGCGAAAAAACGCTCGGCGTTGCGTTTTAATTGGCGCAGAATCAGCGCCGAAATTTCTGGCGGGGTGTAGGTTCGCTCGCCGATCTTGATGCGCAGGACTTCTTCGGCGTGAAGATCTTCCGCCAGCTTGAACGGGAAAAGCTTCAGCTCATCCTGAATATCCTCGACGCCGCGGCCCATCAGGCGCTTGATCGAGTAAACGGCCCGCTCCGGTGTTTCGATCAGATACTTGCGCGCGGCGTTGCCCACGATGATCTGGTTGTTCTCATTCTCATCGAGCGTGAGCGCCACCACCGAGGGCACGAGGTTCAACCCGTCTTCTCCGGGGATGACGACCGGGGAATCCCCTTGCATGTAGGCCACGAGCGAGTTCGTGGTGCCGAGATCGATGCCGACGATGTAGTCAGAAGACATTTGTAATTTGCAATTTCTAATCTGTAATTTGCGATTGCGACAATTGGTTGTTCTTGAATTGCAAATTACAAATCACAAATTACCAATTGCTCTATTCCATTGCCTCGTTCACGTCCCGCACCAGGTTCCGGACGTAGTTCCTGCGGTTCAGCACGTCGAGTATCCGGTCGAGGACTTTTCGCTTGTCGGCCTCGGCACCGCTGTCCACAGCCTTGTCCCACTTGTTCCACTCGGTCTTGAGTTCGCTAAACAGGACGTCGTATTTTCCTTCCAGCGAAATCTTGGCCTTGCCGATTTCTTCGAGTAGAGCGGGATCGTCTTCGCCCATTTTTTTCTGCATTCGCAGTTCTTCCAGATGCATGTTGAGTTCGAAGACTTCCTCCAAAAGATCGGGAGGCACGACTTGCTTCTTCAACTCTCCGGTGGCGCGCGCCTTTTCCGTAGCCTGTTTCGATTGCTCTTCCAGTTCGATACCTTCGAGGCGTAGCAGGTATTCCGTGCGCTTGATCGGATCTTTCAGCGTGCGGTAGGCGTCGTTGAGCATGGAGCTTTGTTCCAGGCTCCAGGCACGTTCCCGGGTGTCCGCTTGTCCAAACACGTCAGGATGAAGCTTGCGGCTCAGCGCGTAAAACTCTTTTTCCAGTGCTGCGGTGTCCAGGTTGAGCTTGCGCGGAAATCCAAAGAAGGTGAAATAGTCGACTGGGATCGGGGGCTGCACTTTGCCGCACGAACTGCAGAAATGCACGGCGCGCATGGTGCCGCACGACCAGCAACTGGGGGTTGCCTCTCCGGGCGCTTGTCCGGGGATGATTAGCGACGATTTGGATTCTGCATTTGCCATACAAAATTCAGGGCGAGCGCACGGCCCGCCCTCTCACCACTTTAGGTTGTGTGGTGACGGGCCTCTGGCCCGTCCGGACGGGGCCAAGCCCCGTCACCACACGATCTCCGCTACGAGAAAGAGCTGCCGCAGCCACAGGATTTGGTCGAGTTCGGATTCACGAACACGAATCCCTGCTGCATCAGGGTTTCCTGGTAATCGAGCGTCATCCCGTGCAGATAGATGAACGACTTCGGGTCGACAAAAACGCGCACGTCTCCGAACTGGAACACACGGTCGCGCTCGCGCGGTTGCGTATCGAACCGTACGTTGTAACTCAGGCCCGAGCAACCGCCGCCCTGCACGCCCAAACGAAGGCCGCCCTGCTCCGGCGAAACGTTTTCTTTCACCATGGCGGAGCGAATTTTCTTGAGCGCGTTGTCGGTTACCTGGATGCCCTTGGCCGGGGCCGTGGGCTTAACGGCTTCGTCTTTGGTTGCTTCGTCCTTGATCGCTTGATCCATGCCTTCAAATTCGCCAGACTTTGTCATCCCGAGCGGAGCGAGGGATCTGCATCTTGCCGCGAACTGCAGATCCCTCGCTTCGCTCGGGATGACAATTCATAATTAAGGTATCGCGCAGTGCCACCACCCCGGGCTCCAGGGCGAGTGAGTTATCGCGCAGCCTGTACGGCCACCGGTTTTGTGGCTTCCTGCTTCTTCTTCCAGTCGCCGATCGCGGCTCGGATGGCATCCTCGGCCAGAACCGAACAGTGAATTTTTACCGGCGGCAAGGCCAGTTCCTTCACAATCTCGGTGTTCTTGATGGCGAGAGCCTCGTCAACGGTTTTGCCCTTGACCCACTCGGTCGCGAGCGACGAAGACGCAATCGCCGAGCCGCAGCCAAAGGTCTTGAACTTGGCGTCTTCGATGATGTTGGTCTGCGGATTCACCTTGATCTGCAGCTTCATCACGTCGCCGCACTCGGGCGCGCCGACCAGGCCGGTGCCCACATCGGCATCCTTCTTGTCCATTGAGCCCACGTTGCGCGGATTGTTGTAATGATCGATTACTTTATCGCTGTATGACATCTGCAATCTCCTTGGAAAATCTAAACTTAAGTGCGACCCCTCAGGGGCTAAAGCCCCAGTTCATCCGGCTCGAAACAGCGCGGCTGAAGCCGCGCCCTTTCAAATCCGCCCCTTCAAAGATCTAATGCGCTTCTGCTGCCCACTTCACACTCTTCAAATCCACGCCCTCTTTCGCCATCTCATAGAGCGGCGACAGTTCGCGCAGACGCAGCACGGTCTCGACCACGCGGTCGGCTACGTAATCAATTTCGGCCTCGGTGTTGAAGCGTCCAATGCCGAAACGGATCGAGCTGTGCGCCAGATCGTCACCCGTGCCCAACGCCTTTAGTACATAAGATGGCTCAAGCGTCGCGGAGGTGCAGGCAGATCCGCTGGAAACCGCGATATCGTTGATGCCCATCAGCAGCGACTCGCCTTCCACATAGGCAAAACTGATATTCAGATTGCCCGGTAGGCGATGTTCCATGGAGCCGTTGATATAGACCTCGTCGAGGCGGCTCATGATGCTGTCTCGCAGCCGGTTGCGCAGGCCCGCCATCTTGCAGGATTCCTGCGGCATCTCTTCCTGCGCCAGGGCGCACGCCTTGCCGAGACCAGCGATGCCGGGAACATTCAGCGTTCCGGAGCGCATGCCACGTTCGTGCCCGCCACCGTCAATCAGCGGCACGATTTGAACGCGCGGATTCTTGCGGCGCACGAAGAGCGCGCCTGCGCCTTTCGGCCCGTAGAGCTTGTGTCCGGTGATGGAGGCGACATCGATGTTCATCTTGTTCACGTCGATCGGAACTTTGCCGATCGCCTGCACCGCGTCGGTGTGGAAAATCACTCCGCGCTCGCGACACATCTTGCCGATTTCGGCGACTGGTTGCAGCACTCCGATCTCGTTGTTGGCGGCCATGATCGTGACCAGAATCGTCTTGTCGTCGATGGCGCGCTTCAAGTCATCGAGGTCAACCAAGCCATTTTTCTGCACCGGCAGATAGGTCACGCGGAAACCAAACTTCTCCAGGTGCTTGCAGGTATCGAGCACCGCCTTATGTTCAGTGACCGCGGTGATAATGTGGTTGCCCTTCTCGCGGTACATCTCGGCAACACCTTTGATGGCAAGGTTGTCGCTCTCAGTGGCGCCCGAGGTGAAGATGATTTCTTTCGAGGTCGCGCCGATCAGCTTGGCAATGCGTTCGCGCGACAACTCGACCGCCTCTTCCGCCACCCATCCAAACGGGTGATTGCGGCTGGCGGCGTTGCCGAACTTCTCCATGAAGTAGGGCAGCATTTCTTCGAGCACCCGCGGATCCATGGGCGTGGTCGCGTGATTATCCATGTAAATGGGCAGCTTGATCCCGTTGGCGGTCGTGCGCTGTCCGATATCGATATCTTTATTCTTGCTGGTTGGGGTCGCCGTCTTCACATCCGTACTCATGATTACGTTTCTCCTTAAAAGTGCTGCGAAATCGTTACCAACTCCACCGGCTTCCTGGTTTCCGCCTTATTGACCTCCGGCTTGTCAACCTGGAGGACTTCCGGTTCTTCCTTCATTTGTGAAATCTTGATGTTCTTCAGCACCTGCTCGATGCTTTCATTCACCTTGCGCAGCGGCTCGCGAATGGTGCAGCGATCGCTCTGGCCGCATTCGCCGCGAACGGTGACGCACGAAGTAATGAACAGCGGGCCGTCAATGGCCTTGATCACTTCGAAGGCGGAAATCGTCTTCGGATCCCGCGTCAGCGTGTATCCGCCGTTCATGCCGTGCTGCGACCGTATCAAGCCGACCTTCGCCAGCCGCTGCAGAATCTTGGCCAAGGCTTCTTGCGGGATGCCGTAGGCATCGGCCACATCCTTGGCGCTGCAAGCGCCCTGGTCAGCGTGCTCGGCCAGATGCTTCATGGCCATCAGGCCGTAGTCCGCTTTTTTGGTCAGTTTCAGCATGTCTTCAGCATAACGCCGAATGCCGACCTTTATAGTCGGATTCAATTCCGACTGTTTAGGTCGCATTTTGATTTTAACCGCAGCGGCTGGTTCGCGCAAGGCCGATCAGGCAGTGGTCGAATTTCGCGACCGAACGGTAACCATCGGCAGCTAAACGGCTTAGGGGTCACGGGACGATTCATGAGAGCCGAGGGGCATCACCCCAGCCTCGGCACTCAGTCTTCGACGAACGACTTTAGCCTGGTCAGTGTCTGATCCCACTTCTCGGAGACGAGATCGAGGTACTCCTTGATGGCTTCGATGGGCTCCGCAACAAATTCGAATCGGCTCTCGCGGCCCCTCCGGATACTGTGGACGATTCCTGCCCTTTCCAACACACGAAGATGCTTGGTGATTGCTTGCCGGGTTAGTTTGTGCCCCTGCGTCAGCTCTGCGATGGAATAGGGCTGGCCAGCACAGAGCCTGGCAACCAGCGAGAGCCTGGTCTCGTCACCCAGCGCCGCAAATACGGGCGCACGTCGTTTGGCGGCAACGCGGCTATGACGTTTGTGCGACATGGTTCTCGATGTTCTTCATTTGCTCGGTCCAGCCGCCGTCATTTCTGCGGAATGCTTCGAGGCGGCGGTCGCTGGGGATCTTGTCGAAGCCGGACTCGGTGAGCAAAAGCAGTGTACCGCTCGCGGTCTTCTCCAGCCTGAATTCGACCAGGGTGGGCGTCTCCTTCGAATAATCTACTTTGGGGTCCACGGAATAGGGATGCCAGGTAAAAGAAAAGAGTCGTTCGGGCTCCATGCTCTGGACGACAGCCTCCCATTTAACGTGCTCGTAGCCAGGATAGGTAATATGGCCACGCGACACCTGACCCGGTACGAATGGGCCATCCAGTTTGACGCGAAACCACTGGCCAAATTCACGGTAATCCGTCAGCGCGCGCCAGACCCGCGAAACCGGAGCCTTGAGCTCAATTCTTTTCCCGATACGGTCATTCGTTTTCATCTTAAGCAACCTCCAGGTTGCATATTAGTGTGGCGCGGCACAAAAAGCAACCTTTTGGTTGCATGTTCCGGGAGGCCCTGGGTTCAGAGACGCGTTTGCCGTTTTAGACCCTGCAGCACCAGTCCGCAGATTTCGTCGGCGAAGTTCTCATCGAGCTTGTCGTGCCGGATGAGAAAGCGCATATAGATGGGGCCGTAGAGTGAGTCCAGAATAAGGTCGAGGTCGCTGCCCATGGGCAGTTCGCCGCGATCGATACCGCGCTGCAGAGTTTGATAGGCCTGCCTGCGTTTCGGCCACAGGAATCTCTCCCGAAAAGCTTCGAGCAATTCCGGGTCAGACTGGCCGCCGGCGAGCAGCGCCGCTACGACCTTGCCGCGCTGGGATCGAAAGATACGAATCACGCGCCTCATCTGCAGGCTCATGTCAGTTTGGACGGAGCCGGTATTCGGGAACTGGAGTTCCTCCTCGGCGCTGGCAAAGAAAGCGTCGGCGACCAGCGCGGCCTTGGTCGGCCACCAACGGTAGACAGTTGCCTTGCCAACATTGGCGTCGGCGGCAATGGCTTCAATGCTCAATTCCGGGAACCCACCATCCTGTTTCAACAATTTCAGGGTGCTGCGCAGGATGGACTGGCGCGACTCTTCACTGCGTGGACGGCCGGGCGGGCGCTTTCCGTTAGTTCCGTTGTTTCCGTTGCGGGCGTCGCCGTTTCGAGCCGGGGTATTTCGAGACCCAGCGTTACGAGCCTCGGCGCGCCGGATATGATTTTGAGCCATGGCCAAAGTCTATTATAATTTAAATCCGAAACGTACTGTTTTGAATCTATTTTGAAATAACCCAGGCCGGTGGGGGGCCGCGGTTTCGGCAGTATCGGTTTCGGCAGTATCGGTTTCAGCAGCATCGGGTTTCAGGGTTACGCGTTTTTCAGCAAGATCAGTTTCGTCCGTCTTATGTGGATAGTCGCGTTAGCGCTTCGCCGTCCTTATACGTTTGTGGTGATGGCCCTGCTCATCATCATTCTCACGTGTGTCACCATCCCGCGCACTCCGGTTGATATTTTTCCTGACATCAACATTCCCGTGGTCAGCGTGGTGTGGAGCTATACGGGCCTGTCGCCGAGTGAGATGGCGGACCGCATCGTGACCAACTCCGAGCGCGGATTCACGGTCACGGTCAACGACATCGAACACCAGGAATCGCAGTCACTGAACGGCATCGCCGTGATCAAGATCTTCTTCCGGCCTGGGGTCAACATTGCCATGGCAGTGACGCAGGTGACAGCGATCTGCCAGACGGCGGTGCGGTCATTGCCCCCGGGCACGACCCCGCCGCTGGTCATCACCTACACGGCGTCGTCGACGCCGGTGGTGCAACTGGGCGTGAGCAGCAAGACGCTTCCGGAGCAGCAGGTGTTCGATCTGGCGCAGAATTTTCTGCGCACGCAGTTGACCACGGTTCAGGGGGCGGGAACGCCGTATCCTTACGGCGGCAAGCCGCGCCAGATACAAGTGGATCTCGATTCCGCCAAGCTGCAGGCGTATGGCTTGTCGCCCGCCGATATTGTGAACGCGGTGTCGGCGCAGAACCTGATTCTGCCGGCAGGCACGGCCAAGATCGGGCCGACCGAGTACAACGTGGAGCTGAACGGCAGTCCGCATACTGTCGCCGAACTCAACGATCTGCCGGTGAGGACCACGAGCTCGTCGACACTTTACATGCGTGACGTGGCGCATGTGCGTGACGGATTTGTGCCGCAAACCAACATCGTGCGTCAGGACGGCGTGCGCGGCGTGTTGATGTCGATCTATAAGCTGGGCGGCTCTTCCACGTTGACAGTGGTGAAAGCCATAAAGGATATGGTGCCGCTGGCGGCGCAACAACTGCCGCCCGACCTCACCATCAAAGCGCTGTTCGATCAGTCGCTTTTCGTGCGCGCGTCGATTCAGGGAGTGATCCGCGAAGGCCTGATTGCCGCCTGCCTTACCGCCGCTATGATTCTGCTCTTTTTAGGTGACTGGCGGCCGACGGTGATCATCGCCGTCTCCATCCCGTTGTCAATCTTCGTTTCCGTGCTCATGCTGAGCGCCTTAGGCGAGACCATCAACATCATGACCCTGGGTGGATTGGCGCTGGCGGTCGGAATTCTGGTGGATGATGCGACGGTAGAGATCGAAAACATCGAGCGCAATCTGGCCATGGGCAAGGAGATGAAGACCGCCATCCTCGATGGGGCGCAACAGATTGCGGTGCCCGCATTCGTGTCGACGCTGTGTATCTGCATCGTGTTTGTGCCGATGTTCTTCCTGGCCGGAGTCGCGCGCTTTCTTTTCGTGCCGCTGGCGGAAGCGGTGAGCTTTGCCATGCTGGCCTCGTATCTGCTGTCGCGAACCCTGATCCCGACCATGGTGATGTTTATCATGCGCGGACACGAGCACCGCGGCGCGGAGACGAAGAATCCCTTCGTGCGATTCCAACGGAAATTCGAGCGCGGATTCGAAAAATTCCGCCGCGGCTACCAGCAACTGCTGGAAACCACGCTGGAACACCGCGGACTCTTCGCTATTTGCTTTGTGATTTTCTGCGTTTTGTCGCTGGGGCTGGTGTTTTTTCTGGGACAAGATTTTTTCCCGCAAGTGGATGCGGGCCTGATTCGCCTGCATTTTCGTGCCCGGCCCGGCTTGCGCGTGGAAGAGACCGCGCGTCTCTGCGATGGAGTGGAGCAAGTGCTGCGCAGCGAGATTCCGAAAGAAGAGCTGCAGACCATGCTGGACAACATCGGCGTCCCCTACTCGGGCATCAATCTCTCTTACGCCAGCTCGGGTGTGATTGGGACGAACGATGCGGAGATTCTGATTGCGCTGAATCCGGAACACCATCATCCCACGGCGCAGTACATTCGCACTTTGCGGCGAGAGTTGCCGGTGCGTTTTCCGGGCGTGGAGTTCTTCTTCCAGCCCGCCGATATCGTGTCGCAAATTCTTAATTTTGGATTGCCCGCGCCGGTCGACATCCAGATCGTGGGCGCGGATATGCGCACCAGCTACGACATCGGACAGAGGATCGCGAATCGGCTGCGCCAGATTCCCGGAGCAGCCGACGTGCACGTACAACAAATGCTGAGTCTGCCCACTCTTTATCTCGACATGGACCGAACGCGCATGGGCGAGGTGGGGCTGAGTGCGCAAAATGTCGCGCAAAGTGTGTTGATCAGCTTGAGTGGAAGCTCGCAGACGACGCCCGATTACTGGCTGAATCCGAAGAACGGGGTCACCTATCCCATCGCCATTCAGACGCCGCAGTATCACATGACGTCGTTGCAGGACTTGATGAACACGCCAGTGACGAGCCCGAGTGGGCAAAGGGCTCCGCAAGTGCTCAGTAACCTGGTACAACTCACGCCGGTGGCGCGTCCTGCCGTGGTCAACCATTACAACGTGCAGCCCGTCATCGATGTGTATGCGAGCACGCAGGGACGGGACCTGGGCGGGGTGGCGTCGGACATCATGAAGGCGCTCAAGCCATTCCAGGAGCATCTGCCGCGTGGAACGCGCATCATCGTTCGCGGGCAGATTGAGACCATGCAATCGTCGTTCTTCGGGCTGGGGGTTGGCCTTCTGGGCGCGATCGTGCTGGTCTATTTGCTGATTGTGGTCAACTTTCAGTCGTGGCTCGATCCCTTTATCATCATTACAGCGTTACCGGGGGCGCTGGCGGGAATTTGCTGGTTCCTGCTGATTACGCGCACCACGCTCAATGTTCCGTCGTTGACGGGCGCGGTCATGTGCATGGGGGTAGCAACCGCGAATTCGATTCTGATGGTATCGTTCGCCCGTGATCGCATGGATATGGGAGTCCCCGCGATGCAAGCGGCGATCGAAGCGGGTTACACACGCATGCGGCCGGTGATTATGACTGCCCTTGCCATGATTATCGGCATGCTCCCGATGGCGTTGGGCTTCGGAGAAGGCGGCGAGCAGAACGCACCGCTGGGCCGCGCCGTCGTTGGCGGCCTGCTGTTTGCAACCGTAGCCACCTTATTTTTTGTGCCGAGTGTATTTACGATTATTCACGGCCGGCGCCAGGCACGGCTGCAGTCGGAGCAAGGGTAGAGAAGAAGATAGAGGAACAGAGAAGAGCAAAAGCAGAGAATTTGTCGGAGATCGCCATCATGCCAGGGCAGACGCCAGTAACGACAGAACCGAACGAGACGCATCCCGTGGACCCGCAGCACGTCCATCCGCAGATCGAGCGGCCGCCCGATCTGGCGCCCGCTCCGGTAGGCCGGGCAAAAATGCTGGTGGGCGCCGCGCTGCTTGTCCTGATCACAGCGGGCGCGGTTACGTTTCTGAACCGCAAGAGCGAATCCGATGCGCTGGCGAAGGAAACCGAACTGGTTTCGGTTCCGACCGTCGCGGTGGTGCAACCTCAATCCGAACCTGGAAACGACGAACTGGTGTTGCCGGGAAATTTGCAGGCTTTTATAGAGTCCCCGATTTTTGCCCGCACCAACGGCTATCTCTTACGCTGGTACAAGGACATTGGAAGCAAGGTTGAGAAGGGAGAACTGCTGGCGTCGATCGATACTCCGGAGATCGATCAGGAGCTGTCACAGTCCCGAGCCAGCCGCGAGCAGATCAAAGCGGCGCTGGAGTTGGCGAAGATCTCCGCTGACCGCTGGGCGAATCTGCGCAAGTCCGACTCGGTTTCGCAGCAGGAAGCCGACCAACAGGCGAGCGGCTACCAGCAGGCGCTGGCCAACCTGGCGGCAGCGGACGCGAATGTTCGCCGCCTCGAGGAACTCGAGTCTTTCAAGAGCGTATACGCTCCATTTTCGGGCGTGCTGACCCGGCGCAATGTTGATCCGGGCGCGCTCATCAATTCCGGAGCGGCGGCGGGCAGGGAAATGTTCGATATCGCGCGCGTGGATCCGCTTCGTGTTTACGTGAGCGTTCCGCAGGCGTATGCGCCGAACATTAAAGTGGGGATGAAGGCGAACGTCACCCTGCAGGAATTTCCTGGACAAAAATTCCAGGGAACGGTGGCTCGCACCGCCGATGCCATCGATCCCGCGACGCGTACCTTGAACACGGAAGTGGATGTTCCCAACAAAAACGGCACGCTGTTGCCGGGTTCGTTCGGCCAAGTGCATTTTGCGACCGGGACTTCTGTTCCGAGGATTACGATCCCGGTGAACGCCATGCTGTTTCGCGCCGAGGGGCCGCGAGTCGCGGTCGTTGATAAGGACAGCAAGGTGCATCTGCGCCCGATCAGCATTGGGCGCGACTTCGGGGCTACGCTTGAAATTCTGGGGGGGCTCGAGGTGAGCGATCAGATCATCATCAATCCGTCGGACTCACTCGAGGAAGGGCAGCAAGTACGCATCGCCAAGCCGGCCACAGGAGATGGCCGCTCGTGAAGCGAGTGCCTGCAGCCTATAGAGACGGGGCTTGCGCCGTCTTCGGAGACGCTGCGAGACGCGGCAAGCCGCGTCTCTACTGGAAATACATTGGGTGGGCGCTCGCGGTGTGTGCGTCAGTCTGCACGCTGGGCTGCACCGTGGGGCCGGGATATAAGCGTCCCACCGCGCAGGTTCCCGACACGTGGAAGGGCGAAGGGCCGTGGCAAACGGCGGCTCCGAAGGATGCAATTCCCAAGGGCACGTGGTGGCAGCTATTTCATGACGCGGAACTCGACCACCTGGAACAAGAACTGCTTCAGGCAAACCAGTCGCTGGAGGCGGCTCGGGATCGGCTCTCGCAGGCACGGGCGCAGGCTCGGATCGCATCCTCGGCGTACTTTCCCACGGTCAGCGCCAATCCCAGCGGGCAGCGCCAGGAACTCTCCAGTAACCGTTCGTTTTCGGGCGGCGAATCGCCGCCCTTTACCCAGAATGATTTTGTCGTCCCGTTTTCGGTCAGCTACGAGCTTGATTTATTCGGGCGCGTGCGCCGCAATCTGGAAGCGGCCAACGCTTCGCTGCAGGGGAGCGCGGCGGACCTGGAAAATGTGCGCCTGGTGTTGACCGCCGAACTCGCCGCCGACTATTTCAACCTGCGCGAACTTGACCGTGAAGCGGGAGTGGTACGCCAGTCGGTCGAAATCCAGCAAAAAGGGTTGGACCTGGTCAACCATCGGCACGAAGGCGGAGTCGCGAATGGGTTGGAAGTTGCGCAGCAGGCCGCGTTGCTGGATGCGACTGCGACCCAGCTTTCACTGGTGTTGCAGCAGAGGGCGCAATACGAACATGCCATCGCCGTGCTGACGGGAAAATCCGCCTCAGGGTTCAGCCTGGCCGAGGCGCCGTTTAACGCGGCGCCGCCAGCGATTCCCACCGGAGTTCCATCGGAGATTCTGGAGCGCCGGCCGGACGTTGCCACCAGCGAGCGCCAGATGGCGTTCGAAAATGCGCAAGTCGGTTTAGCGATGACGGCGTTTTATCCGCATATCACGCTGGCCGGGGGTGGCGGCTATGAAAGCCGCGACATCTCAACGCTGATAAGCGCGCCCAGCGCTCTTTGGTCGTTGGGCGGTGATCTGCTGCAGCCGGTTTTCAACGGCGGACGCAATCGCGCGAATCTGGCGGCCAGCCGCGCGGCCTATGACGAATCGGTGGCCAATTATCGCGAATCCGTACTGGTGGCATTTCAGCAGGTGGAGGATGGGCTCTCCGGGCTCGCGTTGCTGGATCAGGCCGCGAAGACTCAGCAGGCAGCGGTCGCGGACTCACGCCGCGCCCTCGACCTCGCCAACAACCGTTATGTCGGCGGCCTTACAACTTACCTCGATGTGATTACCGCGCAATCCACGCTGCTGAGCAATGAACGGCTCGCAACGCAACTGCTCGGACAGGAAATGGTCACTTCCGTTTATCTGGTGAAGGCTCTGGGCGGCGCGTGGGATGCCTCCGCGATTCAACACGAGCAGGTGAGGCCGACGCTGGTTCAGGCGGTGCAGCAGTAACTCGGATATGGCGATTCAAACCCAGGTTCGAGCGCAGGTCGTATCACATCCGGCAGGAGGCAGTTGGTGGTTCTTGGTAGGAGATCCGCAGTAAGCAATCTTCAAAAAGCAATCTTCGGCGCTCGCCGGAATTAAGCCCGGACCTGACCGGATCTACGCCGTGGTGTGGCGTGCCAATCTGCCGTGGCGCGAGAGAATCTCGCTCTCCGCGATCAGCCAATCTTGATTTTCGTCGCCATTGCCGCCGCCCGCAGTCGCTCTGCGCTGCAGGTAGAGTTCGTAGGCACGGTGGCGGATCTCTTCCTCCAGATTGGCAGAAACCAAGCCAGCCGTCTTCCCGTTCAATGGAACTTCGGACACAGGCACAGCGGCAGGCTGAACTGAGGCTCCGGTTTTTTTGCTGCGATTGGTGGTCGTGTTTCCAGTTGTCTTGCGCGCCATACAGTACTCCTTACAGACACCCAACTCCAAGAACGGTCTTGCGTAATGAATAAGCGACATACGATTCAGCGAATAGCCGCTCCGGCTATTTGCGGTGACTGATGTATTCACTATAACGCGAACGCCTGTGGAAGAGTGCCGTTAAGAGATTGAAAAAATCGCTCACCCGTATAAGAAAAGTCACTCTTTGCCACGGGCTCGGCTGCCGTTGCCGGAAGGCGGCAAAAAGTACTCTGGTAACTTGTGGAAAAGTTGCTGATGCCCGCAGGATAGGCGGGTAGGGACAATGGCCACAATTATGCCATCGAATAGTAATCAAGGTTCCGCCGCCAAGGCCGCCAAGACCGGCCTCAGCGAATTGGAGGGCCTGCTTGCGGAAGCTCCGAGTTCGGACAGAGTCTGCCTCAAGCTGGCCCAGATTCTTAATGTACGGCGCAGCGAAGTGGCACTGCTGAAGTTAGAGAAGGGCAGTCTGCGCTTTATCTATCCGCCGGAGCTGCGATCCGCGGGTGTACTGCCGCTGAGCGGATCGGCGGTGGCAGCACGGACGGCGGCGACTCGCACTCCGCTTCTGTCGAACGCCTTCATGCGCGTAAAGCATGTCAGCCTGTTTGAAGCGGTGAAGCTCGGAGCCGTGGAAGAAGATCGAAGCCAGGACCAAATGCCGATTCAGAAGATCATGTCCGTTCCCGTAGCGCCCTCCGGGGGAAAAGTGGTGGGAGTGGTACAGGTTTCGCGCAAAGGGTTGGATCCCGCGGTCTCGGGCGCAGACTTCACCGCCGAAGATCTCAGGCAACTGGAGCAGGCCGCCGAAATTCTCGCCCGCATGCCGTTCATGCAGGAAGGCGCGGAGACTCAGTAGCGGCCGTAGCAAGCAACCGCATGGTTTCGCGGGACGTCCTTACATCGCCTGTCCTCACATCGCCGGTCTTCACAACGCTTGTCCCGCGCAAAATCCCGACGCCCATGCCCACTGGAAGTTGAAGCCGCCAAGCTGGCCGGTGACGTCGACCACTTCTCCAATGAAAAAGAGGCCGGGCACTTTCCGGGATTCCATGGTCTTGGCCGAAAGTTCGCCGGTATCGACGCCCCCCGCTGTGACTTCCGCTTTTCCGTAACCCTCGGTCCCTTCGGGGTTGATTTCCCACGCATGCAGTCGCTGCTCGGCGTCGGCGAAGGCGCGATCGGAGTTGCCGGCTAACGGATAAGCTTCGAGCCAGCGATCCGCGAAGCGGCGGGGCAGGACTCCTCTCAGCAGCGCCTTCCAACTCGACTGGTCGCGATGGCCCCGCGCTCGCAAATCGGCAGCAAGATCGCGGTCGGTTGCGAGGTCGAGATGAATCGGCTCCTTGCCGTCCCAGTAAGAAGAGATCTGGAGAATCGCGGGCCCGCTGATGCCGCGATGAGTGAATAGCATGTTTTCCCTGAACGTCGGTAATGCTAGAGCGTGTTTCGTGCCGCCGATGGAAGCAACCACTTCGGTCGAGACTCCCGCGAGATCGCACCAGCGCTTGCGGTCGCGTTCGCTGAAGACAAGAGGAACCAGGGCGGCGCGTGGGGGCTCGATCTTCAGGCCGAATTGCCGGGCGAGGTCGTAACCAAATGAGGTGGCGCCAATTTTCGCAATCGACAGGCCTCCGGTGGCGACCACCAGGCGAGGCGCGCTGAAACTGGCGCCCTCGGCCTGCACGGTGAACTCGGCGTTTTTGTGCACCTCGTTCTTCAGCGCCTCGTTTTCCAGCACCTTACTCACTTTGATGTTGCACTGGATTTCCACTCCGGCATCGCGGCATTCCTGCTCCAGCATGGCCGTGATGTCGCTCGCTGCTCGATCACAGAATAACTGGCCGAGCTTTTTCTCGTGGTAGGGAATGCGATGCTTCTCGACGAGGCGCACGAAGTCGGTTGGAGTATAGCGAGCCAGCGCCGACTTGGCGAAGTGCGGATTGGCGGAAAGAAAATTCTCCGGGCCGCTGTGGAGATTGGTGAAATTGCAGCGGCCTCCGCCGGAGATCAGGATCTTCTTGCCGATGCGATCCGCGCGTTCCAGCACCAGGACACGACGGCCCCGCTTGCCGGCTTCGATGGCACACATCAGACCGGCAGCACCGGCGCCGAGAATGATGACGTCGTATTTCCGATTCACGCAGGACTGATTCACCAGAAATGAGCTTAGCAGGGCCAGCGAGACGCCGGCGCTACAGACTACAGAATGGATCAGTGCAGAACCGGTTTCACCGCTTGGGCGTTCGGTGATTGTGGGTTGAGCGAGCGTGAGTTCAACGACTGCAAGAAGGTGACAATCTGCCAGCGCTCCGGTTCCGGCAGCTTCGACCAAACTGGCATGCCGCGGCGGACAACTCCATTGGTCAGGGTCCAGAACAACGTGCCGGGCGTTGCCTGCTGCACTTCTTCCCGCAGTAAACTCGGGCCTTGCGTCGAGCCTCCCGCCTTTTTCCCGTGACAGTCGGCGCAGTGTTGCTCAAAAAGTTTTCCTCCCGCTGCCACCGCCTGACTATCGCCTGCGAAAGGATTTTTCCTCTCCTTCGCTTTTTGGGGAGCTTCTGCAAGAGCGGCATAGGTTGACCTTTTGTGCTTCAGTGCGGCAGCGCCTACCTCCTGCGCCAGCGTCCGAGGAGTTCCGCAGACGTTCATCCCGAAGAATACGATCCCGATGGTGGCAACGCCGATGCGTCCGGCGGGGAGAACAAAAGCGAAGAGTGTTTTCATGGCCGGCCTCCGAACAATCGCCCGACCATCTCGCCAAAGCCGGAAAACTCCCGCGAAAGCCCCCAGCGCAGCAAAAATCGATGGCTGTTGTCGTTCAGACCGAAGCCGCTCGAAAGACGAACGGTCCAGTCCGACGGGAGATTCCAAGCGACAACGGGCGCGAGGTAATGAGACGTATCGTGCAGGCCGGCGCTGTGCGCGTCGCCCAAGCCTCCGTACATTTCCACCCCGGCAATAAAATTCTCTAGGCAAAAATTGCAGCGGTTGGGTGAAGCCTTAAGCGCGAGCGGACGGCTGGCGCCGATAGCGTATGCGAACTCCCAGGGCTCGCTCGGCAACAGGTTCTTGGCAACAATGGGATTCACGGCGACATTCCAGCCTTTGAAGGTGCTGGAAAGCAGAAGTTTCATCTCCAATTCGTGGTCGTGCTCCTGCCGCAATACGGCGTTCGAAGCAGCGTAGTCGGATTCTACGTCGTGACCTTCGACCTCTTTCAGAATTTTGTCGGCCGCGCTGGTGTTCTCGTACTCGATATAGAGCACGGGATTCACCAGGTGTTCGCGTTGCAGCAGGCGAAACCGGTTTTCCCATCGGAACCCGGTAAAAATCGTACTGTCATTGAAAGTCGTCTGTCCGGCCAAATAGACCTCTGTGGTCCACCAGGCGGTGGCGCCATATTCGAATTCCGTCCAGAAGGCATCGAAGTCGTTGCCGCTTCGCTGGGTGCCAAAAGTAGAAAAGTATTCCACCTCCAAACTGCCGGGCTCTTCGAGGTAATGGTCGTAGGTCACGATGTAAGGACTCTCCTGCGCCAAAACCAAAGACGGTTGGCAACAAAACAGAAAGAAGATCAGGGCAATGACAATGACAGCGAGACTGGGCAACTTCCGCGGGATGCGTTGAGGAATAAGGGGCGCGACCATGGACTCCACTGTCTTGATTTCTTTATTTCCCTATAGTTGTTATTGCGACCCAGTCGCAATAAGCGCTACAATCTCAGCGTAGAGTGGTTGTTTGTCCACTGTCAATGGCACAGCGAATTTTTCGTCGCAGGTTATTCGCGACCTAGTCGCAACTGGAAAAAAGGAGAATTGCGTATGCCGCTTCCTCGAACGGAAATTCCGGGCCGGCTGCAGATGCAACTCGCCGAACGCGGGATCCGCATGACCGCTCCGCGCCGGGCGATTTTAAGCGTAATTGAGACCGCGACCAAACATCTGGACGCCAGCCAGATCTTGCGCAAGGCGCGGACGGTGGATGCATCGGTGGATCGCAGCACCGTCTACCGGACGCTCGACCTGCTCAAGCGGCAAGGGCTGATCGATGAGCTCGACTTGATGCATCTGAACGGAGAGGGCCATTACTACGAGCGCAAGCTGGGCCGCGATCATATCCACATGGCATGTCTAAGATGCGGGAAAATCACCGAATTTGTGAGTAAGACTTTTGAGTCCTTAAAGACCCAATTGCAGCGCGATTGCCGCTTCCACATCCTGGTGGCGCGGCTGGAAGTCGGTGGCTACTGCTCGGCGTGCCGCCGCTAGCGTTCTGCTTAGATTCCCGCCCCAGTCACGAAGGACTTCTCGTCCGGTCGTTTGTCGAGTTTGGGGGCGGCGTCGGCGGTGACATCCTGCACGAAATCGCGGCGGCGTTCCTGGGCCCCTTTGCGTTCAACGACACGCACGCGGCGGGCCGGCATGTTGCTGGGTTCGAGGCTGATGACCCGGCTGTCGCGTACCTGGATGTGCGACCGAAACCAATCCGTGCGGAACATTCTTCCCGAGGAATAAAAAGTCATCGAGGCGGCGATCGGACCTTCGAATTCTTTTCCGGTGCAGGCCAGAATGCGCTTGCCCATTTCCTGAGTCCAGGTCATGCCGCCCACCAGCGGATCATTCAGGCGGTGGCGCTCGAAGGGTACGGCATGCGAGATTTTGCGCAACTGCAGTAGTTGCAGGAGGACGGAGCTTTTGGCCAGGTTGGTGACGATGATCCTGACCTCGGTGGACGACACACGCTCGAGCTTGATGTGCAGATCTGGCGACCATTCGCGCTCGAACTCTTCGCGTGCGAGGTTCAAGCCTTTGTCGGTGTTCTCCACATAACGCAGGGTTGCGCGGGCCAGAATGACGCTGAAAATGCAGGTCACCAAGGTCGCGATGACCGGAACGATACCGATGAGAGCGGCAAACCAAAGGCGGAACGAATTAATCCACTGCGCGGGCATACTGGCTCGGTTCCTCGCTGCGCCTCGTTTCCTAGCTGCGCGACGAGGCGCGACTTCTGGCTAATAAGAAGGGGGAGGGATTCCGGGAGGCGCGTGACCAATTCCCGTGCCCATTTTTGTCTGACCAGAAGAGTCTAGCGAGAGAGAGGTGGCGGCTCCAGATGCAGATGGTGAGGAGGCGAAGCCAGCGGGGTGCAGCGACTTTGGTAACCTTGCGCCGACTACGTGGCCAGTGCAGGTTCCATCATTTCGTCGGTCGTCCACCAGACGTCGAGTTCGGCGGGATGTTTCCGCCATTGGTACCCGACACCCAGACGATCCAGTTCATTCAAAACCTCTGCGATCGCTTCCTCCAGCGACGCTTTCACCGGCTTGCTTAAGCTGCAGCCCGCCTCATACGACCCGCCGACGACTCCCACGAGTAGCACATCGGCAGGCGCAACTCCGAACAACTCGGCGCTCAGCAACGCGTCGACCAGCGCAGGCGAATGCGGATCCATGCGCACGGCGGGACGGTGGCGCATGATATCTGCCTTGCGGTAGAGGACGATCGCTCCTGCTTCGGTGTCGTCGGTAGTAACGGAATCGATCAGGATGACAGCATCTTTTTCCGTGAGCTGATCGATCAGGTCCAGGGCCGGAGTCCCTAAATCGGCGACTTCGACGCCCTCTTCGAACTCGAAGTGAGCGGCCAGAAGCCGCGCGACGTACGGCCCGACGCCGTCATCGCCGAGCAGGATGTTTCCGATCCCGCCAATCAATATCTTTATCTTTTTCATGGCACTCTCTTCTTCGTTACAGCACCTTCACTTTGGCAATCTGGCGACCCGAGGGATCAAACGTGTGGCAGGCACAGGCCATGCAGGGATCGAAAGAGTGCACGGTGCGCAAGACCTCCAGCGGTTCCTCGGGCCGGGCAAGCGGCGTGTGCAGCAGCGAGGCTTCGTAGGGACCGTGCGCGCCGGAGCGGTCGCGCGGGCTCGCATTCCAGGTTGAGGGCACAACCGCCTGGTAATTCTTGATTTTTTCATCTTTGATCACGATCCAGTGCGACAACGTGCCGCGCGGGGCCTCGTGAGTGCCGACGCCTTCCACTTCGTGTCCGGAAAATACCGGCTGGTTATGGACCGTGTAGTCGCCCTTGGCGATGTTGTCGATCAGCAATTGCAGGTGCTTCTGCGCCAGTTCCGCCAGCATGCTGGCGCGAATGGCGCGCGCGGCATGGCGGCCGAGCGTCGAGTGCAACATGTCGGGAGTCACGCGCAACCCGCCGACGGCTCCGATCTTGCCGATCGCAAGATCCGTATACTTGCGCGTCAGCGGATGGCCTTGCGCATAACCGATCAACACCTGCGCCAGCGGGCCGACTTGCATCGGTTGACCATTGAAGCGCGGCGACTTCACCCAGGAGTATTTCTGCTCGCCGTCCCAGCCGGTGAAGGCGGGCTCGGTCTCTCCGACCCAGGGGTGGAGCGCCTTTCCATTCTGATAGTAGGCGTGGGTTACATCTTCGCTGACCGCATCGCGAAACTCCTTGTCCGATGCAGTCTTGAACGGATGCACGCCAGCGATGTTTCCATTCATGATGGTGCCGCCGGGAAGATCGTAAGTTGTGCCCGCGCTGTCCAGCGGCAGATCGGGGACGGCAAGATAGTTGGTTACACCCTTGCCAATCTTGAACCACTCGGGATACATGGCGGCGAGGGCGCAGACGTCGACGAAGTAGACCTGGTTGATGAACTGCACAACCTCGTCCAGCAGCACGCGGATCATCTCCAGACCAGCCATGCCGAGAGCGCTGGTGCTATCCAGGTCGATGGCGTTGGCTACGCCTCCGACGGTTAGATTCTGAATATGCGGCGTCTTCCCTCCCAGAATTCCAACCACCTGCAGAGCTTTGCGCTGATACTCCAGGGCCTGCACGTAGTGCGAAAAGGCCAGCAGATTCACCTCTGGAGAAAGCCGCATCGCCGGATGGCCCCAATAACCATTCATGAAAATTCCGAGCTGGCCGCTGCTGGCAACGGCATTCACACGGTCTTGCGCAGCCTTGAACTCATTGCGGGAATTGCGCGTCCAGGGCGAAAGACTTTCCGCCAATTTTGCCGTCGCTGCCGGATCAGCCTTAGGGATCTGCAGGATGTCCACCCAATCAAGCGCGGACAATTGATAGAAATGGACGATGTGGTCGTGCAAAGCATGCGCGATCAGGATGAGATTGCGGATGTACTGGGCGTTGAGCGGCACTTCGAGCTTCAAGGCATCTTCCACCGCGCGCACGCTGGCCATGGCGTGCACGGTGGTGCACACGCCGCAGAAGCGCTGGGTGAAGAGCCATGCGTCGCGTGGATCGCGGCCGCGGAGAATGTTCTCGATGCCGCGCCACATGGTGCAAGAAGCCCATGCGTTGCTGACGGCATTGTTGTCCACTTCGACGTCGATGCGAAGGTGGCCTTCAATTCGGGTGATGGGGTCAATCGTGATTCGTTTCGCCATAGAGCCTGCTGTTAGTCGGAGTCTGTTGGTTCGTTTTCACCGAAAAATCCATACTTGAAATAACCGGTCCAGCGAATGTACGGTCTGCGGAACCGGAAGTAGCTCGCCATGTCGTGCCATTCCTGGATAGGCGCCGGAAGAATTCCAAAGCGCTTCACCACCAGAAGAAATGCCGCCACGCCCATGCAAATGAAACCCAGCGCGACCAGAACTTCGATGGTGGAGGGAAAATACAGCGACTCGGGGTTGGGCCGAAAGGCCAAGGTCGTGGGGCTGAAGCGGTAGATCATGCCACCAAGCGAACTGAGGACATAGCCCAAAAACATCATGCGCGTGTCGTGGTTCCGCACGGAACGGTAAAGCATCCAGCCGCCGACGGAAATCAGCACCGTCTCGAGCCAGAACACACCCGCAAAGCGATCGGCGTGGAAGGCGGTACCGAGCGCACCGCGAAAGAGGATGTCCAACAGGCGCAGTCCGAGCCAGCCGAAAACAAGCCACGCGGTGATGCGGGCGGCTTCGTCAAGAACCTCCATGTCCATGACTCGCTTCCAAACCACGCAACACAACATGGTGGTTCCGGCGACGCACCCGAAAGACATGAAAGTGGCCGCGCCCAGGTAGAGCAAGGGCAGAAACGGTGTCTGCCACAAAGGGTGGACTCGTTCTCCGGCCAGGAGCATCAATGCGCCCAACGACGACTGGTGCATGCCCGGCAACAGGTAGGCTGCCGCAATGATCCAGGGAAAGAATTTGTGCAGCCCGCGTTCCATGCGCTCCACACCAGGCCGCAGGCGGGAATCAAAGTACCAGAGCCGCTCCAGCACAACCGGAATATTTTCCAGTGCCAGCGGGATCATGGCGTAAATCGACATGCAGATCGCCACCTCGGCTAGCGGCGAGTGCATATTCCATTTCCACGGGAAAACAATCCAGTAGAAGTTCCACGGGCGGCCGGCGTCGATGCCCAGCAAAAGGAGACCGCATGCGTAGGCCAGGAAACTGGTCAACAGGGCCATCCGCATCAGCGCATGCAGGCGCTTACGCTTGAAAAGCCACGCTGCGATCCCTACCGCGAATGCGCCCGAACCTAGCCCCGTCAGCACCATCACGTTGAAAGTTTTCCAGATCCCCCAGCCATATGCGTCGTTCATGCCGCTGACTGGACCGAGACCGGCCAGTTCGCGGTAAGCGGTTAACGCAAACGCGACCAAAGTCATGGCAACCAGCGCGAGAAAGAACCCGTTCACCACGGGAAAGCCGTAAACCGGCACAGCCCGTTCCCAGCGAGCCTCACGAGAAGTGACCGGCGCGTTACCGATGGTTGCAGTGCTCATGCTGGTTGCCTCATGCTTGTCGCCTCATGCTCGTCGCCTCAAAGTTGCGCCCTCATAGCTGCGCCCTCAAACCGGTTTCTTTCTCGCGTTCGTGTGCTTCCTGCTCATGTCCCTTCAGCCGCTGCCGAATCACTTGCACTAATCCGACATACAACAGCGCGGGCAGCGCGAAGTATTGATAAAGGCGTCGCTGCCAGCGTAGGGTTCTGGCAGGCACCGACTCCGGTCCTAGTTCAGGCAGGCCCAGTTTTTCGAAGGAGACGCGCGAGAGGTACAGACATTGCGTGCCGCCATTATCGGTTTCCCCGTACACGCGCTCCTGATAGTAGCGGCCGGGATTCTTCTTAATGCGCCGTTTGGCCTCCGACAGCAAGACGGTGCGCGGACCAAAGATCACGGCCCCTGTGGGACAGACGCTGCTGCATCCCGGTTCCAGGCCTTTCTCCAGCCGCTGGCTGCACAGCTCGCACTTGGTCACGCGCGGGTTGAATCCCTTCCACTGAAAACGCGGCACGTGATAGGGACAGGTAATCGTGCAATAGCGGCAGCCAATACATTCCTCGGCCGTCCAACTGACGATGCCGGTTTCGGGATCCTTATGCAGGGCCTGGAAGGGACATCCTGCAGCGCACGCGGGATCGAGGCAGTGCATGCACTGGCGCTTCACGAAAGATGAAGGCGATCCGTCCTCCGGCTTGTACAGCTTGATAATGTTGCGGGTGAGATCGTTGAGGTCGGACGGCGCCTGGTGCAGGGCATCGCCGCGGGTATCGGCGGGCGTATCGTTCGCCTCGGAGCAGGCTGACACGCAGGCTTTGCAGCCGATGCAGATGCTGGCGTCATAGAGCAATCCGACGGCGGCGCTGGGAATGGGTATGCTCTCGGTCTCCGCATGCAGGCTTCCAGCGCCGACGGTCATGGCCACGGCAGCCGGCACTCCGGCTTTGGCGACGGTGGAAATCAGTTCTCGCCGAGTGATGGCCACATCAGTCCTCTTTCTTGTCGTCTGGCGTAGAGACTGGCTTAAAGACTGGCTTATCGATTGGCTTCGCGGCGGACGCTTTGAGTTTTTCCGCATGCTCGCGGTCGACATTGACTCGCGTCACCCCGGCCTCGGCGCTGCTCTGGAAACGCTGCGACGCGACCCAGGTAGCGCCGCCGACTGCTCCGGCCACCGCCCCCACCAATGCCGCTGCGCCTACTTTGATTCCTCCAGCGGCACTGTAAATGGGCGGGTAGGTATCGGGGGGAGTCGCCAGATGAATCGGGACGGTTTCGAACGTACCCATTCGCCAAACCACGCCCTTTTCCGTGCAGCCCACACAAGGAGCCCCGATGCCGATCGGCCACACCCCCGGAATCTCATTGAAATGGCGGGTGGCGCAGGCGGCGTGAGTGATCGGTCCCTTGCAGCCGAGCTTGTAGAGGCACCAGCCCTTGCGGTGCCCTTCGTCGCCGAACGCGGCCGCAAACCGGCCAGCATCAAAGTGCGCCCGCCGCGGGCAATTCTCGTGGATCACGCGCTCGTAGGCGAACTTCGGACGGTTGAACTCATCCAACTCCGGCAGCCTGCCCATAGTGACGTATTCCAGAACCAGCGCCAGCAGGTTGTAAGGATTGGGCGGGCAGCCGGGCAGGTTCACGATCGGTTTGCCCGACACGACGTAATCGACGCCTACCGCGCCCGTGGGATTTGGATCAGCCGACGGCACGCCGCCCCATGAGGCGCAGGAGCCGATGGCGATCACCGCGCCTGCCTGGGCGGCAACTTCCCTCACTACTTGAACTGCCGGCCTGCCGCCCAGTTCCATGTAGACGCCGTTGTCCCGCGTCGGAATCGCCCCTTCCACCACCAGCACATATTTGCCGGCGTTGTCGGCGATGGCGGAGCGCAACGCCGCCTCCGCCTGCGCGCCCGAGGCTGCCATTAAGGTCTCGTGATAATCGAGAGAGATCACGTCGAGGATCAGGTGAGCAACGTCGGGAGCGGAGGTGCGCAGCAGAGTCTCGGTGCATCCGGTGCAGTCCTGGAAATGCAGCCAGATCACCGACGGCCGCTTCGTCTTACCGATCGCCTCCGCTACCTGCAAGACCGATTTCTTGCCAGTAAGCGCCAATCCCACCGGCGCAGTGACCATCAGCATGCTGCATAACTGGAGGAAGCTTCTCCGGGAGACTCCGCTAGCCTCCAGGTGTTCGGCAATGGTTGGATGCTTGGACATTGAGCGCCTTCCTGAGCACGGCATTACCCGGTCTCCGCGAGCCGGAGATACTCTCACGAACGGAGTTGTGTTCTATCCGTGGAATCGCAGGAAAGACAGGAAGAGCTGAGAACGTAGCCGAGAGTTGCGCGCCGCCAACTAGTAGCGCTTAAGAATCAGTGCAAGACTTAAGAATTGAAACGCAAATGCGCAATACCCGATTTCGCTCCCTCCACATATGCCGCTGTGCTCCGCCTTCCGACCGGCGCTAACCGGAGATGTGACAATATTGCTTATCGCCCGGAGCGGCATCTTGAGTCTGTGATTTAAGTCACTCATCATTGTGAGCGGTGTGAGTGCTGAGGAATTCGCTGGTTGTTCCTGATTCTTCGTATGTCAGAGGCTCGTCTCGTATGAGGGATAGCGAAATTGCGCCGAGCCGGCTTCTTGGACCAAACCCTCGGCTTCCGGCGGCGGCGCGAGGGCACCGCTTTGAAATGTCGAGCTGACAACATCAAACGTCTTCACGTAAGGAGTCCCGTCCAGGAGTTTTTCGAGAATCTTCACCGCTTCTGGATAGCCGCATGAGTTGAAGGCCCCCGCGTCCCCCTTGTCATCCCAGAAGGTGATCGTCGCGACCTCGCTGGTATTGGGGACAGCTAGAGTGATCAAATCCAAAAAGCCTTCCTGCGTTCGCAGCCAGGGGAGGATCTCCGCCTCCATGAGATTCGTAAATTCCGTAAGCGAGTTCGGTTTCAAACGGGCAGCAACTTTGCGAGCAACCAATGTCAACCTCCAAGATGTTGGGCTGGATTTCTTGTCTGCGGTGGGACCAGCCCGAATAACACCGTACATCTGGTAGTGCGTTTCAGCGCCCAAGCGTTACATGGAGGGAACCCGCACACACTGCTCAGAACTCCAGTCGCGCCTGGAACGCGATCATGCGCGGACTGCTATCCCCGCCTAAACCGACGCCAAGCAAGCCGGTCGGCGGAGAAGTGGCGTAAGTGAGCGCTCCAAAGCCAGCCTGCGTGGAGGGGTTTCCCGGAACGCCGGCCTGCACCACGCTGGGAAGCCCAAAATTTGGATGGTTGAACACATTGAAGAACTGCCCCTCAAATCGCAGCTTCACATGCTCGTTGAAGGAAAACCATTTAGTCAGGTAGAAGTCGCTCCAGAGGAAATCGGGGCCGCGCAGGGCGTTGCGGCCGAGGTTTCCGAATTGGCAATTCTGCGGGCTGTCGCCACCAGAGCACTGCCCTGTACTCGGATCGACCGCCGATACAAATGCATCCGGATTGAGCCACTGCAGCGTTCCCGCCTGCGTCACACCCGGAATCGGATGATGGTCATACAGCGGCACGCCGGGAACGACACTCGCGAACTGCGGCCCGCTGCCCTGCACAACGCCGTTTCCGTTTGCTGAATAAGGCGTGCTCAGCACTGAGAACGGAACTCCGCTGTGCCAGAACGCTGTTCCGGAAATCTGCCAGCCATTGAGCGCGTAGCCCAGAGAATGACTGCGCACTCTGACCGGCAACTGATACACGTACTGCGCGTTCAGATTGTGCCGGATGTCATAGTCGCAAGGACCATAATCGCGCGCCAGGTCTCCGGGCAGAGGCGAAAGAATCCCGCCCGAGGAAAACGGAAGGAATCCTCCGTTCGAGACCGTATCCATGCAACGGCTCCAAGTGTAGTTGAGTTGCCCTTGCAAGCCATGGCCGAGGCGCTTCATCGCGGTCAGTTGAAGACCGTTGTAGTGGCTGTTCGCGCCGGTGGAAAACTGCGTCACCGCGCCGAATCGCGGATCCGTTGGCTGCAGGTAAGGGAAGGGCGCAAAACAGCCCTGGCATACAGTCTGGTAGCCGTTGACTTGGGTTGAGTACGGCTGATTCACGGCCCGCGTGCCCACGTATTGCGCGTTCAGGCTGGTCGTGGTTCCGAATTGATGTTCTATTCCCAGGCTCCACTCCATGAAGTATGGCGCGTGGAGTTTGTCGTCTGGGATGGCGGTGATTGCCACCGGTGGAAGCGAGAGTTGGCTCTGAGGAAATCCCGAAGTAAAAGTCTGATTCGCGGCCACGATCGCGCGGACGGCGCTGTTCATCACTCCCGGCGCGATGCCGGCGCAGCCGACCACCGGGTCGCAGCCCGCGGTTCCCTTGCTGCCCACGGTACCGAGCAGTCCTCCCTGAAACGTCTTATCGTATGGAGGATTGGCGCCGATCAGGTCGGCCACAGTGCCCGGCAAAATATCGCTGAAGACTCCGAAGCCAGTGCGGAGTACCGATTTCGGCTCGAATTGCCAGGCAATCGCGGTTCTCGGCTGCAGAATCGCCACCGGCGTGGACGAGAACAGATTGCGCAGATGCGTTTGAATCGCTTCGTTCAGCGGCTGATCGGCAACGTGCGAGATGGAACTGAAAGAGCCACGAAGACGGGCAACTTGATCATGCGGATTCAGCGGATTGGAGTTGAAGGTGTCGCGCAGGCCGAACGTCCAGGTCAGTGTGCGAGTCACCTTCCAGGTATCTTGCGCGTAGAGATCGAGATTAAGAAAGTTGAAGGGCTCATTCGCGTTCGTAGGGAAACTCTGCGACGCGGTGTTCGCTACTCCATAGACAAATTGCTGCAAGTTCGCGTAGGTCACCGTGGGAACCGTGCCTTCCCCGAAATCAAAGTCATTCAGGCGGAAGATACGGGTATTGGTTCCAAAGCTCAGTTCGTGAGCGCCATGGCTCCAGGCGAGATTGTCGTTGATGAAAAAGCGTGACGCGCGCCGGCCTTGAACCCAGGTGTTGTCCAGCCCTCCTATGGGCGTGAAAGGGTTCGCGCCGCTGCCCTGCAATGCGATCGGGAACGCGGCGAGTGTCGTCTGAAGATTGCTTGGCCCAAACAAGCTTTCATACCACGAGAATGCGGGATTGAAATAGTTCACCAGGTTCTGTGAGAAGACGTGCGTATGTCCGGCTGCGAACGAATAAAGAGGCTGCGGAGAAAACGCATTGAACACCGGGTTGATGGGGTCCGTGTACGCGGCTTGCAGCCCGGTGTCTGACTGGAAACGAAACCAGGCCGTGTCTTTCTGGTTGATGTTGTAATCCACGCGGGCCGTCTGCACCTGTTCGTGGTCATCGCTGGAGTGCGAGACGCTCCGCCGGTTGGCGCAACCGTTTCCATTCGGTGGATTGCCCGGCGCCAGAGTGCCGTCCGAATTGAAAGGACACCAGAGTACCTGGGTGGGTGTGCCGCCGGTATTTCCATAGAGCTTGAAAATCTGCTGATAAAACGGGACCTCCTGCGGCGCGGCGGGATAGCAATTCTTGTCAGGCCCGCTAGACACGCAGCCGGTGGTCTGCCCTGAGCTAATCTGCGCCAGGACGTAGGTTTGAAACAGATCATTGTTGCCGGGACTGGGAACAATCGTCGGCGTGACGATGGGCAGTGCGATCCGCACCCATTCGCTGTCGAAAAAGAAAAACAGCTTGTTGCTCACGATCGGCCCACCCACACTGCCCCCAAAATGATTCACGGTCGCCCTCGGCTTGTGGTTTCCCGCCGTCGCATTGGTAAAGTAGTCTGCCGCATTCAGCAGCGAACCATTCCACAGCTCATAGAGATTCCCGTGAAATTGATTCGTGCCGGACTTGGTGACGTAGTTAACCTGGGATGCTCCATACCGTCCTTGATCCACGGAATAAGAAAGAGTGTTGACGGTGACTTCCGAAATCGAATTCAATCCCAGGACGAGGTTGGTGGAAAGGCCGCTGTTGAGATTCGTGAGTGGGTCGTTGGTCTCCAGCCCGTCCACGATGTAGCCATTGGAGAGGGCGGGCAGGCCGTTGAATTCCACATTTCCGTACCCGTTTGTGCCGCCCACAAAATCGTTGCCGCTGCCCGCCGTATTGATGAGTGCTCCAGCTGCAAACTGCAAAGGGTAGGTCAGGTCACCGCCCGGATTCGGCAGATCCTCCAGAGCCGGCGCATTCAAAGTGGTGGATGTGTTCGCGCTTTCCAGATTGATGAGTGGAGCCTCGCTGCTGACCTCAACCGCCTCATTGGATCTTGCCACCTTGAGCGTGAATTCCACGGTTTGCTTCTGGCCCAGGCCCGCGACGACGCTTTCATTTTGCGCCGGATCGAAGCCTCGCGCTTCCGCTCTGACCGAATAGGTACCTGGCTTTAACTGCGGGAAGTTGAACCGGCCTGCGTCATCAGTCTTAGCACTGCGCTTCAGACCAGTCTCGTGATTGGTGATAGTCACGGTGGCGCCCGGCACAACGGCGTTGGTTGCGTCCCTTACTTCGCCGACGATGGCACTGGTGGTTTCACCTTGTCCCTGCGCTCCGGCCGGGAGCAGACACGCTACGGTCAACATAAGAAGAGCCAGGTGAGCTGCGCGTGCCATGATTTCCCCACGAATCGCCGAGAAGCGGCAATGTTTCCCTGTCTTAAATTATTAACCAGCGATTATTATGATTAGTTAACCATAGTTAATCATAATAGACAAGGACGGAAGGGATTAGATGAGGGCTTTACAGGAACACGGGCCGCGGTTGGGATTACCCAGCAATAGAATGGCCAGCTGGGCTTGAGACAAATCAGTGCACCGCTTCGGAACCGGCTTTAGAACGGACTTCCTAGTGAAGTCGCCCGTACCGGGCATCGAGCGCAAGATTCAGTTCGAGTACGTTTACGCGCGGCTCCCCCAGGAATCCCCATTGCCGGTTCTCGGAGTTCTCTTGCACCAGGCGTGCGACTTCCGCTTCCGGAGCCTTGCGTTCCGCAGCCACGCGCCGGATCTGGAATTCGGCTGCCGCCGGCGAAATGTGAGGGTCCAGTCCTGAGCCCGATGTCGTCACCAGATCGACGGGGATGGGAGTACCGGGATTCTCGGCCTGCAGCTTGGCAACGTCTCCATTGACGCGAGAGATCAGCTGCGCGTTGGTCGGGCCGAGATTTGAGCCGCCGGAGGCGGTGGCATCGTAGCCAGCGGCGCCCGCGCTAGACGGCCGCGAATGAAAGTAGCCCGGCCCCGAAAATTGCTGTCCGATCAGGCGCGAGCCAACCACCAATCCGTCACGCTGTATCAGTTGCCCGTTGGCCTGCTTGGGGAAGATCAACTGCGCGAGTCCGGTCACCAGCAGGGGATACAGAATTCCCAACAGCACCGTCGTCGCGATCGTCATGAGTACCGCTGTGATCAGATTCTTCTTCATAGGTTCTTCTCGATACCAGCTCTTCCCTAGATCAGCTTGATGCCCGTGATGAACATGTCAATCAGCTTAATGCCGATGAACGGGACCAACAATCCGCCAAATCCATAAACCAGCAGGTTCTGCCGCAGCAGAGATTCGGCGCTCATCGCCTTGTACTTGACGCCGCGCAGCGCCAGCGGAATCAGGGCGACGATAATGAGCGCGTTGAAAATCACGGCCGAAAGCACTGCCGACTGCGGCGTCTGCAGCCGCATGACGTTCAGCGCATTCAGCACGGGAAATGTTCCGGCGAACATGGCCGGAATGATCGCGAAATACTTGGCCACGTCGTTCGCAATCGAAAAGGTGGTGAGCGCTCCGCGCGTCATCAACAGCTGTTTGCCGATCGCCACAACCTCGATGAGCTTGGTGGGATTCGAATCCAGGTCCACCATGTTCCCGGCCTCTTTCGCCGCTTGCGTGCCGGTATTCATGGCCACGCCCACATCAGCTTGAGCCAGTGCGGGCGCATCGTTGGTGCCGTCGCCGGTCATGGCAACCAGCTTTCCGTCGGCCTGCTCGCGGCGAATCAGATCCATCTTGTCCTTTGGAGTCGCCTCCGCCAGAAAATCGTCCACTCCCGCCTCGCGCGCGATCGCCGCCGCCGTCAAGGGATTGTCGCCGGTTATCATGACCGTCTTGATCCCCATGGCGCGCAGTTGATTGAAACGTTCGCGCATGCCGCCTTTGACGATGTCCTTCAGGTAGATCACGCCGAGCGCCCGCTGATTCTCAGCGACCACCAGCGGAGTTCCTCCCGAGCGCGCGATCTGTTCCACGCTGGCCTGAATCTCTCGCGGCAACGATGTGCCGAACTGTTGCAGATATTTGGTAATAGAGTCGACCGCCCCTTTACGAATCTCGCGGCCGTCCAGATTCACGCCCGACATGCGGGTTTGCGCGGTGAAGGGGACGAACACAGCCTCATGCGAAGCGAGTTCACGGCCGCGCAGAGCATATTTTTCCTTTGCCAGCACGACGATCGACCGGCCTTCCGGCGTTTCGTCCGCAAGCGAAGAGAGTTGAGCTGCATCCGCCATCTCGGCCGCCGTAATCCCCGGCGCTGGAATAAACTCCGCTGCCTGGCGATTGCCGAGCGTGATCGTTCCCGTTTTATCGAGCAGCAACGTGTTCACGTCTCCGGCCGCTTCCACGGCGCGCCCGGACATGGCCAGCACATTGTGCTGCACCAGGCGGTCCATGCCGGCAATGCCGATCGCGGACAGCAAGCCGCCAATGGTGGTCGGAATCAGACACACCAGCAGCGAGACCAGCACAAATACCGTCTGCGGCGATCCCGAGTAAATCGCAAAGGGCTGCAGCGTAACCACCGCCAGCAGAAAAATGATGGTCAGTCCGGCCAGCAGAATGTTGAGCGCGATTTCGTTCGGAGTCTTCTGCCGCTCCGCGCCCTCGACCAAAGCGATCATTCTGTCGAGGAAGGTTTCGCCGGGATTCGAAGTAATGCGGACTTTGATCACATCGGAAAGCACGCGTGTGCCGCCGGTGACCGCCGACCGGTCTCCTCCAGCTTCGCGGATTACCGGCGCGGACTCGCCCGTAATCGCGGACTCGTCCACCGAGGCAACGCCTTCGATGACTTCGCCATCGCCGGGAATGAGTTCGCCCGCGACCACCAGCACGACATCGCCCGACCGCAACTTCGCGCTCGGAACGGTTTCTGTCCCGCCGTTCGGCAGCAACCGTTTGGCCTCGGTTTCAGACCTCGCTTTTCGCAGCGTGTCGGCTTGCGCTTTGCCGCGCCCCTCGGCCATGGCTTCCGCGAAATTCGCAAAGAGCACCGTGAACCAAAGCCAGAGCGTGATCTGCAGATTGAATGCGAAGCTCTGTTTCTCGCGAAATAACAGCAAGGTCGTCGCCACGCTGCCCACCTCGACCACGAACATGACCGGATTCTTCATCATGGTGCGCGGATCGAGCTTGACCAGCGCGTCGACCAGCGCTCGCCGGATGATTTTTGCGTCCCACAGACTCTTGCTTTTCTTCTCTGCCATGTTTTTCTTCCGGAAGTTCTGCCTCAGAAAGTTTTCCCTGCCATCATCAGCAGGTGTTCAAGTACTGGTCCCAGACTGAGAGCCGGGAAAAATGTCAGCGCTCCAACGATCACAATCACCGACACCAGCAGAAGGGAAAACAGAGGTGTGGTTACCGGGAACGTACCCGCAGAAGCGGGCACCGCTTTCTTCTTCGCCAGGTTGCCGGCAATCGCCAGCATGGGAATGATCATGAAGAACCGTCCCACCAGCATGGTGATCGCGCCCGCGGTGTTGTACCAAAGCGTGTTGCCGTTCAATCCGGCGAACGCCGATCCGTTATTGCCCGCCATCGACGTGAACGCGTACAGAATTTGGGTCAGGCCGTGTGGACCAGCATTGGTAATACTCGACGTGCCAAATCCCTCAACCGACGAAATCCCGGTAAGGACCAGAATAATCAACGGGAAAACCAGCGTGACCAGCATCGCCATCTTCACGTCGTAGGCTTCAATCTTTTTCCCCAGATACTCTGGCGTTCTTCCGACCATCAGCCCGGCGATAAACACCGACAGCACCACGTAGATCAGGATGCCGTACAGGCCCGCACCCACTCCTCCAAAAACAGTCTCGCTGAGCATGATGTTGACGAGCGGTATCAGTCCGCCCAGCGGAGTAAATGAATCATGCACGCCGTTGATGGCGCCACAACTCGCGTCCGTGGTGACCGTGGCAAACAACGCGGAATTGGCGATGCCAAATCGCACTTCCTTGCCTTCCATGTTGCCGCCCGACTGCAGCGCGGTTGCCTGCTGGTCAACTCCATGCAGCAGAGGATTGCCTTTAGCCTCGGCCCAGTAAGCCGCCGTAACACCGCACAGAAACAGAACCGCCATCGCCGCCCAGACCGCCCAGCCGTGACGCGGCGACCCGGTCATTCGTCCCAGCGCATAAGTAAGGCCCGCCGGGATGGCGAAGATAGAAAGCACCTGCAACAAGTTACTAAGTGGCGTGGGGTTTTCAAAAGGATGGGAGCTGTTGCCATTGAAGAATCCGCCGCCGTTCGTGCCCAGCATCTTGATCGCCTCTTGCGAAGCGACCGGCCCTTGCGCGATCGTCTGGTCGGTCACGGTGTCCATCACCGCTTTGCCATCCGGCCCCACCATTGGCTTGTCGTCGGTCCCAGTCTTCTGGACGTGTTGCACTTCGATCAACTTCGCGGAGTCATAGGGCTTGAAATTTTGCACCACTCCCTGCGAGACCAGGAGCAGCGCATAGACGATGCAGGCCGGCAGCAGCACCCATAGGATGGAACGGGTCATGTCGACCCAGAAATTGCCGATAGTATCTTTCTCTCTGCGGTCAATGCCGCGAATGAAAGCAATCGCGAGCGCGATACCCACCGCCGCCGACGCGAAGTTGTGGTAGGCGAGGCCAGCCATTTGAGTGAGATAACTCATGGTCGACTCGCCTGAATAGTTCTGCCAATTGGTGTTGGTGGTGAAAGACGCGGCGGTGTTAAAGGCCAGCACCGGTGCGACGGCGGCAAACTTCTGCGGATTCCATGGCAACAACTGCTGCAGGCGCTCGATCAGATACAGGAGCAGCATGGATGAGCCGCTGAACAGCAGCATGGTGAATGCGTATTCCGTCCAGCGCATCTCGTGTTTTTCATCGACGCCAGTCACGCGATAAAGTAACCGCTCGATCGGACGGGCCACGGGGTCGAGAAAAGTGCGCTCACCGCTGAACACTTTTGCCATGAACACGCCGAGCGGCTTAGTGATCGCCAGAATCAGAGCTAGAAATATGCCGATCTGTATCCAGCCATTGCTTGTCATTTCAGAATTTCTCCGGTCTCAGCAACGCATAGAGCAGGTACACCATCAACCCTGCACTTACGATCAGCATGATGATCGATTCAGCATTCATA
>DATFZT010000074.1:0-35434 GCA_035314185.1 Terriglobales bacterium
CTCGCCGGCGGGGACCTCCCAATAAGATTCAAAGCCGCGGAAATGATCGAGGCGCACCATATCGAAAAGCGCGAGCGAAGCACGAAAGCGCTCGATCCACCATTGGTATCCGTTGGCGGCGAGCAAGTCCCAGCGATAAATCGGATTCCCCCAAAGCTGCCCGGTGGCGCTGAAATAATCCGGTGGCACGCCAGAGACCACCGTCGTTCGGCCCTGATCGTCCAGATAGAACAGATCTGTATTCGCCCAGACGTCCGCGCTGTCGTGCGCAACATAGATCGGAATGTCGCCCATGAAACGTACGCTGCACTGCTGGCAATAAGTCTTGAGGTGTTCCCACTGCTGGAAGAACTCGAACTGCCAATACTTATAAGCCTTGATCTCGGGCGCTAGTTTCCTTGACCACTCGCTCATGGCGTGCGCGCCTCGCCTGCGAATTTGCGGATCCCATGACGTCCACATGGTTCCCTGGTGTGCATCTTTGCAAGCCATGAACAGCGCATAGTCATCCAGCCATGGACTGGCGCTTTCGCAAAAACGGTCGAAGGCCGCACGATCGGTGCGGGAACCGTCGGCAAAGAAAACCTGCGCCGCCCGGCGCAAAGCTGCCATCTTGAATTCGATCACCGGCCCATAGTCGACGCAGTCTTCTGGAAACGCAGGCGAATGAGTCAGGTCTGATTCTTGAAGCAAGCCCTGATCTCGCAACCGATCGAGGCTGAGTAACAGCGGATTACCGGCAAAAGCGGAGAAACACTGGTACGGAGAATCACCGTATCCCGTGGGATTCAGCGGCAGCACTTGCCATATCTTCTGTCCGGCAGCGAACAGGAAATCGGCGAACTCATAGGCGCAGGGCCCGAGATCACCGATCCCCGAGCGCCCCGGCAAAGAAGTAAAGTGCAGCAGAACGCCACTGCATCGCGGAAATTTCACTCCGTAACAATACGCAGGTCGCCAGCATTAGGGCAAGGCGCGCGCCCTGCCCAAGATGGACGGCGGGCAGACCACATCCGCGGGTCGCACGATTTCAAGCAATGGTTCCGCGCAACTTGGTTCCGAGCAACTTGACGCGGTGGCGTCAATTGAACTCACATTCTGCTGTGCAAAATATCACAGACAGGCTGTGACGAATGTCATAAGATTTTGCCCGCTGAATGTCATCACGCCTTTTGACTTTCGCGACAGAAGCATCGACATCATGAGTAACGAGGAGAAGAATTCAATGAAAGCGCGATACAAAGTCGTAGCGTTGTCCTCAGCAATAATGGTTGTCGCATTCGGGTTGTTGTATTCGGGAGGACGCGTGAGTGCCGGCGCTGCCGGCCAGATCACAGGCAGCGTCAAGCTTGACGGCGCCGCTCCCCACCAGAAGCCGATTGACATGGCGAAGGAGCCCAGCTGCGCCGCGGTTCACAAGGACAAACCGGTCACCACCGAAAGCGTAGTTGCGGGTGCGAACGGAGGACTGGAGAACGTTGTCGTTTATATCACCCATGGCCTGACCGGTAACGAGCCCGTTTCCACACAATCGGTCGAGATTAACCAAAAAGGCTGTCAGTACCTCCCGCATGTGGTGGCCGTCGATGCAGGTCAGCACTTGAAGATATTGAATAGCGACCAGACTTCGCACAACATTTTCTCGCAATCCACAAAAAATCCGGCGTGGAACAAGTCGCAGCCGCCGGGAACTGCCCCTCTCGACGTGGCTTGGAACAACGAGGAAATCGCCATCCCGGTCAAGTGCAACGTTCATCCCTGGATGCACGCCTACGTGGTGGTGGTGAAGGGTCCTTACGGGGTGAGCGACGACAGCGGTTCTTTCAAGCTCGACAACGTCGCGCCCGGAACCTATACCCTGACCGCCTGGCACGAAACCTACGGAACTCAGACTCAGACTGTGACGGTTGCCGCCGGGAAGCCAGCTACTGTCAGTTTCACCTTCAAAGCGAAGTAGAGAACCGCACCAAAATTCGCGGCCGTCGCAGCCCAGATTGTGGCGGCCGCATCAGGCGAGTCTGCACCGCGGCTCAGGCGCAACAGCGTGACAGCTATCGAGTAGACGGGCGAACTGCGAACCACTCTCGGGCGAATTGACAATTCGCATCCACCACCCTACCTTTCCGTTGGACGTCGTGGAGGCTCTCCGGTGGAACGCAAAGGCACCTTCAGTCCCACATCCTGGTTGGGCTGCATCGTTTTCTTTTTTTCTGCAACCGGACTGCTCCACCCGCAGACCGCCGCGTCCTCCCTCGGCCTCTTTCAGAATCATGCTGACATCGGCACTGTGCTGCACGCCGGCTCTGCGCAATACGATGCCGCGCACCACGCCTATATCCTTACCGGCAGTGGCGAAAGCATGGGGTTCACTTCCGATGACTTCCATTTCGCATGGAAGCAAGTCTCCGGGGATATAACCCTGACCGCCGACATTGCCTTCCCGGAAAGGAGCAGCAATCCGCATCGCCAGGCCGTGCTCATGATCCGCCAGAGGCTCGACCCCGATTCGCCCTACGCCGCCGTGGCCCTCGAAGGCGACGGCCTTACCTCGCTGCGGTTCCGCGATGCCAAGGGCTCGACCGCGCACGAGATCCAAACGAACCTGTCCGCGCCCCATCGCCTGCGCATCGAAAAGCGCGGCGACTACATCTATGCGTTCCTAGCCCCGGTCGCGCATTCCGGTGAGCCGCTACGCCCCTCCGGCGCGTCCATCAAGCTCCCACTGCCGGCATCGTTTTACGCCGGCATCGGCGTCTGCTCCTGTAATAAGGATAAGAATAAAGACGACAAGGACGCAGTCGAGAAGGCCGTCTTCTCCAATGTCGAGCTTGCGACTCCTGCCGCCAGCACCGCGCCGCCCGTCCTCCACAGCACACTGGAGACAGTCTCCATCGCCTCCACCGATCGCCACGTCATCTACACCGCGCCCAGCCACTTCGAGGCGCCGAACTGGACCCATGACGGCGCACACTTCCTCTTCAACAGCGATGGCCACATCCTGCGCCTGCCCGTCGAGGGTGGCACGCCCACGATGATCGACACTGGCACAGCCACCCATTGCAACAATGACCACGGCATCTCCCCCGACTCGCAGTGGCTGGCGATCAGCGATTCCTCGCAGCCCGATGACCAGTCGAGTGTGTACCTCGTGCCCATCGCAGGCGGCATGTCTCGGCGCGTTACCCAGAACTCACCGTCTTACTGGCACGGCTGGTCGCCCGACGGTGAGACCCTCGCCTTCACCGGGCGTCGCAATGGAGACTTCGACATTTACACCATCCCCGTGACCGGCGGCGAGGAGACGCGCCTGACCACCGCCAAAGGCTTGGACGATGGCCCGGAGTATTCGCCCGACGGCAAGTACATCTATTTCAACTCCGAACGCACCGGCCACATGCAGATTTGGCGCATGCGCGCCGACGGCAGCGCCCAGGAACAGGTCACCTTCGACGAGCTCAACAATTGGTTTCCGCACATCTCTCCCGACAGCAAGTGGATGGTCTTCCTCTCGTACGGGCCGGACGTTGTCGGCCATCCGCCCAACAAAGACGTGGAGCTGCGCATCATGAGCCTGAGCGACGGCAAGAGTGACGGCCAGATTGACAGTAAGATCACCGTCCTCGCCACGCTCTTCGGCGGACAGGGCACGATCAACGTGCCCTCCTGGTCGCCCGATAGCCTCAAGGTCGCGTTCGTGAGCTACCAATTGCTGCCCGCCGATGAGGCTGAAAATAAGGTGAGGCTGAAATAAAATCAGTGGTGCAGCGTGGTAGAGACGGGGCTTGCCGCGGCTCTACGGGAATCTCAAAAGTATGCCGGGACCGCTCGATTCCCACTAGATACAACCAGGAGATAGAAATCGTTATGCGCGTCGGAGTCTTTACTCCCCTGCTGTCGCAGCTTCCACTGGCTGCGGTTCTCAAGAAACTCGCGACGCTCCATATCGATACCGTCGAGCTCGGCACGGGCAACTATCCCGGCGACGCGCACTGCAAGCTCTCAATGCTCGATGATGCCTCGGCCCTAGCTAACTTTCAAAAGATTCTGGCCGATCACGGCGCCCGCATCAGCGCTCTGAGTTGTCACGGCAACGCGCTGCATCCTGATAAAGCCCGTGCGCAGCATGACCGGGAGATCAGCCGCAAAACCATCCTGCTCGCCGAAAAGCTCGGCATCCCCGTGGTAGTCGACTTCTCCGGATGCCCCGGCGATTCGCCCTCTGCCACTGCTCCCAACTGGGTCACCTGCCCCTGGCCTCCCGATTACCTCAAGGTCCTCGACTGGCAGTGGAGCGAAGTAGTCGCACCGTATTGGATCGACCACGCAAAGTTCGCTGCCAATCACGGCGTGAAGATCGCCATCGAAATGCATCCCGGGTTCGTGGTCTATAGTCCGGAGACGATGCTCAAACTCCGCGACATCGCAGGACCCAGCGTAGGTTGCAACTTCGATCCAAGCCATCTTTTCTGGCAAAGCATCGATCCCATCGCCGCCGTCCGTGTGCTCGCGGACGCCATCTTCCACGTCCACGCGAAAGACACGCAGCTTTACCCGGTGAATCTTGCGCGCACCGGCGTGCTCGATACCAAACCGTACACTGACGAGCGCAACCGCGGCTGGATCTTCCGCACCTGCGGTTACGGTCACGGCGCCGAGTGGTGGACCGAATTCATCTCCACCCTGCGAATGTTCGGTTACGATTCCGTGCTCTCCATCGAACACGAGGACAGCCTGCTCTCGCCCGAAGAGGGCCTGACCAAGGCAGCGACTTTCCTCAACAGCATCGTGATCTGCGAGCAGCCCGGCGCTGCCTGGTGGGTATAACATCTTGCGGATGGAAACGATGAGACCCACCAGAATAGCGATTATCGGCACCGGCTTCATGGGCCGCGTGCATCTCGAAGCCGCGCGGCGGGTAGAGTTCGTCGAGCTCGCAGCCATCGCGGGAAGAAACGCGGAGGCCGCGCGACGCCTCGGTGCGGCCTTTTCCATCTCCTCAATCGTGACGGACTATCACGATATCTTGCGCGATCCGTCAATCGCCGCCGTCCACATTTGCACGCCCAATGCGCAGCACTTCCCCATGGCGAAGGACGCGCTCCAGGCCGGCAAGCATGTGCTCTGCGAAAAACCGCTGGCCACGACCATCGACGAAGCGGGAGAACTCGTCGCCCTCGCCGCCCGTCAGGGATTGCGCAACTGCGTCTGTCACAATCTGCGCTACTACCCCATGGTGCAGCAGATGCGCCGCCTATGCGAAGCCGGCGACCTCGGTGAAATTCTCGTCGTACAGGGCACGTACTCTCAAGACTGGCTGCTCTACGACACCGACTGGAACTGGCGCGTGGATTCGAAGGCCGGCGGCCCTTCGCGCGCCATGGCCGACATCGGCTCGCACTGGTTTGATATGGCCGAGCATGTTACCGGCCTGCGATTGACCTCTCTCTGCGCCGATCTCCAGACCTTTCACCCCACGCGTAAACAGCCGAAACACTCGGTCGAAACCTTTGCCAATAAGCTGCTGGGCCCGGAAGACTACGTTGAAACCGCCGTTGATACCGAAGACTTCGGCGCAGTAATTTTTCGCATGGGCGCGCGCGCGCGCGGCAGCGTTACCGCCAGCCAGGTCTCCGCCGGACGCAAGAACCGCCTGAGCATCGAGATCTACGGTACAAAATCTTCCGTCGCGTGGGACCAGGAGCGTCCCGACGAACTCTGGGCCGGCCACCGCGACACCGGCAACCAGATCTTCGTTAAAGATCCGTCTCTGCTCAAGCCCGCCGCGCGCAGTTACGCCGATCTTCCCGGCGGCCACAGCGAGGGATACGACGACACATTCAAGCAACTCTTCCGGCGCTTCTACGCCTCAACCAGCGCCGCAGGAGCGACACCCGAGTATCCCCAGTTCGTCGACGGACTGCGTCAGCTGACCATCCTCAACTCCGCTCTCCAGAGCCATCGGACAAGAAGCTGGGTGGATGTCCCCACGCTTTTCCCGCAGTCGCAACCCGCAACTGAAAGGAACGCGTGTTAATCTTCGACGCCATTCTCGCCTTTTTCGTCTATGGAATGATCGCCGCGATGTTAGGCACCATCCTGCCCGACCTGTCTGATCGCTTTCACCTGTCGCCCAGCCAGAACGGCACCATCGCGTTTGCGCAAGCGTTGGGGCTCATCATCGCCTCACTCGGCGTCGGGCCGTTGCTTGATAACGAAGGCAAAAAGGTCGGCCTGATCCTCGGCCTTGCCCTGATTTCCCTCGCGCTTTTCGCCCTGCCGCGCTCGCCCGGATTCCGTACCATTGTTCTCCTATTGTTCCTGCTGGGAGTCGGCGGCGGCACCATCGTGACCGCCGCAAATGCCCTCGCCAGCGATGTAAGTGAGACCCATCGCGCCGCCGCGCTGAACATGACCAACCTCTTCTTCGGACTCGGCGCTCTCGCCACACCGTTCATCTCCGCCAATCTTTTTAAGCGCAACTGGGTCCGTCTCTGCTACACCATCGCGTCTCTCACCATCGTCACGCTGGTGATTGATGCCCTCACCAAAATGCCCGCGCCCACTGGCGCAGGGCGTTTCATTCTCGCGGACGCGGCTCCAGTGCTCGGCCGCCCGCTCCTCTTTCTGATCGGACTCTTCCTATTCCTCTACATCACCTGTGAGGTCGGCATCTGGAACTGGTTGCCCCGCCACCTCATCGCGCAGGGCGTTCCCGAATCGCGCGCGCTTAACATTCTTTCGTTGGGGTTCGCGCTCGGCATGCTGATCGGCCGCGCCGCAGTCTTACCGGTTCTCGTCCACGTGCCCGCCATTACCGTCACCATGGCCGGATCAATCGCGATGGCGGTTACAACTTTTCTAATGCTCCGGACCAACCGCCCTGCATTCGCCGCAGCGCTAGTCTTTCTCGCCGGACTCTCGATGGCGCCGGTCTTTCCCACCACGCTGGCAATTGTGGGTGACGCCTTCCCGCGCATGACCGGCACCGCCATCGGCTTCGTGATTACCTGCGGATGGACCGGCCTGGCCGTCAGTTCGCGCATAATCGGCATCATCGCCGGCGGCGATCCAACCCGCCTAAAAAAGGCGTTGCTGGTAATCCCTGCCTCCGCTGTCCTGATGGCGGGATTGGACGTGGTGATCAAGAACGCGTTGCGCTAGAGCAGACCTTTGCCCGTGTGGTGACGGGGCGGAGCCAGTCCTGAGCGGAGCCGAAGGGCCCCGTCCGGGATGCATTCCCCGTTCTTGCGAAATCTTGTCAACCCCCCTTATCGTCGATTTTCCGCGTAAGTCAATGAGCGAGCGAAGAAAATAAACTCGGGAAAGTTGTCGGTGTACCCAGGTCGGAATTGATATAATAGTAATAGAGAGAAAAAATCGAGATCAAAAGGGTGCGGACTTAACTCCTCACCCTTTTTCATTGGAACACGAAGAATCCCTCCGGCGCTCCCGCACTGAGGTCTCCCTGAGGACTCAGGAGATGATCTTCGTTAAGTCATTATTCTTGAATACTTTACTGGTAAGTCTTTTAAGCTGAATACTTTGTGGGAATCCAATCAACTGACACCCCTAACTCTATGATTCCAAAAGGTTGGACCCGCGCAATAGTTCAGCTAACTCCTTATTTTTGAATACTTTATAAGTATGTCCTTTATATTGAATACTTTACGAAAATAGGGGGGAGGGGGGTACCCTATACCCTTATCGAGGAGGCGTTTTCCACCGACCAGCAAACGAGCCACGGGGCAAAGTTACACGGTTGACGCCCGCATGTACTCCGCGTCGATCTTCAGCGCTTCCATAGGCGGCATGTCAAATTCTTCCTGCTCCACAAAAGCGTGCTCGATGCGCGCTTTCTTTGCCGCTTCGAAGATCGGACGATAGTCAATCGTGCCACGTCCCATCTCCGTCGAAGGCGGAGGCGTAGAGCCCAGGGTCCAGCCGTTCATCTTGAAGTCTTTGACGTGCAGCATCGAAAAGCGCGAAGGGTAACGCGTGAGGTAGTCCACGGGATTCGCACCGCCCACAACGACCCAGCCGCAATCCATCTCGAACGTCACTTTCGCCGGATCGGTCGCGCGCAATATTTCGTCGTAGAACACCACGCCATTTTCTGAGCGGAACTCCGCCGTGTGGTTGTGATAAGCGAACCGGATTCCGGCTTTATTGACAAGCTCTCCAATGCGATTGAACTGTTCCGCATTCCACCGCCAGTCGTCGAGCGTCATCGCGTCTCTGGCCGCGCGCGACCCAGGGTCCTTGACCCGCGATGGATCCTTCAGCCACGGCGACGCGCACACGATGTACTTCAGTCCCAGATCCTTGCCGAACTGAATCGTTTCATCCACCTTCGGCAACAGATCCTTCAACGGATAGTGAGCGCTCACACAATTCAGTCCCGCGTGATCCATTGCCAGCTTCACTTCGCTCGGGCTGTGGCCGAAGAAGCCCGCAGCCTCCACTTCGCGATAGCCCAGCGCACCGATTTGCCGCAGCGTTCCTTCATAGTCCCTGGGCAAGAGATCTCGCACCGAATACAGTTGCAATCCGATCGGCAGGCCCAGCGGATTGGCCATCAGCCGCGGTACGCGGCTCCACACCGCCGCGCCGACGGCCGACGCGGAAGCGGTTTGTAAGAATGTCCTTCTTGAAATTCGATACATCGTGTCCTCAATTCTGAATCATCTTCTATCACAAATCAGCGAAACCCCGCGCTTATCCCCGAATCGTTTTCGCCGCATCATCCCAAATCGCAATCTTATTCTTGAAATAAGCGTAGTTGGCCAGATGGCAGCCGATCGCCGCGTGGTTGCCAAACTCCTCGTTCTCCACGGTTGGCTTGCGCGTTCGAACCGCGTTGAAGAAATTCGCCTCGTGCGCCGCCACATCGCTATATCCTTCCGGCGCCGTGAAAGTCTCAGCCTCGACCAGTTGGTAGTCGAACGGTCCGGGCTCCGGATGTTCTGCCGCCCACTGCGCCAGATATTCCTTGCGCAACCGCGCCGGCCAGCCAATCGTCGAATATCTCTCCGGCTTCGGGCTTACGTCCTGTGGAATAAACGTCAGCGTCTGCCCTACGATTTCCATTGTGCCCTTGGTGCCGTGGAATCTGATCGGCTCGCCGCCGGCATTGTTCAAATTGCAGCGCAGCGCCACGCGAAATTTCGGATAGTCATAAAGCGTCTCGATTAGATCCGGAAATTCGCGTCCGTCTTTCCAGCGAAACAATCCACCACTGGACTGCGCCCGCTTCGCCGCCTCATTCGTCCCCGAGATGAAGTGAATCCCCGAGAGCAGGTGCACAAACAGATCGCCAGCCAGCCCCTCGCCATAGTCGGAGAAACAGCGCCAGCGGAAAAAGCGCGCCGCGTCAAACGGCCGCTTGGGCGCGCCTTCCAGAAACGCATTCCAGTCAATCGTCTGCTCGCTCGCGTCCGGCGGAATCGGATACACCCACGCGCCGCCAGGCGAGTTGCGATCCGACGAGCCTTCGATGAAGAACACATCGCCCAGCGCTCCCGATGCATAGATCTCGCGCGCCTTTTCATAGACGACGGAACTAACGCGCTGGCTGCCCACCTGCATGATTCGATTTCCCTTTCGCACCGCCTCCACCATGGCGAAGCCGTCTTCCACCGTATGCGACATCGGCTTCTCGCAGTAAACGTCCTTGCCCGCTGCGCAAGCATCCACCACAATCCTGCGATGCTGGTGATCGGCGACAGCCACAATCACCGCATCCACGTCGTTGCGTGCGAGGATCTCCCGATAGCTACGCGTCGCCGGAACCTGCTTCCCCAATGCCTCCTGCGCCGCCTCGTGCCGGCTGTCATAGAGATCGCACACGGCGACACACTCGACGCCCGGCACCAAAAGCGAAGCTTCCAGCAACTGGACTCCGCGCGTCCCCGTGCCAATCGCGGCAAAGCGGACCCGATCGCTCGCCGCCACCGCGCGGTCTGCGCTCCACAGTGCGGCCGGTTCCAGCAGTGTGATCTTCGCCGCGGCTCCCGCAGCCACCGAGCCTGCACCGATCCGCATGAATTTGCGACGGGTCAAAAGATGCATACAGTCTTTCCTTTCTCCGAGCATTCTCCCGTTCCCGCACCGTGCACACACGACGGGCAGCCGAGATTTCGAACTCTCGAAGGATACCTCGGCAGGAGCGCGTTGAGCATGTCGTCGCTGAAAAACTTGGCGAGTTTCTCGAAGCGGAGTTCTCGCAAGCGCGACCATGCGCACCGCGAATTCTGTTCCGCCGGTGAAAAGGCTATTCTGAAACCATGAAGATCGACCTGAGGCGTTGGGCCGTCGTCGCTCTGCTTGTTGTCCGGTCGGTCGCTCAGATTTCGGCGGCCAATCAAACTGCAGATCAAAGCGATGCTATCGACGCCTACATCCGTGCGGAAATGGCAAAGCAGCGCATTCCCGGACTCGCTCTGCTGGTTTCGCGAGGCGGCCATGTCATCCGAGCGCAAGGATACGGCCTGGCGAACGTGGAGCTGCACGTTCCGGTAAATCCTGAAACAATTTTTCAATCCGGTTCGCTGGGCAAACAGTTCACGGCCACCGCGGTAATGATGCTGGTCGAAGAAGGCAAAATCGGCCTGGACGACCCGCTCACCAAGTACATCCCCGATGCGCCCGCCCTCTGGAAGCAAGTCACGATTCGCGAACTGCTTAGCCACACCGCCGGATTTACCGATTATCCGGAGGATTTCGACATGAGGAAGGACTACACCGAGGCGGAGCAACTCAAAGTCGTTGAGAGCATCCCGCTGGCATTCCCCCCGGGAACGAGTTGGAGCTACAGCAATCTGGGCTATCTAACGCTCGGCATCCTGATTCACAAAGTCACGGGAGAGTTCTACGGAGACTTTCTCGAGGAGCGCATCTTCCGGCCGCTGGATATGCGCACGACTCGCATCATGAGTGAAGCTGATATCGTGCCCAACCGCTCCGCGGGATACCGGTTGGAAAAAGGGGACCTGAAGAACCAGGAGTGGGTTTCGCCCACTGTGAACACGACGGCCGATGGCAGTCTCTACTTCTCCATCATGGATCTTGCCAAATGGGATGCCGCCCTTTACACCGAGAAGCTTCTGAAACGATCGAGCCTCGAGCAGATGTGGACTGTGGCGAAGCTTAGCAATGGGCAACCGAACTCCGGCGATTACGGGTTCGGCTGGTTTATCGAGACCAAGAACGGCCACCACGTCGTTGAACACGAAGGCGCATGGCAGGGCTTCGAAACGCAGATCTCGCGCTATGTGGACGATCAACTCACGGTGGTCGTTCTGACCAATCTTGACGACGCCCAACCAGAAGCCTTGGCAGATCGCGTGGCCGGGATGTATTTGTCCGGACAGGTGAAATAAAAAACCGGAGATGATTGCGAAACGCGAAATGTTCTAACGCCACATCGCGACTGCTAGTCAGTCAGTTTTAAATACAAATGTGACTGACGGTTGAGTTACACATTTGACGTTCGGTTCCCTCAAGTCACAGTGTAGACTGGCGGGAACAAAAACGGTGACCCGGATAATCGCGGCTTGCCGTCTTCAACTCAATCTCAAGAGTTACGGAGAGCCAACGCGTATGATGATGCGCGGACCAGAGACCGTTATGATATTCGGCATCAAGACTCAACTCGGAGGCGACCGATGAAACCCCTGTCGACTGGGCTATGTACGTTGGCCATCTTTTTGCTTATCTCATCGCTGTGTTCAGTTCAGGCGCAGACAAAAGCAGCCGCGACCAGTTCTGCATCACCGTTCAGTTATGAAGTTACCCAGGAAGTCACACTCTCGGGCACAGTGTCGACCGTCCTCACGAAAGCTGCTCCGGGAATGATCGCAGGTTCTCACCTGCTGCTCGCAACTCCCTCCGGTCCCGTGGATGCAAGTTTGGGAAGGTTCGGTTTGCGTGGCAACGGCGCGCTCTCCGTCACCGCCGGGCAGCAAATTGAGGCCACCGGCGTTATGAAGGTGATTAAGGACAAGACAGTCTTCATGGTGCGCACCGTGAAAGTGCGTGGCGAGGTCTATACCATCCGCAACGAGCAAGGAGTCCTCGTGTCGCCGCAGGCGCGTGCTCGCCAGAAGACTGGCGAGGAAGGCGGATCGCTATGAACCGGCAAGCATACGCCAGCATCCTCGGCTTAGTTTTCCTGGCTTTGGTTTTCTTGACGAGCTGCAACAGCTCGAACTTCAATCCCCCGGCTGAATTGATCGCGCCGACCAGCGGAACACCGCAGAGCGCAGCCGTCAACACCGCGTTTGCAGCGCCGCTGGTGGCCACGGTAACGATGGGCGGATCGCCCGTCAGCGGCGCTTTCGTCACCTTCACGGCCCCGGCGACGGGCGCGAGCGGCACCTTCGCAGGTGGAACGAGTACGGAAACGGATACGACCAACGCCAGCGGCGTGGCCATCTCGACAGCGTACACAGCCAATGGAACGCTCGGAGCCAATACGGTGACGGCTTCGGTCGCAGGAGTGACCGCCACCACCAGCTTCAATCTGATGAACACATCGGGGCCGGCGGCATCCATCACAGCGACCAGTGGATCCCTGCAGGACGCCACCATCAGCACGGCGTTCGCAGCGCCGCTGGTGGCGACGGTGGTGGACAGTAACCAGTACCCAGTGACCGGCGCGTCGGTGACCTTCACGGCTCCGGCGATGGGAGCGAGCGGCACATTCGCGAATGGAACGGCTACTGAGACGGATACGACAAACGCAAGCGGCGTGGCTACCTCATCGAAATTCACAGCCGATGCGGCAACTGGCGCCTACATAGTGACGGCGGCGGTTGCCGGAGTAGCGCCGCCGGCCAACTTCAGCCTGACGAACATAACCGGAGCCGTAATATCGATCACGGCGACCAGCGGAACCCCGCAAAGCACGCCGGTCAATGCCCCCTTCGCAGCCCCGCTGATAGCGACAGTGACGTCGAACGGATTGCCGGTGAGCGGGGCGTTGGTCACGTTCGAGGTGCCAGCGACTGGAGCGGGCGGCACATTCGCGGGCGGAGTAAATACGGCGACGACCAACGCCAGCGGAGTGGCCACCTCGGCAGCGTTTACCGCCAATGGATCGGTCGGAACTTATACCGTAACGGCTACGGTTGCATCCGGGGCGGAGCCAGCCAACTTCATTCTGACCAACACAGCGATCAACTTTGCGTTCTATTTGAGCGGGCTGGAGGTACTCAACTTTGGCCCGAATTTTTACGCCCTCGCAGGGTCGGTGACCGTCGATGGCAATGGCAACGTCCTCGGTGGCAAGCAAGACTATAGCGACGGCCTTGGACTCCAGTCGCCGGAGCCTTCCGGCGACGTCATCTTGCCGGGAGCCGCCGCGCTGACGGTGGATCCCACAACCGGCCAGGGGACACTCATGTTGACGACAAACAACCCGAATTTGGGTGTGAACGGCGTCGAAACCCTTGGCGTCCAGTTTGTGAACACGAACCACGCGCTCATCATTCAGTTTGACGGGTCGGCAACCTCCAGCGGAAGCATGGACACGCAGACGCTGTCGAGCACGCTCAACGACGGGAACTATGCCTTCACCCTTTCGGGAGTGGACCCCTCCTATCTTTCGATTGTTTTCGGAGGTGTGTTTTCGATCTCGAACAGTGGCACCACCCTGGCTGGCACTTTCGACGTGGATGATTTCGGAGCCGCTGTTTCGACTCCGACGCTGGGGACGTCTTTCAGCGGAACCATCAGCGGACCTGATGCTTTCGGGCGAGGCACGATCACCAGCTCCCTTCCAATAGCCTCACTCAACTATTACGTGGTCGGTCCGGAGGCACTGCGGATCATCGATGTGGATGTGGATACTGGCGATGCGGGCGTCGGCTCCGCGTTCGGCCAGGGCACGGGCACTTTCAGCAACGCATCGCTGGGGAGCTCCGTATTCGGTGTCGCCAGCAACTCATTCGGAAATCTCTATGCTGCAGCGGGCATGTTTACTACGGTTCCGGACAACGCCACGTTCAGTGGTGTCGCGGATGACAACGAATACGACAACGGCACTATCGTGACCAAGGCCCCTATCTCAGGCACCTATTCCATTTCGAACGTGATCAATGGCGTCACGTACAACGGATACGGCAGCCTGACGATCACGGCCGGAGACTTGGGAGACGTCAGCGTCCTGGGAATCTACATGACCGACCCACTTCTCAATCTCAACGATCCCAATAACACGACCAGCGGCTTGGGAGGGGCCCTGGTTGCCGAACTGGATGGTTTTGATCTCAACGGCACTGGAGTCCTGGTTCCTCAAACAGACACTGCAGCCGCCAGCTTTGCAGGCAACTATGCCTTTGGAACGCAGGTTTACAACGATCCCCGCGGCCCGACCCTTGGTTGGGAGTTCGACTTTGTTGGGCAGGGATCGGTTACCAGCGGTGCTTTGAGCGGAGCCGGGCTTGTCAGTGATCCTTTCTTCATCTTCAACAACACCCAGCCGGACGGGACCGATACCGCGACGTTCTCAGCAACCGCGTCGCCTGACCCGGTCAACGCTGGGCGCTATACAACTCGGCTCGACGTAACCGTTACTGCCGATCCGGGTTTTGCTGCCGTCATCTATCAGGCTGGTGGTGGGCAGTTGTTCTGGCTCGACACGGATGAGAATGGCGAGAGTGTATTCCTTGGATCGCTCCAGCAGCAAGGGTCCCTAACCGCTTTACCGGCGGCACGGAAGACCCCGGCGAAAGCCAAGTCGAAACAGAAGCATTAGGCGGAACCTGGGAAAGGGGATATGGCCGGGAAGTCACGGCCCTATCCCTCATTTGAGTGCGCGGTTTGAACCGCAGAATTCCAAGTGGGAAAGTTGGTTGATTACGGAGATCGCCATGAAACTTCCTCGGATGGTGTTGCTCTTGTTGGTGGTGATAGTAGCGCCAGCCTTGTCTTCGGCTCAGGATGCAACCGGAAGAATCTTCGGAACGGTCTACGACCCGCAAGGAGCGGTGATCCCCGAGGTGCGAGTTACCGTGACCAACACGGCCACCCAGGACGCGCGCAGAGCAACCACGAACAAAGAGGGAGTCTTCCAGTTGCTGGCGCTGCCCATCGGCACTTATAAGGTCACGGCCGATCACGCTGGCTTCCGAACGGTGGTCAGCCAGGAACAGAAGCTGTCGATCAACCAGGCGCTCCGCATCGATTTCAAAATGGAGGTGGGCGCGGAGAGCCAGACCGTCGACGTTGGGGCCGAAGCGGCGCCCGTCGAAACCATCAACCCGACTCTGGGCCAGTCGATCACGGGCCGAACCCTGACTAACATGCCCTTAAACGGCCGCGACATGCTCGACCTGGCTTTGCTTCAGCCCGGAGTCACGGAAAGCAACGACGACAATTCGGGCGCCGGCAATTACAGTATCGCCGGCGGACGCACCGACTCGGTGACGTTCCTGCTCGATGGCGGAAACAACAATGACCTGCTCGATAACAGCAACGTGCTCGATCCCAATCCCGATGCCATCGCCGAGTTCCGGATTCTGACCAGCGATTACACGGCCGAATACGGACGCAACGGCGGCGGGATCATCAGTATCGTGACCAAGTCCGGCACCAATGGGATCCATGGCAGCACGTTCGAGTTCATCAGGAACAGGGATTTCGACGCCAACGACTACTTCAACAAGCAGCAGGATCTTCCACGGCTCGACCTGAAGCGCAACCAGTTCGGAGCGACGCTGGGCGGGCCCATCATCAAGGACAAGGCGTTTTTCTTCCTCGCCTACCAGGGGCAGCAACAGCATCAGGCCTATCCGATTATTGATTCTCCGGTCTACACACCGCAGGAATTGCAGGGAAATTTTTCTACCGCTGCTGGCGGCTCTCCCGATCCGGGCGTCGTGGCCTTCCTAGCCGCGAATCCGTGGTTTGCGACTCCCAATGGAAGTGTGGCTAACGCCATCATCGATCCCACCAAGATCGATCCCATCGCCCAGAATTACATCAAAGCCGGCTTAATTCCAACCGCTCCCAACGGTCTGCTTTCCACCTCGGAAGACGCCCAGGACAATCGCAATGAACTGACGGGCAAGTTCGATTTCAACCTCAACCCCAAAGACAAGCTTGCCGCGACCCTTGGTCTGAACCGCGCCGGCGACCCCTATTACGGAACTCTAAACCCAGCGCCCACCGCCAGCGTCCCGGGCTTCCCCGCCACCAATAAGAAGGATTATTACTTCCTCAATCTGGCCTATACCCGCATCTTTACGCCAACCGCGCTCAATGAATTTCATTTCGTTGTGCACCGCACGAATTTCCTATCGGACCAACCAGCGAACCACCTGCCCACGGGCCCGCAACTTGGCATCGACATTACTCCCGATCTGGCCACGGGTCCGACTGACATTTTTTTCGACAACGGTTTTTTGATTGGCCCCACTGAAAACGGGCCGACGCGCTTCGTCGAAAATACTTTCTCCTGGACGGACGCGTTTTCCTGGACTCGGGGGAAACACAACTGGAAGTTCGGAGCTGGATTCTCTCCCTATCAGCAGAATATGGTCTACGGCTTTTACTTGAATGGGGAGTTGGATTTTTACTCTGACAATTTCGTGGGCTCGGGAAACGATTATGCGGATTTTCTGCTCGGCACCCCGGACGCTTACTTCCAGAACGCGCTGGCGCCTTCCAACATTCGGAGCAAGAGCACTTATATATTTGGCCAGGATGAGTGGCACTTCCGCAAGAACCTGGTGCTAACCCTTGGGCTGCGCTACGAATACAACACGCCCAAGTTCGACACCGAGGGGCGCAGTTTTTCGGTGATTCCGGGAGATCAGTCGCGACGATTTACCAACGCGCCTCAGGGACTGGTGTTTCCCGGCGATCCCGGTGCCCCGACCGGAACGAACTTCCCCGACAAGAAAAATTTTGCACCGCGCTTCGGTTTTGCCTGGGACCCAACCGGAAACGGCAAGACCAGCCTGCGCGGCGGCGTCGGCATTTTCTATGACATCCTGAAAGGCGAAGATAATCTTCAATTCAACGGCCAGCCCCCGTTCGTGGGCTCTGCGGGACTCTTCTATACTTCCCCAAACTTCCCGCCCTACTGTAATGGCTGCCAGGTGACCGCGCCGCTCACCTATATGAGCCAGCCCTTCCAGAATGCATGTAACAGTTATGACCAGAACGGCAACTGCATCGGATTGGGCGTGGCCAGTACTTTTCCCTCGAAGCCGCCCGCCTCTAACATCGATTTCACGCCCTTTCTGCCAGTCAACACCACCGGAGCTATCTATCTGGACGATCCGCACCTGCGCACTCCCTACGTCTACCAATACAACCTGAGCCTGCAACGCAATCTTTTCGCCGACATGGTTCTGGAAGCCAACTATGTGGGCAGCACTGGGCGTGGACTGACGTCGCTGAAAGACATCAACCCCATGATGCCGGGCAGTACCAATCGACTGCTCAATAGCAGCAGCGGCAACTGCGGAAACGACATAGGTGTCGTTTGCTACGGCGCGCTCCCTGAATTCCAGAACGTATCCAATGCAAACTACAACGCCTTCGAAGCGAGCCTGACCCGGCAACCCAAAGATTCGCGCATCGGCACGGTCTATTACACCCTCGCCTACACTTACGGGCATAATCTCGATAATGCTTCCGGTTTCGAGCAACGCAATTATGCGGTACCCACCTACAGCCCGCGTCTTTTCTACGCTTCCGGCGACAGCGACGTCCGCCATCGCATCAGCCTGAGTGGGGGATGGGATTTGCCTTTTGATCGCGTGTGGGCCACGGGTCCGAAGCGCCTCACCAAGGGCTGGAGTCTCTATCCCATCCTTACTTATCGAACCGGATTCCCATTCGACATTCCAGCCCAGTTGCCCGATTACACCGACCCTCTCAACCCCGGTTCTTCGGGTGCGGGCGATCCTGTAATTTCTCGCGCCGCAGTGGTTGCGCCCATAAGGACGTTTGATCCCCGTAAGGTGCGGACAATTCAAGAGATTACCTACGGTACCAACCCCATCACGGGCGGTTGCCAGGTCACGACCCAGGCAGTAACCGGCAACTTTATCTTTGATCCGAATAGTTTTTCCAACGTGCCACTCGAGAACAGTAATTACTTTGACGGAGGCTTTCCCAATCCCTGCTTCCCGCAACTCGATCCCGTGAATAACCCGGCCGACCGAACCTACGGCGTGGGCCGCAATGTGCTGCGCGGTCCGACCTTGACCAATCTCGACATCGCGCTCGCCAAGACCACTTCGCTCACCGAGCGATACAAGTTGGAATTTCGCGCTGAGTTCTTCAATGCTTTGAATCATCCCGAATTCGCGCAACCGACGCTGCTCAACGGTGCGGCAAATATTGAAAGTCCAACGTTTGGCCAGATCACCACAACCGGCACCTTCCGTGGGGCGACTCCCCGCATCGGGCAGTTCGCCCTGCGATTGACGTTCTAGAGAACTTCCAGTCGCCCCAAATCCGCGCCTGCATTAGTCTTCGGAAGCTAGATGATTTCTCCGGTCTGCATCCGCTACTTCGCCCTCACTTTTGTGCGTAGACCGTTCCGGAAACATGTGGGGGCGGATCCGACACGAGGCGGATGTATGCAATCAGAGCCTCGATCTCCGTTTTGGTGAGAGTGTAGCCGTAGGGCGGCATCAGCGCCGACTTGTTGAGTGCGGGTCCGCCGTGACTGATGATGGCCGTCAGGTCGGCGTCGGTCATTTTATTGAGCGTCTCGCCTTCGGTGAACGGGTGCGGCTTCACCTCAAGATTGTCGAAATTGGAAACCCGCTCCGCGCTCGATTCCGGATTGTGGCAGCGGCCACAATACTTGTTGTCGAGTTGAAATCCGACCATCTGTTGATATCCCAGCGCAATTTCTTCAATCTTCAGGTCGACCGGTTTCTGCGCTTTCGTCGATGTCCGCGCGGTAAGTTGATATCGGAACGCCATGCTGCCCAGCGTCACGTTTGTGCTGAGCTGTCCGCTGGAATCGGTGACGCCACCCTGAGGGTCGAAGCTGACGCCCGCAGGCCCGCTGAATTCGACCAGGGCTCCCGCGACCGCGTTCCCTTGTTCGTCGTTGACCTGCACGACCAGGGGTTGAGCAAGAACCGTGCCGGTTGCGCCGATCTGCTTGCCTCCACTCGACTCGACCAACGCTGCGCCGAACCCGGTTGGCTTCAATGCGGAAGCTGGTCCTGATTTGTGTGTGCACCCTGCGCTCCCCAGAATCAAGCAGAGTACGAAGAGTGTCCGCCCGTGTCCGGTCATTCTATTTCGGAACATGTTATTTCTTCGCCTCCTGCTTATCGGAGCCCTTTTGCGTCATCAGGAATGCGGTCAGAGCGCGGGCATCTTCGTCGTTCATGTTGCGGTTCGGTTCGATGGCGCCGGGCCGCATGGCCTGCGGATCCTTCAGCCAGTGGTAAATCCACGCGGCATTCAAGCGCGAGCCCACTTGCGTGAGCGATGGTCCGATGTAGCCTTTGTCAGCCTTGGTATCAACAATGTGGCAAGACTGGCAGGCATACTTGGAATAGAAAAGCTGTCTCCCCTGCTCCACTTGCACTGGCGGATACCCGGTGGACGGCATGGAGTCGCGGTCGAACGCCGGAGTCTGATAGACAGTCATGATGTAGTCGGTTAGTTCCTTCGCGTCGTCATCGGAAAGGTTGAACCTCGGCATGCGCCGGATGAGTGCCGGCCGCAACGTGCCCGGGTTCTTCAGGAATGCCAGCAGCCATGGCCGCTGCACCGAACTGCCCTCCCAGGTCAGATCGGGAGCCAGGTCGCCGCCGCGTCCGTTGATCGCATGGCAGGTGAAGCAGGCCATGTCGTCCATGAGCTTTCCGGCCTTACCCGCGGGCTGGTAGTTCGAAGGCGGTTTTGACGGTACGGTCAGTGCCAGTGGCAAGTCGTGTGCGCGGTCGGTAAGCGAGAGCAGTGCCGTCGTCAAAGCATCAATTTGCGCGGGCGCCAGGCTGAACTGGGGCATCTTCAGTGCCGATCCAAACGAACGCGGCTGCCGGATCTTGGCGGCAATGTAATCCGGCAGAGCGTGCGTCATCCCCGGCAGAAAAATAATCTGCGTCAGCGGCTTGCTCCCAATGCGGGTCAATTCGGGAGCGAAGTTATCCGGCTTCTTGATGCCGTTGATCTCGTGGCAAGACGCGCAGCCGTACTCAGTCACCAGAAGTTTGCCGTGCGCAATCTGTTCTGGCGTGGCGGCGTCGAGATGCACACTTGCCAGCAAGTCGGAATCCGTCTTATTTCCCAGGAATCCAGTAAGCAGCGAAAGCTGCGGATCGGTGAAGCGGTAGTGTGGCATGGCCGTTCCCGGATCGTAAACACGCGGGTTGCGCAACCAGGCTCGCAGCCATTCTGGTTTCACCTTGCTGCCCACGCGCGTGAGTTCCGGGCCGATGTCGCCACCAACCACATTCCCGGCGGCATTCTGCACGGCATGGCACGAGGCGCAGAACGACTCGCCATACAAGCTGGCTCCCTCGGCCGGATCAGGCGCCTTCTCGTTCTTGTTGCCTGGCACCGTGTCTCCAGCGATCGGCGTGCTGTTCGAAATCAGGAACGCCGAAATATCGCGCGCGTCCGGATCGCTCAACTTGAAATTCGGCATCGTCGCCGTGACCGCGTAGGCCTGCGGATCCTTCAGCCACGCATAAATCCACTCTCGGGTGGTCTTGTCGGCCACGTGCTCAAGCGAGGGCGGATCATCCGTCGGCTGAATCGCGCTGCCGTCGGGCAGTTTGATGGTGTGGCAATGCACGCAGCCGTAGCGCGTCAGCAGATTGCGTCCTGAATTCAGTTGCGGTGTTCCGGTGAGAGGAGCGCGATGGCACTGCCCGCAGGAAGATTGAACGTACCGTGCCGGCAAGATCGGCTGCTCCCAGGCCAACGTGCTGCGATGTGCTTCCTCAACGGTGGTCGCAGGGCCTTGCCCGCGGTGACACATTACGCAGCCATACTGGTCAAGCGTGTGTGGAATGACGGGATGGCGGCGGAACGGCTGTACGCTGACGTCGGCAAGACTCGCTTCTTTCAGTCCGACGTGGCAGCTCGTGCAGCGATCCACCACCCCGAGTTGCGGCAGCCAGATTTGCTGGATTCCATCGTGGTCGTGGAAGCGGCGTTCGAGCGTGACTGCGTCTCCGCGGCCCCGAATCAGTGAAAGATACTTGTTCTGATAATGACGCCATTCACTGAAGTGGTTCTTGGCCGGCGCAATGGCCAGCGAAATCGATAACAGCAGGCTGACCACGCCAAAAGCGCGCACCGGATGGCCGAACAACGTCTGCCATAACATCGATATAGATAACTTGTTCTTCGATAATTGCAAGCTAGCTCCCCCAGGGCAGCGCCCAAGACCAACCCGGGCCGCGGAAGAATGTGCCAACCGCCGTGAGCACAATCAGTTCGAACAGGAACCAGGTCATGATCCAGTAGGAAAGTGGTCTGCCGGCGAGATATCGCCGGAAAGCCGAAGTGGACTCCGGAGAACTCTCGACCGCCAGTATCATGAACCCAGCGACGATGAGCGTCGGCACCAGCGCCACGTAAACATCGAATGCCAACAAGAACACGGAGAGCGCCGCCGCGCCCAGGTAGAAGATAAAAACTCGGCGCTTGCGATCCTTCAGGAATAAGCCCTCGGCCTCGATGTTGATGTTGAAATAAGGAATCACAATCAGCGCAATCACCACTAGAGTCGGAACCAGAACCCCCGCGACCACCGGGGGAAAGTAGTGCAGCATCTCCTGCAATCCAAGAAAGTACCAGGGCGCCTTGGCGGGGTTGGGCGTATGCGAGGGATCGGCTATGCCCTCGAGCGGTGCATTGAACAAGAGAGCTATGCCTACCAACGCAATCGCCAGCACCTCGATGGCGACCACGGCGCGGAACAGGACTTCGGGGTAGGTCTGCACCTGCTCTTCGTCCGCGGTCTTGACCTGCGCCGATGTCCGCCGGGTGACGAAGACAACTCGGGTAGGCGATTTGCGGGCATTCGAGTCCATGCCAGCGATGAAATCTTTAGGATCGGGCTTTGGATCGGTCATTGGAGTTGCCTCCCCTTTGCCGCGGCGGGAACCGCATTCGTCTCAACCGCTCTTGACTCGCTCTGATGCGCGTAAAGGCCGCCATCTTTACGAATGCGCCAGAAATGTATGGCGACAAAGAGGATCGCAACCAGGGGCAAAATCATGCAGTGCAGTACGTAAAAGCGCAGCAAAGCATTGGCGTTCACCATATTGCCGCCGAGCATCAGAAAATGAACTTTGTTGCCCATCACTGGCACTGCGGAAGCAATGTTCGAACCCACCGTGATCGCCCAAAAAGCCAACTGATCCCAGGGCAGCAGATAGCCGGTGTAGCTGAGAAAAAGAGTAAGCAGGAGCAGGATGACTCCAATCACCCAGTTAAACTCGCGCGGCGCGCGGTAGGCGCCGCGGTAGAACACTTTAAACATGTGCGCGAACACCAGGAACACCATGGCATGTGCGGACCAGCGGTGCAGGTTGCGCAGAAACAAGCCGGAGGAAACCACAAACTGCAAGTCCTTAGTGTCCGCATAGGCCTGTGGCACCGAGGGATGGTAATAAAACATCAGGGGAATGCCAGTGGCTACCAGTATGAGAAACGTTCCGAAGGTTAGGGTGCCCAGATACCACGTGGTGCTGAAGCTGAGCATCCGGGTCCGCACCTTGGTCGAAAAAAGGTGCAGGAACACGTTCTGCTGCACCGCGAGTGCTCGATGCAGCGTGCTCGATCCGGTCCCGCTGCGGAACACCGAACGCCAGACCCGTGTGCCGCGCAATTCTTCGAAATAGTTTGTGATTGTTTTCGCCACGCTCACACCGTCAGGAACTTCATCGGACTAATTTGTTTGGAACGGTCCACCATAAGATCTCCCTCATCGCTAAGCAACACTTGCAGCCAAGGCAGTGGTCTGGGGGCCGGGCCCTCAATCTTCTCGCCGGGAATTTTCCCGGGGTCCCGAACATAAAATTTACTGCCATGACACGGGCACGCGATGATTCCATGCTCCCCCAACTCGGGCTTCCACGCGGTCAGGCAGCCGAGGTGTGTACAAACCGCACTGAGCGCAACAAAACCTTCTTGCGCACGGATAAGGTAAATCCCGGAGTTCACATCCAGCGTCACCGAATCGACCGCGTAATTCTCCGGCTTGCCCGCGTTGACGATCGGAGAGGGTTCGAACAAAACATTTGGCGAGAGAAACTGGTAGGCGAACGCTGCCGTGCCGGCAGTTGCAATACTCAATGATCCCAGTCCCAGCTTCACGAAAAAAGCGCGACGGTCGAACTCTTTCTCTTTCTCTCTGCTCGTCTCCGTCGGCGTGATTTTCTTCTCATCAGGCATTTGCCTACCTCGGGCCTCCAGCCGCAGCCGGTGATTTGGGTCTGAGTGGTCCATCGATGAATTCAATCGAAATCAATCCTGTCGCCTCGGCGGAAACCAGGTTGTATGACTCCATGGTGATGGTGCCGACCGGACAGCGCGCGGCGCAGAGACCGCAGCGAATACAGCGCGTCTCGTCTTTCAGCATGGCGGAGCCGGCCACGATGCCGAGTTCATTGGCCGCCACTTCGTCGAGCTCGACGCCAAACAATTCCTGGTTCTCGCGAATCTGCTGCACCGTCTCCGGCTCAAACTGGATACGACCGAGTGAAACCAGCGACAGGCAGTTTTCCGGACACACATCTACGCAACCACCACACAGAATGCACATGGTCCCATCTTCGGGAACGCCTTCGAAGACGGTGTTGACCCAGCAGTGCAGGCAGCGCTGCGCCTCTTCCATCGCGGACTCAGCGTCGTAGCCGACCTCGACTTCGGTCACTCCGGTGCGGCGCTCGAGTGGCAGCATGGGAATCGCGGGGCGCTCCAGGTCCAATAATTCCAGCGGCATGCTGTGGCGCTTAAAGACCTCTACCTCAACAATCGGTTCGGGATGCTTGCGTCCGCGCAGGAACTCATCAATACCGACCGCGGCGCGCTTGCCGTCCGCCACGCTGTCGATGATCAGACGCGGGCCAAAAACGCAGTCGCCTCCGGCAAAGATTCCGTTCGCTGAGGTCATCAGGGTCTGTGGGTTCACCGCAATCAGACCGCGCGGAGACTTTTCCACGCCATCTTCCGGTTTAAGAAAGTCCAGATTCGGCGCCTGCCCGACGGCCATAATAATGGTGTCGCACTCCAGTTGCGTTTCACTCCCCTCGTAGAACGCAGGATTGAAGCGCTTGTTCTGATCGAACACCCATTTCGTCTTCAGCGTCTCTAGCGCCACAATCTTGCCATCTTTGCCGATCATGCGCTTGGGGCCCAGGCCGGGATGCATGATGATGCCTTCCGTCTCCGCCTCTTCGATCTCTTCCAGCGCTGCCGGCATTTCTTCACGCTTTTCCAGGCAGACGAGATGCACTTCCTGCGCGCCCAGGCGAAGCGCAGAGAGAGAAACGTCCACCATTTCTTTTGTGGCCACCGCGCTCACACTCTCGAGCGATGGTTCGAGGTCTTCGACTCCAGCGACATGCTGGCGCACCACTTCGCGAGCCGCCGAACGCGCTACGTCCATGGCCACGTTCCCGCCGCCGATCACGATGACCTTTTTGCCGATGGTGAACTTATAGCCGAGATTCACGTTGAGCAGAAAATCGATGCCCTTGTAAACCCCGTCCAGGTCAACACCCGGAATGGTGAGATCGCGGCTGCGATGTGCCCCCACCGCTACCAGCACCGCATCGAAGCCCTGGTGGCGCAGGTCTGAAACCGTGAAATCGCGCCCAGCCGCCTGATTGAGCTTAAGAGTGATGTCGCCGGTCGCCAGAATTTCGCGCACTTGCGCTTCCACGACATCGCGAGGCAAGCGGTATTCTGGAATACCGAGGTAGAGCATTCCGCCGGCGACGGGAGCGGCTTCAAAAATCGTGACCGAGTAGCCCATCAGGGCCAGGTCATGAGCCGCTGACAGTCCGACCGGTCCGCCGCCGACCACGGCGACTTTGAATGGCAGCTTGTTCTGACCGCGTCCGGCATTGATGTCGACAGGGCGTTTCGATTCCGGGCCGTGCCGCTCGGTCAGAAAACGCTTGAGAGCCCTTATTGCGATCGGCCGATCGATATCTCCACGACGACAGGCAGTTTCGCAGGGATGAGCACAGACCCGGCCACAGATGCTCGCCAGCGGGTTGGGATCGCGAGCAAACTTATAAGCTTCCTCGAATCGCCCCTCGGCAATCAGCGCCACGTACCGGCCCGCGTTGGTGTGGGCCGGACAAGCCATCATGCAGGGGAAGTTGGTGTTCAACCAATCCCTGTCGACTTTCTTGTCTTTGAACCGCTTCAGCAAGACGGCAATCCCCCAGTCCTTCGTTGAATGAGAAGCATTCTACTCGGAGAAGGCAAAAGCGAAGAGCGGACGATGTCTGCCCGCTCTTCATTCTCTTATTTGCTCACGGTGAAGTCCGCTTTGCCGCCGCCCGCCACCGTTACCGGCTTGGACTGGTTCTTGGCGCCTTCATGCCACACGGTTACGGTATAGCTGCCGTCGGGCACGTCTTTGATCTTGTAGTTGCCGCTGTCATCAGTTTCGGCAAAATAGGGAGTTGGGCTCACAATGACATATCCCTCCATTTCCGGATGTACATTGCAGAGCAGCGGCACGACGCCCACCTTATCAAATGTAAAGGGACGCTTTTCACCTTTGGGCCAAGTCCCGAGATTTTTTCCTGCCTTCTTGTCGCCAGAGACAGCAGTCCAGAAGACGTTGTGTTGCACGTTATCGCTGTTCAGGAACTCAACCGTTGTGCCCTGTTGTACGGCCATGATGTGTGGCGCAAAGACCAGTCCTTTTTGATCTATGACCGGGTGCTCTTTGGGAGCGGGAAACGTTTTGCCAGCGATGGCGTCGACGTAAACCACGGAGTGGCCCTTCATGCCCGTAACTTTTCCCTCGATATCGCCGGCCCACGCTGCGCTGCACAACCCGGCTGTCAGTACCGCCAATATCAATCCGTTGCGTCTCATTGCGTTTTTCTCCTTTGGATTCGTACTTGGTAATTGCCCAGGTGCGTGTCAGAACAAAAATTTCGCATCCAGATAAATCGTATTGTTGCCGCTCGCGTTGCGACCATTCGGGGTGACATCGTAGCTGCTAGAGCCGCCGTTGAAGCGAGTGTACCCGGTATATTGGGCGGCGAGCTGTAGATTCTGCCACGGCCAATACGAGACGTTTGCGATATATCCGGCGCTTCTCGGGTCGCCATTGGCATTGCCGGTCACCGCACCCGGCGGATACAGCAATGTATCGGCCGTGCCCTCGGTAATGAACCAACCAAATGCACCCGTATAGCGATTGCCGAAATGGTATTCGACGTTGGGCATAAAGGTGTTTAAATGGTGCCCACCCGGCGATGCCAACGGACCCGTGGGGGGTGGGACGTTGGCACTGGATGCCAAATTGGAATTTTCTCGGATGTACGTGCCTCGCACCGATAGCACGTCCTTCCTGAATAATGTCCGATCATATTGCGTGTCGAAGGCCCAATCCGTGTAGGAATCATAGACGTTACTTACCCCATCATTGATCGCGTTGTTGGTGCTCTTCATGTGCATTCCATAGGTGCCGATCTCAAATTGCGTCGTCCCGGTCGATTCCTGCCAGGCGACGCGCCAGTAGGGCGCAACCCCCACGATGTTGTGTCCAAAACCAACTCCAGGATTCGGCTGAGAACCACCTACGTGTTCCGAACGATAAATCGCAAGGTCCAGGTACAGGTGATTGTTCCACATCGCATAGCCACCAATTCCGGCGACGTCCTGCGCCAAAGCGCCATTAATGATGGGAGTGGCGTTAGGGGTGGGTGCAACATCGCTGGCGATCCACGAGAAACCCCACGCCGGCGTACTATTCCACAGATCCTCCAGCGTGGGATTGTTGTTGAGGTCCACGCCGTAGACCAACTCCTTGCCGTTCATCTTCGTCTTATTCGCGTAGCGGATATCCGTGTTATCCATGCTGAAATTGTCGTCTTGGGTGTTGTAAGTCACTTGAAGAAAGCTGCCGATATTGCTCGTCCATGCCCCGGCAAGGAAGAGCGAAATATCCTGAGGAAATTCAAAATTGCCATTCTGGGTCGTCGGAATTGCTGACTTAGTTGCGGTAAACGAGGTCTCAAGCATTACCGAAAGGGGCAGCGAAGCGAGAAGATCAAGCGCTGCATTCTTCTTCTTTCCCTCCGATGTCACGGTTTTGGTCTGATCCCCTCGATCCACGTAACCGAGCAGCTTGAACCTCCGTCCCGCAGGGTTGAGTTCCGGAGGAGTGTAGTGGCAACCACTGCATGCCAGGCCCGTCTGCCGCGCATAGCTTGGAACCGCCCACGCGTTGGGCGGATTCACTGCTGCGAGAAACAGCAATATGACGGTGATCACAGAAGCAAAAAGCAGGGACACCCCACGCCGCGTACCCATAGGATCGCCTCCTTGGCGGTCAAAGTTTGAGTCATTATATTGCAATCATTACGGACTGAGAGATGCGGGCTAGTATCGGGGAAGGCACTCACACTTTGCAGCAACATCAGTCACAAGCAGGTGTGATCGCAATCACACTTTCAGAAACGCCTCGGCTCGCGACACGGTTCATCGCCGCCAGTTGGAATCCCGCCAAGGCATCCCGGACCGCTCCGGCCCGAGTCACAGGCCTTATGCCTTGAAACAGAGGAAGCCAGCTACCGCTTCGTGCCTGCGGCGGGTTGGACTGCACGCGATCTGGTTCGGGCGAAGGCGTGGCCTGTAGGTTCATTGTCTTCCCACGATCGTCCTTGCCGTTCCGAAAGTTTCACGCACTGAAAAGTGCAACTGATTTCAAGTCGCGGCCTTATAGGACAATACCGCAATGCGATCAGCATACCCGCTGCTGGAATGATCGTACCCGTGAAAAAGTCGGTGACGGACAGGAGTCGAGGTGTTTGTCGACGGTTGATGGTGTCACTGGGCAGCCGCGCCGGATACTTGATGTCGGGGGCAGGCGCGGTTCAACGTTTCTGGTACGGGTGAAAGATGTAGTCCTTCGCCTTCACTGGCGTATGGCACGCGTATCCGCAGTCTGAGAGGCTTTTGGGATCGGCCGTGAACTTGTCCGATGCGGCTTCGTAGTTGAACACCGCGTATCCCCACCCGCCGCTTTTCGGAAATCTCTTGCTGTCTTTTTCCATGACGAAAGCCTGGCTAAAGACGTCTGGCACATCCACGACGAAAGGGGCCTCCGTGCTCTTCTTCGGCTTCCACTGCAGCTTCACGATCATGGAGCCCTCCGGGAAGGGCTGGCCGCTGCCGGGAACGCCTGCCTTGTACGCCTTGATCATCGTCGGATTGGCGACGATCACCTTGAGTACTTCGTCGGTCCGGGCGGAAGAGACGACCGACCAGTCCTCGTATCCTCTGAAGTCGGAGAAGGCGATTCCTCCCGGCGATATCAGCGAGTACTTGTCCTTGTCTTGGCCTAGCGCGTAAACGGCCGTGGCGACGAGGACGGCGAGCACTGCCACGGCTATCGCAACGACGGTGAAGCCGGCGATACGTTCCACGGCGGTGCGTGTTTCTACCTTCTGTTCTTGTTGTTCTTGCGCCACAGATTTCGTCACAAGTTCAGACATGGTTGTTCTCCTTCACAAAAAGAGTTTTCTAAGCCGATCAACGTGCATCTCGAACCGTTGCCATTAAGCCAGAGGTGAGGGGAGTAAAACAATTGGACGATGGTATCGACGATACCTTCGTATCGGGTGTGCGGGAGGCAGTTCAGGTGACAAAGCGGCCCAAGACCTGAACCCGCCTTCCGCTACTTGATTACCTCGTCCTTCTTTACCTGGAGTTGTGTGTTCATAAGGTGCATGTCAATCGGCAAACCGCCCACCGTGGTAGCAACGTCACGCACGATGGCTTCGAAACTGCTCACCCTGCTGGGATCGTTCCAGGCCTCACCGACTACGACGAACGCGAGAGTCGTGCCGTCGTCATCGTGCCTGATCAAGAACACGTTGGCTCCTTTACCCCGAAAGAAGCCCATCGACTCTAACCGTCGGCCGAGTGCCCGCGCCTCGGCCTTGGTTACCGAGCCCTCATAATAGACCCCGTCGCTGCCATCGAAACTTACCTCGCCCACGGTCGATGTCGCCTCAACGTCTCCCTTGCTGTCCATCAGTTGGACCTGGACCGGGAGCCCGCCCACTGCCGGAGCTACTTCCAGAGCAAGCTCTTCAAACGAAGAGAGCATTCCCGCCTGGTTCCAGACACCGTCCTGCACCCCGAACGAGATGGTCGTGCTGCCGATTCCCTTGTTGAGTAGAACGGACGATCCGCGGTCCTGGAAGTATTCATCGCTCTTGAGTGCGTTGCCGAGCGCTGTAGCTTCGGACTTGGTGGCAATGCCGGAGTAGATGACCTGGTCCTTAGCTCCAATGACCACGATTTTCCGATATTGATACACGTAAACTACAACGCCAATCGCGACGACCAAAGCCGCCAAAGTTGCGATCCCGACCCAAGCGGCCGTGTACCTCGAACCGAGCTGGCCGCCGCGGGCAGTGTGTTCTTCAATAGCGTCACCCTGCAGCTCCTTTGCGGCCTTCCACGTGCAGATCCACGTACAGATCAAGAACAGGATCTCAAATGCGTCATAGCCCAGCCGGCCCAGCGAGCCCGACGACGTATTCCAATTCCACTTGACCAGGATGCTGAGCGCGGTAGCAATCAACCCGAGGGCGACTGCGAGAACGCCTTTACCGGCTTTCCCCAGCCTGCGGTAATTGACTGCTATGAGAATGGCACCGGCAAGAGGGCAGCAAAAGAATGCGGCTGCTCCTACGGCACCGGAATCATACAACCGGTATTCAGGTCGGCGTGTGATTGCTTCTTGATGCGTGCCCATGAGAGTACACCAATCATAAAGGGTGAGCGGATCCCCGGCCAGTTCGGTGACTCCGAGGAAAAGCGTGAAACCCTTACTCATCCCGATACGAAAGTATGGGCAATACCATCGTCCAATTGCGCGGCCCATTTTGTTCTGGCTGAATGGTGACAGCTTTATGCCGCCGGGTTGAGATGAACAGCCTATACCCTGACGTCAAGAGAAAGGAAGTTTTGGATTCACGAAGGAGACCGCGACATCCGTATAATCCAATACCTGTGAGGCGCAATGACGAAAACAACGAGCTTTCAAATGGACATTCGCCCGCTCTTTACGGAGCGAGACATTCAAGGCATGAGCAAGGCGTTCAACCTGGGAAGTTACGATGACGTTAAAAAGCACGCTGGCGCCATCTACGATCGCATTCGTGGAATCGGCGGCGCCGTAATGCCGCCCCCACCACCAAAAGGAGAAGGTCCTTGGCAGCAATCTCGGATTGAACTATTCGCCAAGTGGATGGCGGACGGGTTCCAACCTTAGTCGGCCCCCAAGCGCCCAGGGCTGCTCCTAGGCTTACAATTTGCGCCCTGGAGCGAGCCGAGGACTGTGACTCGGAAAGGAAGGTGACATGTCGATGTCCCGACCGGCGACCTGTGGATCAATGAATATACGATCGTGTACCTGGGGTGATCGAAGAAACAGCGCGACTTGACGAGTCATACACTCCGATTCCGCTAAAGCATTTAGCTTCTTGTCAAATTGAAGGCTCAAGACGATCAACAAAACAAGGAGCAGTGTTCTGGAGCGCGAGATCAGGAGATCCGTGCGGCACTGGATCAGCATTGGGCGGCGTCCGACGCCAACGATTTTGTAACGGAGCACCTCATCTATCACGAGGACGCGGTGCTGGATTACCCGCAGTCAGGCGAGCGAACCCGCGGTCGAAGCAACATACAGAACCAACGTGCCAGTCAGCCGAGCAAAAAGCGGTTTACTGTCCGACGAATGATTGGTGGCGGTGATCTTTGGATCACCGAATTCACCCTGACATATGACGGCAAGCCGTCCTACACCGTGAGCATCATGGAGTCAGGGGCGACAAGGTTGCGCGGGAAATACAGTACTTTGCGGATCCATTCGTGGCTCCCGCATCGCGCGCTCAATGGGTCGAACGGATGGACACATAATCTCGAGGCACGAGAATTCGCCAACGACAGCACATCTTCCGATGGAGGGACAAGAGATGGATTGGAAACGGTTGGTCCAGTATGCGCTGCTGGGTAGCAGTGATTTGGAACAATATGCCATCCTGCTGGTACGCGTTTCGATCGGGCTGTTCTTCGCCATCTCCGGGGCAAACAAATTGTTTGTCGCCGGCAGCACGCAAACTATGTACGAAACGCTCGTTAAGGCCAAAGTCCCGTTTCCCCGCCTGATGACTTATTTCGTGTCGAGTGTCGAGTTCGTTGGCGGATCCTTGCTGACCGTGGGGTTTCTTTCGAGCCCGGCCAGCATGGCTTTATTGATCGATATGACTGTGGCCACACTCACCAGCGCGCTTTCCACCTCGCCTAAAGGACTTTCGCCTCTTAACTGGCTCGACGATTTCTTCTACCTTCCGGAAGTCCTGTACGTGCTCTTCTTTTTCTGGCTGATCTGCTCTGGTCCGGGAAAGTTCAGTGCCGATTACTGGCTCGCCGGCAGGTTACTGAGCTGATCGATCGACGAAGCAGCTTGTTGCCAGAGTTAGGGCTTTGCGGGCAGCGGCTGCCAGAGCTCAATCTTGTTCCCGTCCGAGTCATAGATCCAGGCAAAGCGACCGTAGGATTCATCCATTCGTTTGGCGTCAATCTTTACTCCCTCTTGTTTTAGGCGGTCGAGCAAAGCATCCATATCGTCCACGATGTAGTTGATCATGAACGGTGCCGGGCTGGGATCGAAATACTTACTGGAGGCGGGAAAAACAGTCCAAACGGTAACGTGTTCCTTTTGCGGGTCGTCGTGTTCGCGCCACGGAAGCATCACGCCTTGGCCTTTGTCAGCGAGTCCAAGATGCTTCGAATACCATTCGCGCATCTGATCACGATTAGCGGATTTGAAGAAGATACCGCCGATTCCAAGAATGCGCCCGCGCTGCTCCACCTTGACGGGCGGCTTCGACCTTTCAGATTGCGGAGATTCCACTTTCTGTCCTCCTTTTGGGTAGGCCGAGATCAGCAACAGCGAGCCGAGCGCGATTGTGCTCCACGGTAGTCCCTGCATGTGCCACCTGCCTTCTCAAATCAGAAGTTTCTATATATTCTCCGCTGGCTCCCAAAGCTCGATCTTATTGCCATCTGGATCTTTGAGCCACGCGAAGATTCCCATGGAGGGATATTCCTCGGTCTTTTCGATTGCCACGCCCTTGCTCTCAAGATGGCTGAGGACTTCTTTCATGTTCTTGACTCGATAGTTAATCTGACCCGTACGCGGCTTATCCTTGATGTCGTGATTGGTGGCCATAATCGCCCACGCCAAGGTTCTCTTGATCTCCGGATTTTCAAGATCCCGAGAGTCAAACGTTGCATAGACTGACTTGCACTCATTGTCTTCGCCCGCAGCAGCGATTCCAAGGCAATCCCGATACCAGGCCGCCAGTCGCTTGGTATCATTGGAAAACAGAAAAACGCCGCCAATTCCGTCGATCATGGTTTCCTCCAAATCCGGTTCCTTCCACTCCGCGTCTGTATCTCTGCCGGTTTCCGAATCGGCAAGTATAAATCTAATTCAAAGTGCGACCAATCCATCGCGCTTTCTTTGTCCAGAAAAACCTCAAGTGCCGGCGCGTGCTCGGGCTCGTAGGTACTGTTGACAAGCCAATCTCTGTAAAGGTAGTCCCAAGCCGTTGCTACCTTATGGATATCGCCGGAAACCTTTATGGCTGCGTATTGCATTGCCGGCATTTTCAATCTCGACATTCCTTCACTGCACTCGAAAGGAAGGGACGACGCAAGACAGACCTCATATCGATAAAGATGCTTTGGCGTCACGTGCGGATCGTCTACCGTCATTCCGAAAAGAATTCCTTGCGAAAACACGTCCTGGGACTTGGCCCATTCGATCACTGTCTTGAGGGCGGCAAGTACTCTATCCAGTTCGAAGGCATTCGTAACCCGAATATAGGCGACTTGTCTTTCAGGAATGTCGAGCAATCTCACTGGGAACGCGGCTTTCTTTTCTTCCGCGCTCATGGGGAGACCATATGCATCTTTCGGGTAGAGTTCTTTGCAAATCTTGCTCTTCTTGATCTCGCCGCTTTTTCGAAACTGACTTGGCGATGTATCGTAGCCGGATCGGAAAGCTCGGGAAAACGTGGACGACGACGAAAAACCGCAATCCAAAGCGATCTCGGTCAGGTTTTGTTCGGAATAACGAAGAAGACGAGCGGCCTTTTCAAGACGAAGCCGATTCGTAAAATTATTCAGGGTTTCGCCAGAAACCGCGGTAAAAATCCGATGGAAGTGAAATTCCGAAAAACATGCAACATTCGCGAGCTCAGCTAGCTTCACCGGGCGATGCAGATTCCCGCGAAGGTAGTCAATCACTCGATCAATTCTTTGGGCGTATTCGCTTTTGGCCTGAGTCTTTGCGCTTGGCACGGGCTGACATTGTGCCATAGAAGTACCCAGCATCCAAAAGCCTGGCTGTCATTAGTCGCTAAGGGCGGGCGGCCCAGGCCTTTGATCTTGTGGGTATTACCGACACAATGGCTCCCCCTTAACGGGCACATCCGTCGCCACTTGGTTTCGCTGCCGAATCAAGTCCGCGGTGATCTTTCCACATTTCGAGTTTTCCTTCAGACGTTGCATGTGCAGCAAAGAGTTCAAGCCACCGTGTCCAGCGGCTGAGAAACGGCGGTGGGCTACTCGGCCAGGAAGTTATCGCTGCCGATCCAGAATTCCGCGAGGGACTTGAGATTCTTCTTGTAGGTACGGGTGACCGTGTATTCCTTCCCACCTTTGACCCGGAGGCTGTATTCTCCGCTCAAGCATGGCGTGATTTCTTCCACGAATGACGTGTTCACCAGGACGGAGCGATGGATTCGGATGAATCCGTACGGCCTGAGCTTTTGCGCGAGCTCCGAGATTGATTCGCGCAAAAGATAGGAACCCGAGTCGCGTTGCAAGAGGACATAGTTGCCCTCAGCCCGAACCGCAACGATGTCGCCGGGATCAATGAAGAGAATCCTTCCCTTCGCTTTGATTGCGATCCTTGGATACTGCGTACGAGACATCTTCTGCAGCTGGGGCAAGGCTTCGATCAATTTTGCGGCTCGCTCCCCCTCCGCTCTTCGGGAAGCCCGGTCGAGAGCTTTGCCAATCCGTTCGTCTGAGAATGGCTTTAGCACGTAGTCCACGGCATGCTTGTTGAAAGCCGCGATCGCGTGTTCATCGTGCGCCGTTACAAACACAATGGATGGCAGCGGATGATCGTGCTCGCTGATTTCATCTACGAGCTCAAAGCCTGAGAGCTGAGGTATATTAATGTCGAGCAGCAAAACGTCGTAAGAGTTCCTGGCTAGGAGTTCGAGCGCTGCGATCCCATCGTTGGCCGAATCAAAATGTTCCACATCGCTTCGCGCCGCCAAAATGCCTGCAAGAGCCGTTTGGGCGAGGGGCTCATCGTCCACGATTAAGACACGCATGGTCTGCCTCGTCCGCCGTGATTCAGTCCGCCACCGCTCAATCGTCCTTACGCGGAGTGCGCCCGCGGGTGATCCGCGAGCTCCTTCTTGACTGGATCCTGCGTGCTCAGTCGACCAGGATGCTGCGGACCATCGCCTAACGCCGGCAAGACAATCGTCGCCGTCGCCACTTGGTCAGAAGTCTCGGCGAAGGAAAAAGTTGCATCGTCCGAGTACAAATACTTCAGGCGAGCATGCGTGTTTCGCAGGCCCACCCCCATGCCCGTAGTGCGCTCGCCCCCCACGCTATTACGAATACGAAGTTCAAGGGCGCCTTCGCTCTTCCGGCATGCAATCTCAACCCAGCCGCCATCTCGCGAACAGGCGATTCCATGACGCAATGCGTTTTCCACCAGGGGATGCAGGATCAACTGGGGAACCAGCGTTTCCTGAATATCGGGATCGATCGACCAATCGACGGCGAGACGACTGCCGAGCCGCATTTTTTCAAGCTCGAGATACCCCTGAATGAACTTCAGTTCTTCTCGCAGCGGAATCAGATCAGAACTGCTGTGCTCGAGGGTGCGCCGCAAGAGGCTTGAAAGCTTGACGATCATCTCCTTGGCACTGGTCTGATCGGTTTCAATTAATGTCGCAACGCCGTGCAGCGTATTGAAGAGAAAGTGGGGATGAAGCTGCATCCTGAGAGCCTGGAGTTCGCTCGCTGCCAGCGTCCGCTGAAACTCGTAGTTTTCGATCTCCTGTTTGCGCGCTTTGTTGAAGTAGTGATAAGCGTGAGCCGCAACCACAATGGCGATGTACATCGTGAC
>DATFZT010000075.1:0-33739 GCA_035314185.1 Terriglobales bacterium
AATGAAGGGCGGCTTTAGCTTCTGAGGTAAGATTTCGACACCAAGGACAGAATGACCAAGAAGTTCTACATCACGACTCCAATCTATTACGTCAACGCGCATCCGCACATCGGACACGCCTACACCACCATTGCTTGCGACACGATTGCGCGCCGCCATCGCATGCTGGGCGACGACACCTGGTTCCTGACTGGCACCGACGAGCACGGTCAAAAGATCGAGCGTTCCGCTCAGGCCGCGGGCAAAACTCCGCAGCAGTTGACCGACGAAGTCTCCGCCGAATTCCGTGGGCTCTGGGATCGCATGGGTTTGACGTACGACGATTTCATCCGCACCACCTCCGAGCGGCACATACACGGCATGCAGGCGTTGTGGCGCAAGATTCGCGACAACGGATACATCTACAAAGGAACCTACATCGGTCAATACTGCGTTTACGACGAACTTTACGTCGATGCCGAGCCGGGCGCACCCTGTCCCGATTGCGGACGCCCAACGGAAACCGTCCACGAAGAGAATTACTACTTCAAGCTTTCGGCATTCCAGGACCAGTTGATCCGCCTCTACACCGAGCAGCCGGATTTCATTCGCCCTGAGACGCGGCGCAACGAAGTCCTCGCGTTCGTGCGCACCGGCCTGCGCGACCTTTCCATCAGCCGCTCGACGTTTTCGTGGGGCACCCCGGTACCGGACGATCCCAAGCACGTGGTTTACGTCTGGTTTGACGCACTGGCCAATTACATAACCGCGCTCGGCTATGGCTCAAGCGATCCGGGAAAATTCAACAAGTACTGGCCCGCCGACGTGCACATGATTGGCAAAGAAATTGTGCGCTTCCATTGTGTCTACTGGCCGGCGTTTCTGCTCGCTGCCGGATTGCCGCTGCCGAAAAGCATCACCGCCCACGGCTGGCTGCTGTTCGAAGAAAGCAAAATGTCGAAGTCGCGTGGAAATATCGTGCGCGCCGAAACCATAGTCGATGTACTGGGCACCGACGCCCTCCGTTACTTCTTGTTGCGAGAAGTTGTCTTCGGGCAAGATGGGTCGTTCAGTTTCGATGCCCTGGTGCAGCGCTACAACTCTGATCTTGCCAATGGCCTCGGCAACCTCGCCAGCCGTACCCTGACCATGATCGCGCGCTATTTCAGGGGAGAAGTACCGTATCCGTCAAACGCAGCCCACACCAAGGCCGATGCCGCAATTGCGGATGCGGCAAGAAAAACAATCGCCGACTACGGAACGCTGTTTGACCAGTATCAATTCTCGCGAGCGCTTGAGACAGTTTGGGGCCTCGTAAGCGCAGTAGATAAATACATCGTCGAAAACGAACCCTGGTCTCTGGGCGAGAAACAGGACAAGGACGAAGAAAGCCGTTCGCGTCTCGCAACTGTGCTTTATACCAGCGCCGAAGCCTTGCGAATTGTGACTGCTCTCGCGCATCCGGTGATCCCCGACGCCACCGCGAAGATCTGGACCCAGATGGGCCTGGGAGACATAAAGAAATTCAATCTGGCCCAGTTGGAGTGGGGGCAATTGCACCTCGGCACAAAGCTAGGCCAGGTGCAAGCCGTGTTTCCGAGAGCCGACAAGTCGGCAGTAGAGAGGATGCAACAAATGGAAGGAACAAGTGCAACTGTAGGTGTGGGGATGGGCGCCTCGCCCGTCCAGCCGAGCGAAGCTCGGCCCTCGTCCGCGCCCAAAGCACCGGCTGCCGTCCCCGATGGCAAGATCACCATCGACGACTTCGCGAAAGTGGAGTTGCGCGTGGCCCAGGTAAAGACCGCTGAGCGCGTAAAAGGCGCCGACAAACTGCTGCGCCTGGAAGTTGATCTCGGAACCGAAGTGCGTCAACTGGTGGCCGGAATCGCCGAGGCTTACGAGCCCGAAACACTGATCGGACGCAAGGTAGTGATCGTAGCCAACCTCGCTCCCCGCAAACTGCGCGGCTTGGAATCAAACGGAATGATCGTCGCCGCATCGCCCGAAGGCGGCAAGCCGGTGCTGGCAAGCTTTCTGGAGGATGTGCCCATCGGAACGCGGCTGAAATAGCGCTCCTGAGCTTCGCTCGGCCTGGGCGGGCGAGGGCGCCGTCCCCACACGATCTCGCGAGCGATCAACGACTAGCGACTAACGACCAACGACCGTGTTCATCGACTCTCACGCCCATCTCGAAGGCAAACGCTACGACACCGATCGTGACGAAGTCCTGGCGCGCGCGAAACAGAGCGGCATCGAAGCCTATCTCGCCATCGGAAACGGCGACGAGCCTGACGCCGCCAACTGTGGGATTCAACTGGCGGAGAAATACGATGGCAAACCCGAGTATCCCCGAATCTGGGCAAGCGTGGGAATTCATCCGCACGAAGCAAGCCTCGCTAACCAAGCCGCCGACTCGCAGATGCTGCGATGGGCGAGGCACCCACGAGTGATTGCCTGGGGAGAAATCGGCCTCGATTATTTTTACGACCACTCGCCCCGGGAAATACAGAAGACGGTCTTCCTGCAGCAAATGGAACTGGCGCGGACAGCGAACTTACCCATCATCATTCACTGCCGCCCGTCCGACAACAGCGAGAACGCATGGGACGATTGCCTGGCAATGATCGCCGAGCACTGGAGCGCCGGGCACCTGACTTCTAGCGGACTCGGCGGCATTCTCCACTGCTTCACCGGAAGCGTCGAGCACGCGCGACAAGCGCTCAACATGGGCTTCATGATTTCTTTCGCCGGTAATGTCACCTTTCCCAAGGCGCAGCCCATCCGCGACGCGGCGCAAATGGTTCCGCTCGACCGCATGCTGATCGAGACCGACTCGCCCTACCTGGCGCCGATTCCGCATCGTGGCCAGCGTAACGAACCGGCGTTTGTGCAGGAAGTCGCCCGCCAGATCGGCGAACTGCGCAGCCTGTCTGCGGAAGAAATCGGCTCACGCACTACCCAGAATTTCTACAAGTTCTTCGGACTTGCGCCGGAGACACCAAACCTCGCTCCCTGACGTTCATTGATTTTGTCATCCCGAGCGGAGCGAGGGATCTGCAGTTCGCCGCCAGAGGCAGATCCTCTCCCTTCGACTGGGTTCTGGGCCGGGATGACAATTCATAAAAGGTACTGCCTCGTGACCGCGTCCAGCCTTCGCAGATAATGCCTCTTCTGTTACTCTCAGGGGTACACATTTGGGGTGGGCGATCCGGGGAATTTCGGCCCTCGAGCGGGTATCGCTCAGCACCTTTGACAGAGACATCCATGCCCGATAACAGTTTCGATATCGTCAGTAAAATCGACCTCGCGGAGGTTTCGAACGCCATCCAGCAGGCGATGAAGGAAGTCAGCACGCGTTTCGATCTGAAGGACTCGAAGTCCCAGATCGCGATGGAGGGCACAGATGCGATCCTGCTTCACTCCGCCGATGAATTCAAGATGAAGGCGCTGAACGACGTTTTCCAGCAGAAACTGGTCAAGCGCGGTGTCCCCCTGAAAGGATTGACCTACGCTGCGCTGGAGCCCGCCGCCGGCAGCACGGTAAAACAGAAGATCACCCTGCAACAAGGCATCCCGATCGAAAAGGCGCGCGAGATCGTCAAGCTGGTCAAGAATTCAAAGAAGAAGGCGCAAGCCTCCATCCAGGGCGACGTAGTGCGGATCAGCAGCAAGGATCGCGATACGCTGCAGGAAATCATCGCCATGGTCAAGCAGCAGGACTTTGGCATCGATTTGCAGTTCACGAATTACCGGAGCAATTAAGAATGCTTTAACTGAAGAGAACGCGGAGGCCGCGGGGAAACACTTTGATCAATACATTAGAAACGAATTTTCTCTGCGTGCTCTGCGATCTCTGCGGTTAACGGGTTGACACGGATCGGATCACATTTGAGTACAACGACGTCCATCAACGGGAAAGAAATCTTCGATCTTCTGCGCGACGACATCGTCGCGATCGAAGAAGAATTCGGACGCGACACGGTCTCGAACGTAGCCGCGATAACCGAGATCGGCGAATACCTCCGTGTCGGCGGCGGCAAGCGAATCCGTCCGGCGCTGTTGCTGCTCTCCGCCAAGCTGCTCGGCTATAAAGGCGACGGCGCGGTAAAGCTCGCGACGGTTGTCGAAATCATCCACACCGCAACTCTCGTCCACGACGACATCATTGACGAGGCACAAATCCGCCGCGGCCGCCCCGCCGCCAACACGCAGTGGGGCAACTCGATGTGCGTTCTGGCCGGCGATTGGCTCTACATGCAGGCCTTCAAGATCGCGGTGCAGGAGCGCAATTTCCGCATCCTCGACGTGCTGATCGAACTCACTCAGCAGATGGTCGAAGGCGAGCTGCTCCAGATGGAGAAACTCGGCAAGCTGATCTCGCTACAGGAATATCTCGATCTGATCTATCGCAAGACGGCGTGCCTGTTCTCGGTGTGCATGCGCGTCGGCGGCATCCTCGGCGGCGTCACCGCGGCCCAGGAAGCGCGCCTTGGCCAGTACGGAAGCGATCTGGGCATGGCGTTCCAGATCGTCGACGATGTGCTCGACCTCACCGCTTCAGAGAGTGTGTTGGGCAAGCCCGTGGCCAGCGACCTGCGTGAAGGCAAGGCAACCATGGCCGTGATTCATGCGCTGGAGCGCTGCACCGCTGCCGAGCGCCATCAAATCGAAACCATCCTGCACGATCGCGCCTTCAATGGCGTCACTCACGCCGAGATCCTGACCATCCTGAACCGTTATGGCTCGCTTGAATACGCCTCCAAAGAGGCCGCCCGCTACGCCGAATCCGCGCGTGAAGCCATCTGCATATTTCCCGACTCGGAATTCAAACGGGCTCTATTGTGGGCGCCGGAGTTCGTGGTGGCCAGAGAGAAATAGCTTCAAAATATCTGTCATCCTGAGCGAAGCGAAGGACCTATGCATTGGGGCAGGCACGAGTCCATAGGCCTTTGCTTCGCCAGGACAATCGCCTACCCCTTCACCGCAACCCCCAGCATCTCAAAACGTCCCTTAAGCAAAAGCGCGCCCGAACCCAGAAACGCGCGAGCAGGAAACTCCCGCGAGAACAGCTTCACATAAGCCGAGTTGAACTGTTGCCACAAAGAAACATCGGGGCAATAGACCTGCACCCACACCAGGTCGTCCATGGTCATTGAAGTTTCGCGGAGAACCGCCTGAAAGCCGGCGAACAACAACTCAAGCTCGGCGGCAATGCTCTCGGGCGCCTCGCCGGTCGCCGGATCGAGTCCAATTCGCCCCGAGATGTACAGAGTGTCGCCCACCAGCACAGCGTCGCTGAACGGCAGGCCGGCGGGACGATTCGGAAGATTGATAGAGCGGCGGCTTTCGACTGACAAAGGGTTCTCCTGAATTTCTACCACTCTAACAGGAGTTCTTGCACCGAGGTCGACCCGAGTAGCATCGAATGGTCATTGTTATACTCAATGAGCTCGGACACGCAATGACCGTCGTCCAATGATCGTCAACCAATGACCGTCGAACCAATGACCATCGCCCAATGACCGACTTGCTCTCACTGATCTCGCATCATGGCTACCTCTTCCTGGCGGCCGTGTGCTTCGCAGAAGCCGTCGGTCTTCCCTTGCCCGCAGCTCTCGCCATCCTGACCGCTGGCGCGGTCGCTGCCTACGGGGATCTGCATTTCTACCTGGTGCTCGGTATAGGCGCCATCGCAATGATCGTGGGCGACGTCATTCTGTATTTCATGGGTAGAGTCAGTGGATGGACTTTGCTCGGCTTTCTCTGCCGGCTTTCCGCGAATCCGGAAACCTGCATTCTGCGCTCGGCGGAATATTTCTACCGGCGCGGCAAGCTGACATTGCTTTTTGCCAAGTTCATCCCGGGCATCAACACCATGTCTCCGCCGCTCGCCGGAAGCATGAAAATGCGGCTGCGAGATTTTCTGCAATTCGATACCCTCGGAGCAATTTTGTATGTCGGCGCGTACGCGGTCGTGGGATATCTCTTCAGCGACGCGCTGCGCGCCATCACTCGCGGATTGCGCTCTGCCGGCTTTGCCGCCGAGGTCATCTTCGGCATCGGACTCGCCGTCTACCTCGTCTATCGCATCTGGATTTACCGCAAGTACCGTCTGCTCGATGTGATTCCTCGCATCCCGGCCGAGGAACTCGCAAGAAGACTGGCATCCGATGCGGCGCGCAACATGCTGATCGCCGATGTCCGCAGCCACGGCTATTACGATGCCGACTCCGAACGCATCGCCGGATCCATTCGCATTGAACCCAACAACCTGGTTGAAGAAGTCAAGAACCTGCCCAAGGATCAAGAGATTTATCTCTACTGTACTTGAGCGCGCGAAGCCACCAGCGCCCGTGTGGCGCGTCAATTACAGGAACTCGGATTCAAAGTCTTCGTTATCGCCGGTGGTCTGCGTGCCTGGCGCAAAGCCGGGAACCCGGTGGAACAAGTTCCCCACGACGACCTGATCAAGCTCCCCACCTTCAGCTAGCTCCTATTCTTTCCCGGTGTACCCCTGTGTGACCTCTGTGCCCCCCTGTGGTTATCGCCTTTTTTGATCTTTCCGTCGCATTCATCTGGCATCCGCAGGCGCTCTTGAGTATTCTCTTGACGATGGCCACCGTCTCGTTAAGCGAACTGTTGGGCTCGACCGTCTACGACGCCTCTGGCGTTGACTGCGGCCGGGTGCGCGAGGTGGCCCTGGTCCCGCAGGAAGACCGCTCGCGCGTTGCCCTCCTGATCGTCAAAACGCCCGCCGGGAACCGCGTCTTGCCCCTGACCGCTGTTTCCACCATCAACGGCGACGTTCGGGCCACCACTACGGCAGCGGAATGGACCTCAGCCGATGGCTCCGAAGGACTGTTGCTGCTTAGCCGCGACCTGCTCGACCAGCAGGTGATTGACGTGCACGGCCGCAAAGTTGTGCGCGTGAACGACGTGGATTTTTATCACGAGATCGCGCAGAATCACCCCGTTTTGAAAGTAGAAGGCGTGGATGTGGGCGCGCGGGGCGCCATTCGCCGCCTCCTCAAAGGCATGGTCCCAGCCGCTGCCCTTCGCGCGTTGCTGCTGCGGATCCCTCCACGCGATATTCCCTGGGACTTCGTCGACCTTATCGAGACCGACCCGGCTCGGCGCGTCCGGCTGAAGATTTCGCATGAGGGGCTCAGCAAACTCCATCCCGCCGACATTGCCGACATCGTGGAAGATCTGGCGCCCGATGAGCGCGAAGCAGTCTTCGAGACGCTCGACGAAGACGTCGCCGCCGGTGCCTTGGAAGAACTCGAACCCAAGGTGCAGAAATCGGTCCTGGAATCCCTCGATTCCGACCGCGCCGCCGATATTGTCGAGGAGATGGAACCCGACGCGGCCGCCGATCTTTTGGGCGACCTGTCCGATGAGCGGACTGAGGAAATCCTGGTGCAGATGCAGCCCGAAGAGCGCCAGGAAGTCACTGACCTGCTCGAGTTCAAAGAGAATACGGCCGCCGGCCGCATGACCACCGAGTACATTGCGCTCCCGGTGACAGCCACAGCCAACGACGCGATCGTGGCCATGCGTACCTTCGAAGGCCGCATGGAAAACATGAGCGCAATTTACCTCACCGATTCTCGTGGCACCCTGGCTGGCTCGGTGCCGCTGGTGAAGATCGTCCTGGCGCCTTCTTCGACGCCGCTCTTGGCGTTGGCCCAGGAGCCCCTCATTTCCTGCCACGAAGACGCGAAAGAGATGGCATTTGCGGAACTTTTCGACAAGTACAACCTGCTGACCTTGCCCGTGATCGACGACCACAATCAACTGACCGGCGTGATCACCCCCGATGACGTGATCGCGATGCTGCGTACCAAGCTTTAGCCCAGCGAGGACGCGGCTTGTGTGGGGACGGGCGCCCTCGCCCGTCCAGCCGAGCAAAGCTCGGCAACTGCCCGCGGCTATCACAATCTGGATTCCCTTAGCCGCATTTGCAACACTACAAAAACTTTCGCAGTTTCGCAGATTCACCTATCCAGATATCGCGTTCAGCATTTATTCTGTTCGTTCTGTTTCGCCAATTTGATCGTCCCTGTGGTCTGTACGCATGAAATTCCTGCGAAATTGGAAGTTCCGGCTCCTGCTGTTTTTTGCCGTCGTAGGACCGGGCTTCATTACCGCGAATGTCGACAACGATGCCAACGGCATCTTGACCTATTCGCAGGCCGGCGCGCAGTTCGGCTACATGCTCTTGTGGACGATGATCCCGACTACAATCGCCCTGATCGTAGTGCAGGAGATGTGCGCCCGCATGGGAGCGGTGACTGGCAAGGGCCTGAGCGATCTGATCCGAGAAGAATATGGCCTGCGGATTACCTTCCTCATGATGATCGGCATTTTGATTACAAATTTCGGGAACGTCGTGGGCGAATTTGTCGGCATTGCGGGAAGCATGGGGCTGTTCGGAGTCCCCAAGTACATCGCGGTGCCGATCTGCGCCGTGATCGTCTGGCTCATCGCCGTCAAAGGGCAGTACAAGAGCGTTGAGAAGGTGTTCCTGGCAGCTTCGTTCTTCTACGTCACATACATATTCGCCGGAGTGCTGTCCAAGCCGGCGTGGATTGAGGCAATGAAGGCGACGATAAAGCCTCCCCCCGTGGCGGCCTTCAGCCATGGTCCTTACCTCTACATGGTGATTGGCGTGGTTGGAACGACGATCGCACCCTGGATGCAGTTCTATCTGCAGTCATCGATCGTTGAAAAAGGGGTCACTCGACGCCAGTACGCAACTTCGAGGCTTGACGTGATTGTGGGCTGCATCTTTACCGATGTGGTGGCGTGGTTCATCATCGTGGCCTGCGCGGCCACGCTCTACCTGCATGGCAATCGTGACATTCGCGATGCCGCCGATGCCGCTCAGGCCTTGCGTCCGTTGGCGGGCGACTGGGCATATATCCTGTTTGCGCTCGGGCTTTTCAATGCATCGTTGTTTGCGGCGTCGATTCTTCCCCTTTCCACGGCTTACACGGTTTGTGAAGGCTTGGGCTTCGAGTCAGGCGTGGAACGCAAGTTTTCCGAAGCTCCCGCGTTTTACTGGCTCTATACCGCGCTCATCGTTGCCGGCGCAGCTGTGGTCCTGATACCCGGACTTCCGCTGATCAAGATCGCCGTATTTTCGCAAGTGGTCAACGGCGCAGTCTTGCCCTTCGTGCTGATTTTCATGTTGTTGCTGATCAACAAGAAAGAACTGATGGGCGAATTTGTAAACAAGCGCACCTTCAACATCATCGCCTGGGCAACGACCGTAATTATGATTGGACTAACCGTGCTCTATGTGTATGGGCAAGTGCGCGGCGGGACCGGTTAGGCCGTGTCTCAAATAATCTTTCCCGCCGCCAGATCGTTCACCAGCCCCAAGTCGGCCTCGAGAAAATCCAGCGTGAGCAGCTCTTTCCGCGTCACCCAGCGGATTTCCCGAAAAATTCGATTCTCAATTTCACCCTGATATTTCCGCACTTCGAAGAATCGGAGTTCCACCGATCCGCCTCCCGGATATTCATGGACGATGCGAGCGACTTCTACGCCGATCTCCGCCACCACCCCCAGTTCTTCTTCCAGTTCGCGGCGCATGGCATCGCGAGGCTGTTCGCCTTCTTCGATCTTGCCTCCAGGAAATTCCCATTTCAGCGGCATGGGCTGGTGCCGCGTCCTCTGACAAGCGAGGATCAAGCCATCTTTCACAATCAGCGCGGCTACAACTCGTTTCATGGGTTAGAAGGCTTCTGGCTTCTGGCTCCTAGCTTCTGGCTTCTAGCAAGCTGGCTGTGGCGGAGGATTGCCAGTAGCTAGCAGCCAGAAGCTAGAAGCTGAGCTTGCTTTACGCGCTCTCCAGTCGCTTGCCGACAAGCTGAGCGCAATATTCAATCAGTTTGCGGTCTTCGTCGCCGAATGCCGCGGGAAAGTGACTGTCAATATCGAGTTCGCCCGCTACCTCGCCGTGCACAAAGACCGGAACCACGATCTCCGACTTGGTTTCCAGCGAGCAGGCAAGATAGCGTGAATCCTTGTGTACGTCATCCACCACCACTGTCTTCCCCGAAGAGGCAGCCGCGCCGCAAATGCCTTGGTTCAAAGGAATGCGGGTGTGCGGCGTCATCGCTCCCCGGTAGTGTCCCAGCACCAGCACGGGTGGATTCGCTCCCGTTTCCAGCATGTAGAAACCCACCCAGTTGTACTTCAGCATTTGTTCGTTCAGCAGGTCGGTGATGCCTGCCATCAGTTGATCCGCCGTGCGCCCTTGGGAATGCAGGCGGTCGATTGCGTTGCGCACTTCGTCGCTCTTGCTGGCGTTGGAGGTGGTGGTCATGATGATCATCCTAAACCAAGCGGTCGCCTTTGATCTTCGCTGCAGGTAATGGCGGCTGCGGTACTTGCGTAACGGAACGCAGTCCCCGCTGCGGACCGAATACCGCGGGATGAATCGCACCCGCCAGCGCGCGTAAGCCCGCGACCAGCGTGGGCGCGGGCGTGTTCAGGAGTTCATCGGAGATACAGTAGACCTGCGAATTCCGCACTGCGGTAGTCTCCGACCAGCCTCTTTCGGAGGTGGAAGCGGAGATAATTCGCGCGAGTGGCACTCGATCTCCGGCGCCGCACCATGCCGCGATGATGACTTCCGGGTCCAGGCGAGCGATCTCATCGGCGGAACACTGCGATCCCGGCTTGCCCAGGAATTCGCCTCCGGCTGCTTCGACCAGTTCCGCTACCCACGGCTGCGACGCGATGATCGGCTTTCCCCACTCTTCCGAGAAGACGCGCTTTCTGGGAAGGCTTGCGGTCTGCCGTCGCACCGCTTCGATGGCCGCTTGCATGTCGGAGATCACTCTCGCGCCGCGCTCGCCGGCTCCGACCGAAGCGGAGATCAGCGCGATGTCGGTATAGATGTCGGCGAGCGTGCGCGGAGCCAGCCCGAGAAAGCGAATGCCTGCCTTAAGGATCTCCGTGACCGCAGCTTCCTGATAAGGAACGGCAGCGATTACGAGATCAGGCTGGGCGGCGAGAATCTCGCTGGCCTTCGATGTCCAGGAGTCGGCAACGATGACGCGTCGCTTGCCGTTCGCCGAGTCTTTTCGCGCGTCTTCCCGCAATTCCGGAACCACATCGACGCAGTATTTTGTACACGCCACAACACGGTCCAATTCGCCCACGCTGGCGAGAATCACCGTCGCGCTCGGTTGTAGGCAGGCAATCCGTCGTGGATGGTATGAGTCGAGCATGTCCTTATTGTAGAGATAGCGGCAAATCTGGTGTTGCCGGGAAGTGAGCTGCGAGCCCTGAGCCCGTGTGGTGACGGGGCTTTGCCCCGTCCCGGCGACTGGAGCATTACAATCGACCTGTGTATTCCGCCGAACTCCTCGACCATTTCGAGAACCCGCGCAACCCGGGTGAAGTTGAAGCTCCCGACTCCCGCGCGCAATTGGAAAACCCAGCGTGCGGAGATATCCTGGAACTCAGCGTCAGATTGGAAAACAAGAGACTGGAAGAGACGAAGTTGGAAATAAAGCGCATCGCCGACATTCGCTTTCGCGCCAAAGGCTGCGTTCCGACTATAGCTTGCGGGTCGGCGATTACGGAGTTGGTCAAAGGCAAAAATCTGGACGCAGCGCGGCAACTGAAACGCGAAGAGTTGGTTCAGAAAGTTGGAGGCTTGCCGCAAGCCTCCGACCATGCCAGCCACCTGGCCATGGACACGCTGGCCGCGCTCTTGCGCAACCTATGAGCTGGCCGTAAGTTAGCGTGAAGTCTTAACTAGAAATCTTAAGTTGAAACCCGGCTTGAAATCCTTGTTTGACCTTGCGGAGCCCCGGGCTGATACACGTTCCAGCCGTTCGCAAGAGCGACCTCTTTCAGATTCTGATTGGGGTTGATGGCGAATGCATGCTTGGACATGGCGAGCATCTCGCGATCCCAGATCGCGTTGCCGAAGGCGCAATCGGGACACTGATCGGGAGATGAACCGGGAGACGACTTGAGCACCGATCGAATCGCCTCGGGCTTGCCCGGACCGCTGGGAACTCGAATCAGGCGATCCGTGATTATGCCGTTCTCGACGGCCACTTCGGCGGACAGGATGCGATTTTGCGGGACTCCGAAGTAGCGCATGGCGGAGCGGATGAGCCACTGATTCGAAGACGAAACAGCCCAGACGTCGCATCCATTGGCGCGCAGGCGCTCGACTAATTCGCGCAGCTCAGGAAAAATGTTGGGCGCGATGGCTTCGGCGAAATAGGCATCGGCCGCCTGCTGCACTACTTTCTCTTGCAGTCCGCGATGCATGGTGACCATTTCTCCGCACATCACTTCTTCGGCGACGCGGCCGGCTCGGTATTCGGCGTAGCGCTGACGCGCCCAGATGGCGATTTCCTTCGAGACCAGCGATTTCGACCTCAGCGGTTTCGAGTCCAGCGGTTTCGACGCCAGCGGTTCCGACCCAAGGCTTTGTTCGATTTCCCAGGAGAAGAAGCCTTCGCCGACGTCTCCGCACCAGAGCGTGCCGTCGCAGTCGAACGTGGCTACGCGCGGTTTCAGGGTGAGTACACTTTCGACGAACTCGGTTTGAGCGGGCGTGAGACTGGTCATGGTCATTGGATATAAATATAAATGTCGGTCCTGGAGGGAATCAGCTCGATGGCGTTAGCGCCGGTTGCGAATGCAAAGCTGCATACTGCTCGGGCGTGTCGACGTTGAGGGCTACCAGCGGATCGTCGATGGGAACGTATTCGATCTCATTCTGGTGGGCATGCTCGACATCGCGCGCGCTCGATGATTCGGGAGCCCGCAGAAAGGCTTCGATCATCTCGCGGGCGGCTAGAATCGGATGTCCGTGCTTGCCTTGGTATTCGGGGATCGCGGCCCATTTCCTGTGCGTCGTTGTCGTGGTGGTGGCTTGCTCGAAGGCGGCTTCGAGAGTCTCCAGCGTTTCCATGCGGACGGGCGGTCGGTCGACCAGAGTGACCATCGCAGCATCGCGGCCGCGGTTCAGAACTTCGCGCAGGCCGACTCGCAGGGAGCTGAATTGTCCGCGGGCGGGATCGGGATTCAGCACCAGCGACGCTCCATTGGCGTAGATGACGGGAGCCAAGACGGCTTCATTTTTGCCGGCTACGACGAGGACGACATCCACGTGAGAGAAGAAGAGGCGGATGGCGGCGGAGAGGAAAGTGTCGGTGGTGATCGCCGAGGCTGCGGACGGCCGGGGCCACGACAACAGCGCCTTGTCGCGGCCCATGCGCGTGGACTCACCTGCCGCTAGAATCACTCCGCAAAAAGCCGGGGTCTGGGCCATGAAGGCACGATAGCAAAGTGCGGGAAGTCTGCCAAGGACGCTGGTCACTGGGGTAAACTTGTCGGCGGCAACGAGAAAATTATGGCTAAGCGTCCTCGCATCGCGGTGGTGGGTAGCGCCAATGTTGATTTGACTACGTTCTCGGAGCAGTTTCCCAAGCCTGGGGAAACTATCTTTGGGCGGAAGTTCGATTTGGGATTCGGCGGCAAAGGCGCTAACCAGGCGGTGGCTGCGCGGCTCTGCGGCGCGGACGTCTTTATGGTGGCGCGGGTTGGGGACGATCTGTTCGGTCCTTCGACCATCAAGAATTTTGAAAAGCTGGGGATCGACGCGACGCATGTGCGGCAGGTGACGGGCGTGTCAAGTGGCGTTGCGCCGATTTTTGTTGATCCGTCGGGGCAGAATCGGATCATTGTGGTCAAAGGAGCGAATGACCTGTTGAAGCCGGCCGATGTGGATGCGGCGGCGGATACTTTGAAGAGCGCGGACTGCATCGTGCTGCAGTTCGAGATTCCGCTGGAGACGGTGTACTACACAATTAAGTTTGCCCGGCGTCACGGGATTCGGTGCATTTTGAATCCGGCTCCCGCGCAGCCTGTCGATCTCGCGGCGGTCGCGGAGCTGGATTACTTTGTTCCAAATGAAAGTGAGGCGGAGGCGATTTCCGGGATGGCGGTACGCAATGTGGACGATGCGCGACGCTGCGCTCGGAAGTTGTTGGACAGCGGGATTCGGCGGGTGATTATTACTCTGGGAGCAAACGGCTCGCTGCTGGCCGGAAGCGAAGGAATGGAACACGTCGCCGCGTTTCGCGTTAAAAGCGTGGATAGCACGGGAGCGGGCGACGCTTTTATCGGCAGCTTCGCTACATTTCTTGGCGAAGGGCTGGCGGAACGGGAGGCGGTCAAGCGCGCTAATCTTTATGCTGGGCTTTCTACTACTGGGGTGGGGACGCAGAAATCTTTTTATGAGCGCGCGCGGTTTGATGCGGAGTGGAGTACGAGAAGCAAGGACTAGACGCGGTGCGACTCTTAGATTTTGTCATCCCGAGCGAAGCGAGGGATCTGCAGCTTGCCGCAAAATGCAGATCCCTCGCTTCGCTCGGGATGACAATTTATTGAAGGAACGGCTCCTGCGCGGCTGCGTTACCGCTCCATTAGCAGGACTTTCTCGGCATTGTCGATCTCGGTCAACTTGACTTCGATTACCTCGTTGTCGGTGGTCTGCACGGTTCGGCCTATGAACGTGGCTTCCACGGGAAGCTCGCGATGGCCGCGATCAATCAGCACCAGCAACTGCACCAGGCTGGGGCGTCCGTGGGAGAAAAGGGCGTCGAGGGCGGCTCGCGTGGTGCGGCCAGTGTAAAGCACGTCGTCGATCAGCACGATTTTTTTGCCTTCGATGGAAAAGCCGATTTCCGCTTCCTGCACCACGGGCTTGGGGCCGAGGGTGGAGAGGTCGTCGCGATAGAAGGTGATATCGAGGGTGCCGACGGGAACTTTCTTCTTTTCTACCTGCTGAATCATTTTGCCCAGGCGCTCGGCGATGGGGACTCCTCGACGGCGGATTCCTACCAGTCCCAGGCCCTCTACTCCGCCGTTTTTCTCGAGGATCTCGTGAGCCAGACGCACCAGCGTGCGTTCGATCTCCGAACCGGACATCAGCTGTGCCTTTTGCGTGAGAGCCGTTTTGCGGACTGCGTTTTTCTTAATCGTCATGCTATGAGTACCTCGTCAAGAATCAGTTTGAATGTAGGAAACAGCTTGCGGAACGTGGTGATCGATCGGTCGGTTCAGTCGATCACCCCGGTTCTTGAATGTATTGGAGTCTTCTCTACAACGTCAAGCGCCGTTCGGCATTCTAGCTGTCTCCGTAGACGGGCACGGCTGCTCCATGAACCACTTTCGCATCGTCGCTGCATAAGAACAGGATGACGCGCGCGATGTCCTGGGGCTTCGGCCACTTGGCAAAGTCGGCGGTCGGCATGGCTTTGCGGTTCGGTTCGGTGTCGATAATGCTGGGAAGAATCGAGTTCACGCGTACTCCGGTTCCTTTTACTTCGGCGGCCAGGGAATCCATCAGGGCCAACGCGGCCGCTTTTGATGCGGCATAGGCGGCGGCTCCGGCTCCGTGATCGAAGGCGGCTTTGGCGGCGATGTTTACGATCGCTCCGTGTTTCTGTTTGAGCATCTGCGGGATCGCTGCTCGCGATAAGGCGTATCCCGAGCGCAAATTCAGGGCTAGCATCTGGTCGAAAACCTTCGTCTCCAGTTCCCACAGGTTCACGCCGCCAGCGTAGCCTCCGACTGTGTTCACGAGGGCGTCGAGGCGACCGTGTTCCGCTAGAACTTTGTCGATGAGTTGGCGCACGGCGGCTTCGTCGGTGACATCGACACGGTGGCCCGCGATCGATTTGCCCGTTGCTTCGGCTTCGGTCTTGAGCGCATCGAATTCGTTCTGCGCCCAATAGGTGACAACTACTTTCGCGCTTTCTTCCAGAAACGCCAAGCTTACGGCGCGTCCCAATCCGCCGGTGCCGCCGGCTACTAGCACTAACTTATCTGCGAATCTCATGGTCATTGGCTTGGCCTCTTTGCGATTTGGTTAGATGACGAGTTGGTTCGCGCGGTCGCGGGGAAATCAGGGGTGCTCGTGACAAGCGGCAAAAAGCTCACCTCAGGCGCTAAAGCGCGAGCATATTTTCAACGATTTTAGCGGCACGAGTAAACTCGTGCCCTTCCCGTTCGTGGTATCGTCCAAAAAGCTCCGCTCAGCTTTAGAATTGTGTTGCACTGAAACTGTGGAAAGGCAAGGTGAGGGTGATATGAAACTGTTTTTGGCTGTGACTTGCTGCTGCTTTGCTCTGTCGTCGTTTGCTTACTCTGCCGGCGCTACGCAGACGTTTTCTACTTCGGCGGGAGAGGTCAAGATCACTCCGCTGTATCACGCCAGCACGCTGATCGAGGCGGGAGGGAAAATTATCTACCTCGACCCGGCCAATCCTGCAAAGTTCGCCGGGCTGCCAAAAGCGGACCTCATTCTGATTACTGATATTCACCAGGACCACATGGATCCGGCTTCTATTGCCGAAATCAACAAGGCGGGGACGGAGATTGTTGCGGCGCCTGCCGTGGTGGTGACGGTTAAGACTGCTGCGCCGATCGCTAATGGCGAAACCAAGAAATGGCAGGGCTGGACCATTGAGGCCATCCCCGCCTACAACCTCACGCGCGGGCCGGCGCCGGGCAAACTCTTCCATGACAAGGGACGCGGCAATGGATACGTGCTCACTTACGGCGGCGTGCGCTTTTACTTTTCGGGGGACACGGAAGGGGTTCCGGAAATGCGGGCGTTGAAGAATATCGATGTGGCGTTCGTGTGCATGAATCTCCCTTACACCATGCCGCCGGAGGAAGCGGCGGAGGCGGTGAAGGCGTTCCATCCTAAGGTGGTGATTCCGTACCATTACCATGGGTCGGATCTTGGCGTGTTCAAGAAAGGGCTGGAGGGGACGGGGATCGAAGTGCGGTTGCTGGAGTGGTATCCGCAGTAAGGGGATCAGCGGGCCGCGGTGGCAGCGGTTTTTGTGAGATTCCAACACTCGCGTGCGATCATCCAGTCTTCCTGGGCGTGAATCACTAAGACGCGGACAGACGAATCGGGCGCGGAAACATCTCTATCTTCATCTTTGTCTTTGTCCGAGGGCGATTGTGCGTTCTTCTTATGGTCTAGTTTCAGGCCGAGGAACGCAAAGTTCTCGCAGGTGGCGGCGCGAACTTCGGCGGCGTTTTCGCCTACTCCGGCGGTGAAGACGATGGCATCGGCGCCGCCGAGCACAGCGATCATGGCGCCGATTCCGGATTGCAGGCGATGGACATACATCTCCAGCGCCAGTTTTGCGCGCGCCATTTTTTCTGGTTCGTTCGCGTTCTTGCGGGCGGCCAGAACCTCGCGCATGTCTCCCGAGATGCCTGAGATGCCGAGGAGTCCCGACTTTTTGTTGAGCACATCGTCCAGCTGTTCGTCCATGAAGTGTCGGCGGCGCATCAGGTAAGTCAGGACGCCGGGGTCGACCGAACCGGAGCGCGTGCCCATCATCAGACCCTCTAGCGGCGTAAACCCCATGGTCGTATCCACGCTTTTCCCTTCGCGAATCGCCGCCAGCGAGCAGCCATTGCCCAGATGACACGTCACCAGTTTCAGGGAATTTGGCTTTCGGCCCAGCAACTGCGCGGCACGCTCGGCGCAGTATTGATGATTGATACCATGGAATCCATAGCGGCGAATTCCCTGCTCGAACCACTCATACGGGCCGGGATAGGTTTTCGCCGATAAGGGCATGGTGCGATGAAAGCCGGTGTCGAAGACGGCGACCTGCGGCACTGGACCCAGCAAGTTCGCGACAATCTCCATGCCTTCTAGTTCGGCGCGGTTGTGGAGTGGCGCAAAAACGGAAACGCTTTCGATTTCCGACTTGACTTCGGGCGTGACCAGCGTGGGCTCGAAATGTTTGGGACCACCGTGGACTACGCGGTGTCCGACGACATTGATTTCGGAGCGGCTGGAGATGGCTTGCGTCTCTCCCGTCCACAGACTCTCGAGCAGGCGCTTGATGGCTTCCCCGCGAGACGCCGCGTCGGTCAGGGGCGTGGGCGAAACTCTTTGGGATTGGAAATTCTTTATCGAGTACTCAGGCTTGTTATCTATCCACTCGATCTTGCCCTCCCAGATTGGAGCGGGCGGATCTTGTGGGAGCGCGCCTCCTATTTCGTAGAGACAGCTCTTCTGGCTGCTGGAACCGGAATTGAGGACTAGCACTTTCATTAGTACGGCCACGTCCAGTCGCGGATTGCCGGCATATCGTCGCCGCGTTCGTGGATGTATTGTTTGTGCTCGACCAACTGGTTGCGGAGAAACTGCTTGAAGTGGCCTCCGACTTTTTGCAGTCTGGGAACGCGATCGACCACATCTCCGGCCAGGTGGAAGCGGTCGAGGTCATTCATCACCGTCATGTCGAACGGGGTGGTGGTGGTGCCTTCTTCTTTGTAGCCACGCACATGGAGATTGTCGTGATTGTGGCGGCGATAGGTGAGGCGGTGAATCAACCAGGGATATCCGTGATAGGCGAAGATAATCGGCTTGTCGACTGTGAACATGGAATCGAAATCGAGATCGGAGAGACCGTGCGGATGCTCGCTTGAGGGCTGGATGGTCATGAGATCGACGACGTTCACCACCCGAATTCTGATGTCGGGAAAATGCTGGCGCAAAAGATCGACGGCGGCCAAGGTTTCCAGCGTGGGGACGTCTCCGGCGCAGGCCATCACGACATCGGGCTCGGCTCCCTTGTCCGTGCTTGCCCACTCCCAGATACCGATGCCGGTGGTGCAATGTTCGATGGCTGACTCCATGTCGAGAAACTGCAGCGCGGGTTGCTTGCCGGCTACGATCACGTTGACGTAATGGCGGCTCCGCAGACAATGATCGGCGACGGAAAGCAGGCAATTGGCGTCGGGCGGGAGGTAAACCCGGACGACGTCGGCTTTCTTGTTTACCACGTGATCGATGAAGCCGGGATCCTGATGGGTGAATCCGTTGTGATCCTGGCGCCAGACGTGAGAGGTTAGCAGGTAATTGAGTGATGCGATGGGACGCCGCCACTCGATTTCGCGTGTAACCTTCAGCCACTTGGCGTGCTGGTTGAACATGGAATCGATGATGTGGATGAACGCTTCGTAGCATGAGAAGAAGCCATGGCGGCCGGTGAGCAGATAACCTTCCAGCCAGCCCTGGCACATGTGTTCGCTTAGCATTTCGAGGACGCGACCTTGCTGCGAGAGATGTTCGTCTACTGGGAGGATCGGCTCCATCCAGAGCTTGTCGGTGGTTTCATAGAGAGCTTCGAGGCGATTCGAGGCGGTTTCATCGGGGCCGAAGACGCGGAAGTTCTTGGAGTCGGCGTTGAGCTTCATCACGTCGCGCAAGAAGTTGCCGAGCACGCGCGTGGCTTCGGCATTTTCGGTGCCGGGCTTCGAAACTTTGACGGCATAATTGCGAAAGTCGGGCATGACCAAGTCGCGCAATAGTATGCCGCCGTTGGCGTGCGGGTTTGCTCCCATCCGGCGATTGCCCTTGGGAGCTAGTTCCGCTAGTTCGGAAATGAATTTGCCGTTCTCGTCGAATAATTCCTCGGGACGATAACTTCTCATCCAGTCTTCGAGAATCTTCAGGTGTCCCGGCTTCTGCAGGTCAGCCACCGGGACTTGATGCGCACGCCATGTGCCTTCTACCTGCTTTCCATCGACAAGCTTCGGGCCGGTCCAGCCTTTTGGACTGCGCAGGATGATCATTGGCCACACGGGCATCGGCCCGGTAGGGAGAGTCGCGTCTCCGCTGCTGCGGGCGTGTTCCTGGATCGCGCGGATTTCGTTCACGATGGTGTCCAAAGTTGCGGCCATTCGCTGATGCATGGCTTCGGGCTCGTATCCTTCGACGAAATACGGTTTCCAGTGGTGACCCGTGAAGAATTGGGTGAGCTCTTCGTCGGTCATCCTTGCGAGCACGGTTGGATTTGCGATCTTGTAGCCATTGAGATGGAGAATGGGCAGCACGGCTCCGTCACGCGCGGGGTTCAGAAATTTATTTCCATGCCAGCTGGTCGCCAGCGGGCCGGTTTCGGATTCGCCGTCTCCTACCACGCAACAGGCGAGCAGATCGGGGTTGTCGAACACGGCGCCGCACGCGTGCATGATTGAGTAACCGAGTTCTCCACCTTCATGGATGGAGCCGGGAGTTTCGGGGGCGGCGTGGCTGGGAATTCCTCCGGGGAAAGAAAACTGTTTGAACAGCTTCTGCAGGCCCTCTTCGTTTTGCGTGATGTTGGGATAGAACTCGCTGTAGGTGCCCTCGAGGTAGGTGTTGGCGACCAATCCGGGGCCGCCGTGGCCGGGGCCGGCCAGATAGATGACATTGAGATCGTAGTTCTTGATGAGACGATTGAAATGGGCGTAGATGAAGTTGAGACCGGGGGTGGTTCCAAAATGTCCCAGCAGACGCGGCTTGATGTGCTCGATCTTCAGCGGCTCGCGGAGCAGCGGATTGGCGTAGAGATAAATCTGGCCTCCGGAAAGATAGTTGGCGGCGCGCCAATAGGCGTCGATCTTGCGCAGTTCTTCGGTGGTGAGGGGCTGGGCGGAAATGCCAAGCTGCGCGGAGGTTACTGCGGCTGGGGGAGTCATCGGGACTTCCTTTCCATTTCTATCGCATGCTGTTTTCTATTTTAGTTTTCTGGAGTCAGGTCCGCCAGCATCGGTGATGCTCATCACACAGCAGCGTAGCAGCGGTCATGGCTGCCGACGTTGCTGGTATGGAGACTGGAGGGTAAGCTGAGGGCGGGAGGACGACTGTCATGATGATGTTATATCGGCTCGTTCGACTGATTGAGACGCACTCGGAAGCGCTGGCCGCCAGCCTCCTTGATCGCGTGCAGAATTCCCCGTTGACCCCAAGTTATCAAAACGTCGCCGGCACGGCAGTGAAAGACCGGGTGTATGAGATCTACCGCCATCTGGGGGAGTGGCTGGTGGGCAAGGACGAATCGTACCTTGAGCAACGTTATCTGGAGATTGGGGCGCTGCGGGCCAGCCAACGGGCGCCGCTCAGTGAAGTGATCTGGGTGATTGTTTTAACCAAGGAAAACTTGTGGGAGTTCGTCCAGAAGGAAGCGGTATTGGACCGCCCGGTGGAAGTGTTCGGTGAACTGGAAATGCTGCAGCTACTGGAGAGGTTCTTTGACCGAGCAATTTACTATGCTTCGGTCGGGTACGAACGGGCAACCGCAGAGCAGGCTCTGAGCGAGGCAGGCGCACCATCGAAGAGGGCATAAAGCGGCACGAGTGATTCTGGTCACAGTGATTCTGGTCACATAGAGTGGTGACCTCCGTCCTATGGGTTAGGCCTGGGAAGTTCCAAGCTATCCCTGAGGAGGTCAGGCCATGTCGCATGAAGACGGGGACATCCTTGAAATCCTGCGGTTCGAGTTGAAATTTCTGGAAGAGGGCGGGTATGCTTGCTCGCCGCGTACGCCATGGCGTGCCCCATACATTTTTGAAGATTCTCCAAGCTGCCTGAACTTTGAGGATTCCACGCGACCGCATCCCTGCAACGAATGCCTGCTGACGCAATTTGTTCCCGCAGAATTCCGCGAAGAAGAGGCGCCGTGCCGATTCATTCCGCTGAACGACAAAGGTCGGACGGTTGACTCGCTGTATCGAACCGGCACACATGCAGAAATCGCGGAGGCGCTTCGCGACTGGCTACGCCGGGAGATCAGCCGGATCGAAACGGAACGCACACAATCGCGCGCGGGCTAAAGTCCCATTCTGTCGGGCACTGAACGGTAATGCGGAACAGTGGTCAGGAGTTGACCATTTTTTCCAGAGCGGCTTTGTTGCGGATCATCAGAGTTGCACCCTTCAACTGCACTAATTGCCGTTTCTTGAATTCAGAGAACAAGCGGCTCACAGTTTCGCGGGTGGTGCCGATCATTTCCGCGATTTCCTCATGAGTAAGCGTCAGCTTCACTTGCAGAGGATCGCCATTGCGCGGGGTATTGGACCACCCCAGGAGTAATTTTGCGAGTCTCTCGGAGGGCGAGTTGGTGAGTCCGAGGGTGCGAACCCCTTCGTAAACGGTGTAGTAATCGCGGCTTAGTTGCTCGGCCACGCGCACGGCAACTTCTCCATGCTCGCGCAGGAAGTGGAGTAAGGCGTCGCGGGTGATGAAATTTGCCTGGCCTGGCTCAATCATCTCGGCGGTCACTTCGTAGGGGCGATTGGAAATGGTGGCGTTGAGGCCAAGAACATCTCCGGCTTCCGCGATCCGCGTGATGACGGTTTTGCCGCCAGCGGAGGTGGTGGAAAGCTTCGCCCTGCCGGTGCAAAGCACAAAAACACCACGCGGCAACTGTCCTTCTATAAACAGCATGGCGGATTTTGGATAGATGGCGGTGGATTTGATCTCATTCAAGGTCTGCAGGGCGGCCACCGGCAGATGGCAGAACAAATGTTCCTCCCGCGCGGGGCAGGTGAGGCAGTTGTCGAGGATACTCAGGCCGTAGGGAGCGCGCAATCAACACCGCTTTCAGGGCCGATTGTATCACTGACCCTGTGACCAGAATCACGAAAAGGGGTGACTCGAAACATGGTCTGCAAGACCTTTTGCGGGGAAAATGCCACCAAGGTGATCACACCATGGAAGACGCACATCGCTTTCGAGTAGTTGCCTGGTGGGCCTCTGGACGGACTGGCCTGGCAAAATCCAGTTCGGCGCCCAATGCGATCCATTTCACATCGCCGCCGGCTTTTGGTGGTTTGGAAGGCAGGTGGACACCCGAGGACTTACTGCTGGCCGCGATCTCCAGTTGCTACACGACTACATTTCGGACGCTCGCAGATTACTCGAAGCTGGAGTACACCGACCTGCAGGTGGAAGTGGAAGGAATCATCAACAAGGCTGACACCGGCTACAGCTTCGGCGAAGTGCTGATTCGCGCAAGTCTGGCGATTCCGCGAAAAGAGGAAGAGGAGCGAGCCATCAGGCTTCTGCACAAGGCCAAGGGGCTATGCCTGGTGTCGCGTGCGCTCTCAGTCGAGCAGAAGTTTGAACCGCGCGTACAAGTGGGTGAACCACACGTGGAAGTTAGCCATGCTTTGCCAGTTTCCGGTAGCGGGAGTTGTCGATAGAGCACGATAGGGGTTGTTTTTCGTGCTTGCCGGAGCTGCTGCATGGCTTGGTCATCATCATTACGGAGACGGTGACCGTCTCAAAAATGCGGCCGCTTTCTCCAGCAGGAAGGTTCTCTGGAGGTGGTTATGCAAACAGTGGAAGCGGGTAGGCGGATCGCTCTCAAGAACGTCTTGTTCGCCACTGATTTTTCAGCCTGTTCGAATACGGCGCTCCCCTATGCGCTGGCGATCGGCCATCGGTACGGGGCGCGGTTATACGGAGCCCACGTTGTTACTCCTGATAGTTATCTCTACTTTGCACCGGAAACGTGGCCGGCTCATTTTGAACAGGAAGAACAATTACAGCGGGAAGCCATCGAGCAGCTGGAGGAACAGCTGCGGGGAGTGCCGCACTTGGCAGTGTGCGCGGTTGGCGATGTGTGGGAGGTGCTGGCGCGGCTCATCCGGGAACACGACATTGATCTGCTGGTGGTAGGCAGTCACGGTCGCACGGGCCTGGGCAAACTGTTCATCGGTTCGGTGGCCGAGACGATGTTCCGGCGCGCTGATTGTCCGGTTCTGAGCGTGGGACCCAATGTGTCGTCGAAACCGGGCGGCGGGGTTCGCTTTCAGCATATTGTGTTTGCAACTGACTTTAGCGAGGACTCGCTGGCTGCGTTGCCCTATGCCGTCTCGCTGGCCGAGGAAGATCAGGCACAATTAACCTTGCTGCACGTGGTCGAGGAGCCTGAGGCAGGGATCGCGGACGTGGATGCAGTCAAGGCGCACCTGATGCAGCGTCTGCAGGAACTGGTGCCAGCTGACGCCGAGCCATGGTGTCATGTGGAATGCTTGCTCGAGTTCGGCCGGCAGTTTGCGCGGCCATCGGACCGGATCCTGGAAATCGCGGGAGATCAGGCGGCAGATCTGATCGTCCTCGGTGTGCGGCCCGTGCGTGGCAAACTGGGGCTGGTGACACACCTCGCTAGCACTACGGCGCAGATCTTGACTCAGGCTGTGTGCCCGGTGCTTACCGTGCGCGGCGGATGAGCGGAGATGCGCCGTGGTAGGTTTACCTCACAGTTTGACCTGACAGGTCAACTCCGCGGCTTCAAGCCGTGCCCCTTCATAACAAAAACGAAAGACCGCAGGATCCCGAACATCCGCCGATGAGCTATTCTCTGATTGATCTGTTATCTGATTGATCCGTTATCTGATCGATCTGCCATCTGATTGATCTGTCATCTTGATCTATCATCGAGTTGTCGTTTTCAGCGGTGCACGATTGAGGGATGAGGAATTTTTATGAGTTCGACCGAGGCTGGTCTGGTGGGAAAGCCGCCGTATAAAGAAAAGCCGACAGGCCCACAAGGCCACGGCCTGGACCCAATGTTCGTTCCGGAGTCGGTGGCGGTCATTGGAGCAACCGGCCGCCCGGGCACGGTCGGGCGCTCGATTCTGGAGAACCTGTTGCACGGTAAGTTTCAGGGAAAAGTGTATGCCGTCAACGCGAACCATCCGGAAGTACTGGGGCTGAAGACGTACGCGAGCATTCGCGACATCCCCGGAACAGTGGACCTGGCTATCGTTGCCACGCCGGCGACGACGGTTCCGCAACTGATTGGAGAGTGTGTGGACGCCGGCGCCAAGTCGGCGATTGTGATTTCCGCTGGATTCAGAGAGCGTGGCGCGGAAGGCGCTGCACTCGAAGGGCAAATTCAGGAACAGTTGCGGCGCAGTTCTTCGTCGATGCGCTTGATTGGCCCGAACTGCCTGGGCATTATGAACCCGACGACGGGGTTGAATGCCACCTTCGTCAAAGAAGCACCCAAGGCGGGCAACGTCGCGTTCCTCAGTCAAAGTGGAGCGCTCTTGGTGGCGATTCTCGACTGGAGCGCGCGCGAACAAGTTGGGTTCAGCGCTATCGTTTCCACCGGCTCGATGCTGGATGTGGATTGGGGCGACTTGATCTACTACTTTGGCGATGACCCGCACACGAAAAGCATTCTGATCTACATGGAGTCGGTGGGAGACGCGCGGTCGTTCTTGTCGGCGGCGCGGGAAGTCGCGTTGAGCAAGCCGATTATCGTGATCAAAGCCGGGCGCTCGGAAGCGGCTTCGCGGGCTGCGGCTTCGCACACTGGCGCGCTTACGGGCAGCGATCTGGTGCTGGACGCTGCCTTCCGCCGATCGGGAGTTTTGCGGGTACACAATATCGCAGACCTTTTTTACATGGCGGAAGTGCTCAGCCGGCAGCCTCGGCCCAAGGGTCCGCGGCTTACGATTCTGACGAATGCGGGCGGGCCTGGAGTGTTGGCCACCGATTCGCTGGTAGCCAATGGCGGAGAACTGGCCGAGCTTTCTCCGGAGAGCTTGCGACGGCTGGATGAGTTCCTCCCACCCAACTGGAGTCATAACAATCCAATTGATGTGCTCGCCGATACCGATTCCGAGCGCTTTGCTCGCGCGCTGGAAATTGCTTCGCAAGACCCGAACAGCGACGGACTGCTGGTCATCCTGGTGCCGCAAGCCATGGCCGATCCCTCGCAGGTCGCGGAACGCATGAAAGCTTATGCCAAGGGACCGAAGCCGGTGCTCGCCTGCTGGATGGGAGGAAACAGCGTGGCTGCCGGAGAAGCTATTCTGAACTCGGCGGGCATTCCGACGTTTTCTTATCCCGACACCGCGGCGCGGGCTTTCACCTACATGTGGCGATACTCGTATAACCTGCGCGGGCTGTACGAGACTCCCGCGCTGGCGGACCAGACCGAGGTAGAAGGGGCAGCGCGCAACCAGGTCGAGCAAATTATTCAGAAGGCGCGAAAGAACGGTCGTGTTTTGCTCAACGAGCTGGAATCGAAACAGCTGTTGTCGTTGTATGGAATCCCGGCGGTAGAGACGCGGGCGGCGGGCAGCGAGGACGAAGCGGCTGCGATTGCTTCGGAAATTGGCTTTCCGGTGGTGCTGAAAGTCTTCTCCGAAACCATCACGCATAAGACGGATGTGGGCGGAGTGAAACTGAATTTGCGCGATGAAGCGGCGGTGCGCTCTGCCTACCGCGACATACTGTCTTCGGTGTCGGAGAAAGTCGGTGCGGACCAAATCTCCGGGGTGACCGTCCAGCCGATGGTGAAGCTGGATGGGTACGAACTGATTCTCGGCAGCAGCATCGATCCACAGTTTGGGCCGGTTATTCTGTTCGGCTCTGGTGGGCAACTGGTGGAAGTGTTTGGCGACCACGCGCTGGCGCTTCCGCCGCTGAACACTACGCTCGCGCAAAGATTGATGGAGCAGACGCGGGTGTACAAGGCGCTGCAGGGCGTGCGCGGCCGCAAGCCGGTCAACATGGCGGCGCTGGAGAGCTTATTAGTCCGCTTCAGCCAGCTGGTGCTGGAACAGCGGTGGATTGCGGAAATTGACATCAATCCGCTGCTGGCTTCTGCCGAGCGGCTGCTGGCGCTCGATGCGCGAATCGTGTTGCATGGGCCCGCGGTAACCCTCGACCAGTTGCCCAAGGCAGCGATTCGTCCCTATCCGCGGCGCTATGTTTCGTCCTGGGCAATGACGGATGGAACTCAAGTGACGATCCGTCCGATCCGGCCGGAAGACGAGCCGCTGATTGCCAAGTTTCACGAGACGCTTTCGGATCGCAGCGTGTATTTGCGCTACTTCTGCTCGCTGAGCCTGAGCCGGCGGGTGGCGCATGAACGGCTGTTGCGGATCTGTTTCGGTGATTACGATCGCGAAATGGCGCTGGTCGCCGAGTACACCGATCCGGGGAAGGGAGAGCCACGCATTCTTGGGGTTGGGCGGATGAACAAGCTCCATTCCAAGAATGAAGCGGAAGTCGCGGCGTTGGTCACGGATAAGTATCAAAAGCTCGGATTGGGACATGAATTGCTGCGACGTGTCGTCCAGGTTGCGCGCGATGAGAAAGTAAGCCGCGTGTCAGCGGAAATGTTGCCGGACAACATCGCGATGCAGGCGGTGTTTCGACGGCTTGGGTTTCGGATTAAGGCGGATGAAGATCTGAGTTCGCTGTTTGCAACGATGGACCTGTGAACGCTCTCTACTGCAGTTCGCAGCGAACTGCAGATCCCTCACTTCGCTCGGGATGACAATGATTGGTGTTTTCCCTTTGTGACGTGGATCACAGGTCCCTGTGCGCCATGTCCCCGACAATATCTCCTGGTTGCTTCATTCTCTCTATGGGACCGTTCGTGCCGAGCGGCCGGGGTATAGGGAAGTGCAGAAGGGGCATTCATGAAGCGCAAGTTCAAGACCATGGACGGCAACGAAGCCGTCGCGTATGTGGCATACCGCCTGAATGAGGTCATAGCTATTTATCCAATCACGCCCTCCTCGAACATGGGCGAATGGGCGGACCAATGGGCATCGGAAGAGGTGCCTAACATCTGGGGTAGCGTGCCGCATGTGATCGAAATGCAGAGCGAAGGGGGCGCCGCTGGGGCGGTGCATGGAGCGCTGCAGACGGGAGCGCTGTCCACGACGTTCACAGCGTCGCAAGGGCTGCTGCTGATGATCCCTAACATGAACAAGATCGCGGGTGAGCTTACGCCTACCGCATTTCACGTTAGCGCGCGCACGGTGGCCACCCACGCGCTCTCGATTTTTGGCGATCATTCGGATGTGATGTTCTGCAGAACCACGGGATTTGCGATGCTCTCGTCGAACTCGGTGCAGGAGGCCATGGACCTGGCCCTGGTGGCGCACGCGGCCACGCTTGAAACCCGTATTCCTTTCTTGCATTTTTTTGACGGCTTCCGCACTTCGCATGAAGTCAACAAGATCGAGATGCTTACCGAAGACGACATGCACGCGCTCATCAACATGGATCGCGTAGTCGAGCATCGGCAGCGAGCGCTTTCTCCGGACCACCCTGTGTTGCGGGGAACGGCGCAGAATCCTGACGTGTATTTTCAGGCGCGGGAGTCCTGCAATCCTTTCTATGACGCTTGTCCGGATAAGGTACAGGCGGTGATGGACAAATTTTCGCAGGTGGTGGGGCGTTCGTATCACTTGTTCGACTACGTGGGCGCGCCGGATGCCGAGCGCGTGATCGTAATGATGGGCTCGGGCGCGGAGACGGCGCACGAGACGGTTGACCATCTGAACGGCAAGGGCGCGAAGGTTGGCCTGCTGAAAGTGCGGCTGTACCGGCCGTTTTCCGTTCAGCGATTCCTTGAGGCGCTTCCTCCAACGGTGCGCAAGATTGCGGTGCTTGATCGCACCAAGGAAGCTGGCGCGGGGAGAGAGCCACTGTATCTGGACGTGGTCAGCGCGCTTCAGGAAGGGATCAACCTGGGGTATGGAAGGCTGAAGGCTGCGCCGGAGACAATCGGCGGACGTTACGGTCTTTCGTCAAAAGAATTCACGCCGGCCATGGTCAAAGCGGTTTATGACAACCTGGCCACGGCGAAACCGAAGGACCACTTCACGGTTGGGATTCACGACGACGTTAGCCATACGAGTCTGGATTACGATTCCGAATTCTCTATCGAGCCCGAGAGCGTGGTGCGAGCTATGTTCTACGGACTGGGCGCGGATGGCACGGTGGGCGCGAATAAGAACTCGATCAAGATCATCGGCGAGAACACTGCGAACTACGGGCAAGGGTACTTTGTCTACGACTCAAAGAAATCGGGCGCGATGACGGTTTCGCATTTGCGTTTCGGGGCGCAGCCGATCCGGTCGAGCTACCTGATTTCGAAGGCCAACTTTGTGGCCTGCCATCAGTGGATTTTTCTGGAGCGCTACGACATGCTCAGCACGCTAGTGCCGGGCGGCGTTTTTCTGCTCAATAGTCCTTTTGGCAAGGACGAAGTTTGGGATCACCTGCCGCGCGAAGTGCAGACGCAATTGATTGCCAAAAAGGCTCGCTTCTTTATCATTGACGCCTATCAGGTGGCGCGCGATACCGGCATGGGCTCGCGCATGAACACCATTCTGCAAGCGTGCTTCTTTGCCATTTCCAAGGTCCTGCCTCGCGATCAGGCGATTGAAGCCATTCGCGAGTCCATCCGCTATACCTATGGCAAAAAGGGTGACGAGGTTGTCCAGCAGAACCTGCGCGCGGTGGACGAAACACTGGCCCACCTTTTCGAAGTCAGTGTGCCCGCGAAGGTCACCAGCCATACGGAGATGCCGGCTGCATTCGCTTCGGGGGCTCCTAAGTTCGAGCGCGATGTGCTCGGCGTAATCTACTCTGGCCACGGCGATGAGATTCCGGTGAGCGCTTTCCCCGTCGATGGGACTTTCCCCACCGGCACCGCCAAATGGGAAAAGCGCAACATCGCGCTGGAGATTCCTGCCTGGGATACGAAGATCTGTATACAGTGCGGCAAGTGCGCTATGGTCTGCCCACATGCGGTGATCCGCATCAAGGTTTACGACTCGAAAGAGTTGAAGGGCGCGCCGGCGACCTTCAAGTCTTCCGACACGCGCGACAAGGAATGGGCTGGTCTGAAGTACACCATTCAGGTGGCACCCGAAGACTGCACTGGATGCGGCATTTGCGTGGATATCTGTCCGGCTAAGAACAAGAACGAGACCCGCCTGAAGGCGATCAACATGGTGCCGCAGCCTCCGCTGCGCGAGCCGGAGCGCGACAATTGGGATTTCTTCCTTAAGATTCCGGAGCTGGATCGGCGAAAGATCAAGGTCACGAATATCCGGCAGCAGCAGATACAGGAGCCTTTGTTTGAATTCTCGGGAGCTTGTTCGGGATGCGGCGAGACTCCTTATCTGAAGCTGGTGTCGCAGCTCTTCGGAGATCGTTCGGTGATCGCCAATGCCACCGGCTGCTCTTCGATTTATGGCGGGAACTTGCCGACTACGCCCTGGGCTAAGAATGGCGACGGACGCGGGCCGGCTTGGTCGAATTCGCTGTTTGAAGACAATGCCGAGTTCGGGCTGGGATTCAGGCTCTCGATTGACAAGCAGACTGAATTCGCACGTGAGTTGGTGCGGCGTTTGTCTGCTTCCATCGGAGAAGAACTGGTTACGGCTTTGCTGGCGGCCCCGCAGAAAGACGAGGCGGACATTTACGAGCAGCGGCAGCGCGTCGAACTGCTGAAGGAGAAGCTACAGGGTGTGAAGTCCCCGGATGCCAAGCAACTGCTGTCTGTTGCCGACATGCTGGTGAAGAAGAGCGTTTGGATCGTCGGCGGCGATGGCTGGGCTTACGACATAGGTTACGGCGGACTGGACCATGTGCTGGCCAGCGGACGCAACGTGAACGTGCTGGTGCTCGACACCGAGGTTTATTCCAACACGGGCGGGCAGGCGTCGAAATCCACGCCTCGAGCTGCGGTGGCCAAGTTCGCGGCGGGAGGCAAGCCGGGTCCGAAGAAAGACCTGGGGCTGATGGCCATGAGTTATGGCAATGTCTATGTCGCCAGCGTTGCCATGGGAGCGAAGGACGAACACACCCTCAAGGCGTTTCTGGAAGCGGAAGCCTACGACGGGCCGAGCATCATCATTGCCTATTCGCACTGCATTGCGCACGGCATCGACATGACGACGGCCATGTCGGACCAGAAAGTCGCGGTGGACTCGGGACAGTGGCTGCTCTATCGTTACCATCCGGAGCGTACGCTGGCCGGGGAGAATCCGTTGATCCTCGATTCCCGTACTCCTAACCGCAAGGTCAAAGACTGGCTGCTGCAACAGACGCGCTTCAAGATGCTGCAAAAAAGCAACCCTGAACACGCCAAGCTTCTGTGGCAGGAGGCGCAGCAAGACGCTGAGACTCGCTTTCACTTCTACGAGTATCTGGCGCAGCGCAAAACGGGACAGGCTCTGGCTCCGGCGGAGGGGCGGCATGATCCTCCGGCGGTGGTGGAGACGGGGAAATCCTAACCACAGTGGGCACAGAGGAACACAGGGGAAACCCTACATACACTGCACGAAGAGGAAACATCATGGATCTCAGCACTAAATATCTTGGCATGCAGTTGCGCACTCCGCTGGTTGCTTCCGCATCTCCACTCTCGCAGGAAATCAGCGGCATTCGCGCTCTTGAAGATGCCGGGGCTTCGGCCGTCGTGCTCTATTCCCTGTTCGAAGAACAACTCCACAAGGAAGCGCTTGATCTTGAGCTCCATCTCAACGCGGGCACCGAGAGTTTTGCCGAGTCGATTACTTACTTTCCGCACACCAGCGAATTCCACACCGGACCCGAGGGATATCTGGAACACATTCGCAAGGCCAAGGACGCGGTGGACATTCCGATTATCGCCAGCCTTAATGGTTCGACCCTGGGCGGCTGGACCCGATATGCCAAGCAGGTGGAGCAGGCCGGAGCCGACGCGATTGAGTGCAATCTCTACTTTATTCCGACAAATATGGAAGTTTTAGGATCCCAGGTCGAGGAGGACTATCTTGACATTCTCCGGGAAGTAAAAACTTCGGTTCACATTCCGGTCACTGCTAAGCTCAGTCCGTTTTTCAGTAACTTGGCCAATGTAGCTAAGCGACTGGACCAGATGGGCACGGACGGTCTGGTGCTGTTCAATCGCTTTTACCAGCCCGACATAGACCTGGAAGAACTGGAAATAAAGCCTAATGTGCTGCTCAGCAGTCCGCATGAGCTGCGGCTGCCGCTGACCTGGATTGGCATTCTTTATGGGCGCATACGGGCCAGTCTGGCGGCTACCACCGGCGTGCATGGGCCGGAAGACGTCATCAAGCTTTTGATGGTTGGAGCCGATGTAACTATGTTGTGCTCTGCGCTATTACGCCACGGAATCGGGCATCTGCGTCATATTGAACGAGGCGTTGTCGCGTGGATGGAAGAACATGAATATGAGTCGGTGCACCAGATGCAGGGCAGCATGAGCCAGTTGCGCTGCCCCGACCCGACGGCGTTCGAGCGGGCGCAGTATATGAGAGCGGTCAAGGGGCTGCAGCATGTCCTGCAGGCGGAACGGGTCCGCGGGTAGTTTCCGCACCCGGCTCTGAAAACAAGCGACTTACCGCAGCGCTGAAGCGCTGCGCCAGTCAAAATCAAGTTACTTGTGATCTTGCTCTCCCTTACACGTGATGGATGTCACAGCCGCTGGGCTTCGCATTCCGGACAATATCCTGTAGGGCAATCTAAGTGGAGACACATGTTCAAAATCCTGCACGCTGAGTTCCTTGCGCCTGGCATCAAGCGGTTTGTCATCGAGGCGCCACGCATCGCACGCAAGCAAAAACCAGGGCAATTCGTAATCCTGAGGCTGTACGAGCAGGGCGAGCGGATTCCGATCACTATCGAACACTCCGATCCCAAGGCAGGCGCGATTCGCATTGTGGTGCAGTCGGCCGGGAAAACTACCAACCTGCTTAATGCCCTCACTACGGGCGATAGCATTCTGGATGTGGTGGGGCCGCTGGGAAAGCCTTCTGAGATTGAAAAGTTCGGCACGGTGGTGGTGATGGGCGGCGGCGTGGGCACGGCGATGACGTATCCGACCGCGGCAGCGCTGAAGCGGGCGGGCAATCGCGTCATCTCAATCGTCGGGGCGCGGAATAAGGATCTGGTCATTCTGGAGCGTGAACTGCGCGAGGTCAGCGATGCGCTGATGATTACTACCGATGACGGGAGCTATGCCGACAAGGGCTTTGTTACCGACAAGCTGCGGCAGTTGATCGAGAACGGCACGCGCATCGATCTGGTGCTGGCGATCGGTCCCATCCCGATGATGAGAGCGGTGGCGGAGATGACGCGGAAAGAGAAGATCCGCACCATCGTCAGCCTGAACCCGATCATGATTGACGGCACTGGGATGTGTGGCGGCTGCCGGGTGCTGGTTGACGGAAAAAGCGAGTTCGCCTGCGTGGATGGGCCCGAGTTCGATGCGCATCGCGTGGATTTTGCCGTGCTGGTGCAGCGCAATTCGATGTACCGGACGGCGGAACAGAAATCGATGGAAGAATTCCAGCGCGATACAGAGTCGCAGGTCGAGAGCGTTCGCGCCGGACAGGCGCATACATGCGCCCTACAAGGAGAAGTCCGTTGACAGAAACCACCAAGAAGGCTTCGTTGAATGTTCTGCCGCTGAAAGAGCGGATGAAGGTGCCTCGACAGCACATGCCGGAACAGCCTGCGCTGGAGCGTGCCCATAATTTCACCGAAGTGAACCTGGGGTATTCCGAAGAGTTGGCACGGCAGGAAGCGATGCGCTGCCTGGCTTGTGCCAAGCCGGTGTGCACGAACGATTGTCCGGTGGGCGTCAAGGTGAAAGAGTTCGTGGAGTTGATCGTGGCTGGCGACTTCATGGGCGCGGCGGCGAAGATCCGCGAGGATAATGTGCTGCCGGCTATTACCGGGCGCGTGTGTCCGCAGGAAGACCACTGTGAAGGCGGCTGTTTGATGGGCAAGAAGGTGCAGCCGCTGGGGATTGGGTATCTGGAGCGCTTTGTCGCCGACTATGAACAGCGGCATTTCGACGTGAGCAACATCGTGAAGGCGGCGCCTACGGGAAAGAAAGTTGCCATCGTGGGCAGCGGGCCCTCAGGGCTGACGGCGGCGGGCGATCTGGTGCAGAAGGGGCACCAGGTGCACGTATTCGAGGCGCTGCACGAAATCGGCGGCGTGCTGGTGTATGGCATTCCAGAATTTCGCTTGCCGAAAAGCATCATCCGTCAGCAAGTCGATTACATGCGCGCCATGGGCGTGGAGTTTGAGACCGACGTAGTCGTGGGACGCACGGTC
>DATFZT010000076.1:0-25869 GCA_035314185.1 Terriglobales bacterium
ACTGGTGGCCAAAGACCAGGCGGTAAAGGCGTCGTGGTCGCAGGTCGACATCGTGCTGCAGCGGCGCGCCGATTTGATTCCGAACCTGGTGGAGACGGTGAAGGGATATGCGCAGCAGGAAGTCACTGTGTTCGGGGACATCGCCAAGGCGCGGTCGGCATTGCTTTCGGCACAGACTCCCTCCGACAAGATTGCCGCGAACGGGCAGTTGGATGGGGCGATTGGCCGGCTGCTGCTGGTGGTGGAGAATTATCCACAGCTGAAGTCGAATGAGAATTTCCTGCGCTTGCAGGATGAGCTGGCGGGGAGCGAGAACCGGATCGCGGTCGAGCGCAAACGCTATAACGACACGCTGCAGGATTACAACACTTACGTGCTGCAGTTTCCGAACAGCTTGTATGCGGGCTACGCAGGCTTCAAACAGAACCCGGCATACTTCCAGGCGACGGAAGCTTCGCGGGTGGCGCCGAAGGTTGACTTTGGCGCCAAGCCGGCAGCTCCAGCGACGGCGCCGGCGACCGCACCGGCACATTAAAGACATGATCGGGAGTGGGTGAGATCAGGAGCGGGTGGAGGGTGGATGTGGTGGCGGCGAGAGTGTTGCCACCACATCCAATATCGGAGCTCGACAAGCGGCTTTTACTGGAGGGGCTGCAGGGCGACGCAGGTGGGTTGGTCAGGGATGGCGGAGCCCGTCGGATCGACGCGGATGGTGGTGTCTTCAACGCTGCAGAAGCTGCGGTTGCCGCTGCCGGGCACGGGCATTCCGACAACCAAGTATCCGCTGGTGGGTGCGGACCCGACGCCGGCGATGGTGAAGCTGTATCCACTCTTGGTGCCGGCGGCGAGCAGCGTGTCGATCAGGCACGCGCCGGTCGAGTCGGGCGGAGCGCAATTGGTGCCGCCGAGAGCGGCGAGCGAGGATGAGAAGCCGACGTCAGAATAGTTGCTGTAGTAGCTGATCTGCGCGGTGTTGATGGTGCGCAGCGAGGCGACGGCGGAGGCTTCGTTGGCGGCAACACGCGCCTGCAGCAGGTTCGGGATCGCGATGGCGGCGATGATCAGGATGATCGCGACCACAATCAGCAACTCGATTAGCGAAAAGCCTTTCTGATTCCTCTTGCGGTTTTTCATTGTGCGAGCTCCTCTGGTTACTGAAGTCACTGTCTGTTTTCCTCTGCTCGGTTCACTTTTCGGTGAGGGGATCGCCCGATGCATTCCTAAAATGCAACCTCATGACCAGATTGGTTGCACATAAGTATCAATCGTTTGCAGTGGTGAGGACGTTCCCCATGTGAAAAGAGTTGCACATGGGGTGGGAATCGAGGGGAAATGCTGTGCCACTGGCGGTCCTGGCGAGCTTGCAACTGATGGTTACTATTGGTGTTACTAGCCCGTTGTGAAACCCTGCTTCCACAGGGAGCGTCGGCACAGGCGACAACAAATAAGGAGTGCTCGGCGGTTGGGGGCTGGTGGCTCGGGGTCGTTCAAGGACCAAAGAAAACCGAACATATTGCAAGTGCGTGCATCACATTTTGTTGAGATGCCCGATGGTATATAGATTGACAGGGTTTCTGGAATCCCCTCCGGTTCCGAAGTCTCGGACGCGAAGGGATGAGCATGGGCCGCCGCAGTGAGCCATTTCTGGCTACGATTCGCAATGTTTTTCATAACGTAGTCTTCCTGTTATTTCTCTTTCAACTCATCATTGCTTCCGTGGCTTGGGGACAGGATGCGTCCACGGGGGCGTTGCGGGGCGTGGTGTTGGATGCTCAGGGAGCGGTGATTACGAACGCGGACATCGTGGCCATCCGGGTGGAAACCGGGATCCGCTACCACTCCGCGACGGATTCGGCGGGACGATTTGCCGTGGATTTGTTGCCTCCGAGACAGTATTCGGCGCGGGCGGAAGCGGAAGGGATGTCGCCGGAGATTTCGCCGGTGATTCGGGTGGAGATAGGAGCGGCGGCTCTGTTGACGTTCAAGCTGAAGGTGGCGGGGCCGAGGGAAACGATCACGGTGTCAGATGCGCCGCGGATGATGGAGATGGATCCGAGTGAGTTATCGGCGCTGGTGGATGAACGGGCGATCAAGGATCTGCCGCTGAGTGGGCGGAGGTTCACCGATCTGCTGTTGCTGATGCCTGGGGTGACGCAGGATCCGCGAGGATTGACTTCGGAATCGAACGGGGACCTTTCTTACGGTGGGATCCGTGGATACAACACCAGCTTCCTGATCGATGGAGGCGACGACAATAACGGGTTCTATGCGCAGGCGGCGGGACGGTATCGCGCGCCTTACCAGTTTTCGAACGAGGTGGTGCAGGAGTTCCGCGTGTCGTCGAGCGGCTATGGGTCGGAGTCGGGGCGGGCTGGAGGCGCGGTGGTGAATGTGGTGACCAAGTCGGGTACGAATCAGTGGCACGGGAGCACGTTTTATTTCTTGCGCGATAGTGCGCTGGGGGGAGCGGCGCCGGCATTTGTGGGCTTCAATCCGAATGATGTCCAGCACCAGTTTGGTGGGACGATCGGGGGTCCGATCCAGCGCAGCAAGACGTTTTTCTTTGCGGGATACGATCAGCACATCTTTTATATTCCGGCGGTAGTGCAGTTCGACAACGGCTCGTCGGTGGTGGTGCCGCAGTTGGGTGCGGTCTTGCCACTGGATTATGAGATCTGCGATCCGCATATTGGCGGGTCGGCCTGTGATCAGGCCATAGTGCCCGGTTGCCCTCCTTCGAGTGAGGGTGGTCCGCCCTGTTTTGCGCCCAGTGCGTTGCCGGCGGCGGCGCAGCTTTCGACGATGGGCGGCACGTTTCCTGCACAGTCGCTGGGGAATACGGGATTCGTGAAGCTGGATCGGGTGCTGACGGCGCATCAGTATCTTTCGGCGCGGCTGAGCACATCCCGGTATTACGGGACGAACAACGTCTTCACCGATCCGGGGAGTCCGATTACGAATTATTCGATCAGCGCGAATGGAGAGGAGAAAGTGGCGACGGAAAGCGGGTCGCTGAGTCTGGTGAGCGGCTTTACGCCGCGTCTGACGAGCCATCTGCGAGTGCAGTTTTCGCGCGATCTGGAACAGTCGTTTGCCAATACGACCGGGGTGCAGACCAGCATCTACAGCTGGATGCAGGATTTTGGGCAATCGTCGATATTGCCGCGGCAGACGCGGGAGCATCGGCTGCATGTGGCGGAGACTATCAGTCTGAGTCACGGGCGAAACGAATGGAAGTTCGGGGGCGACGGGATGATGACTTGGGATTACAACTACTTTCCGTCGCTGTACGGTGGAGAATATTTATTCGATGATATTTCCGTGAATCCGCTTACGTTTGTGCCGATGCGCGGGGGACTGCATTTGACGCCGCTGCGGGCGTATGCGCACACCACGATGCCTAGCTGGGATTGGGATGCTGGTAGCTGGACGGGATCCCCTGCCAACGTGCCGCGATATTACTTGCAGAATTTTGGAAATCCGGTGTCTCATCCGGACAGCAACGACTACGCGGCGTTCGTGCAGGACACGGTGCGTTTGACGCCGCACTTCACTTTGAGTCTGGGAGCGCGCTACGACTTGCAGACATTTTCGAAGAAGGGGATGGTGAGTAATCCTCTGTGGGCGCCGGAGGGAAAAATGCCGTTGAACGGGACGAATTTTGCGCCGCGGGTGGGGATCGGATATGCGCTCGGCAATGATCGTCCGGTGATGGTGCGGGCGGGATTTGGAATTTTCTATACTCGCATTCCGCAGATTTACCAGTCGGCGGTGACCAATAAGAATGGGTTGAGCGATAACTTTCTTTCCCTGGACAATATGGATTACTACCAGCATCAGGTGTTCCCGACATACCCGAACGCGGGGGTGAACTGTCCGCGTGGGCCGGTCCCGTGTACGCTGCCCGTCCAGTGGCAGCAGTATGCGACCAGTGAGATTTCCGCATTTGCGCCGGACTTCAAGATGCCCCGCGTGCAGCAGGCAAGTCTCAGCTTGGAGCGGGAACTGCCGGGCGGGCTACAGGGGACAGTCTCTTACCTTTGGGTGCATGGAGTGGACATGATTCGGGCGCGAGATGTGAATCTGCCGGCGCCGACTTACTACAGTTATCCGATCTTGAACTCGACCGGCAATATCGTTCCAAATCAGTTTTATAACGTGGAGTCATTTGCGACGTGGCAGACGAGTTACAGCATCAGTTGTCCCTATCCGCCGTGCATCAACACTTTGGATCGTCCGATATCGCAACTGGGGGCAATCGATCAGTTTGAGAGTGCGGCTTCGAGCGTTTATAACGGCATGACGGTGGCGCTGCACAAGCGGATGTCGGGGGCGACGTATTTCCAGTTGGCGTATACGTGGGCGCACGCCATCGACAACGGGCAGGACGCGCTGGTGGCGGGAGCGCCGTCAACGGTGCAGAATTCGTACTCGACGAAAAGTGAGCGGGCATCGAGTGTGACCGACCAACGGCAACGGCTCACGATTTCAGCGATCGAGGAGCCGAATCCATTTGCGGCAGGGCAGAAATTTCTGGCGACGATCTTCGATCACTGGAAGATCTCCGGGATCATGACGTTCGGCAGTGGACGCCCGGCGAACGCGATGGTGTCGGGCGACCCCAATCAGGACGGGAGCACGAGCAATGACCGCCTGTCGGGGTATGGACGCAATGCATTTATCGGTCCGGACTACGCCAGCATGGATATAAAGGTGGGGAGGAAGATGAATTTGGGCGGACGGTATCGTCTGGAGTTGACCGCGGATTTGTTCAATCTGTTCAATCGAGACAATCAGCGGTTCCAGGTGAACGACGAGGGCTACTATAATTCGGCGGGACAGTTCATAAAGTACACAGAATCGGTGGGAGGAAAGTACTATCCGGCGTATTATCAGCAACCTACAAGTCTAATGAAGCCGACGAACTCGTTTGCCCCGCGACAGATGCAGCTGTCGATGCGCTTGGATTTCTGAGGTGGAATGAAGATTTCTGCTCATTCCCCTTGACTTGGGAGGGTAATCCTTGCCATAACTAACGGGTCCTGTTTGGACGGGTGGGGGGTGTTGTCTGTTGGCGGAAGTTCGACTTCAAGAAGGTGAATCCCTCGAAAACGCACTGCGGCGATTCAAGCGGAAGGTACAAACCGAGGACATTATCAAGGAAGTGAAGCGTCACTCGTTTTACCTGAAGCCCGGCGAGAGGAAGCGCGTAAAAGAAGCGCTGGCTCGCAAGCGCAGCCGCAAGAAAGCACGCAAGGAACAGGACTGAGGAGAGACGGGCCGTTCGCGGCTGGGGACGGCCCGTTCCTCGCACTCGAATGTCGTTTAGATCGAGGATCGTTCGGATCGAAGATGATTCGAACCGAAGATCGTTCGAGTTTTGGCGGCAGTTGTCTTAATCAGTATCAGTAACCATGCGGTGCACACCGTATGGCGGGCCGAATCCAGGGGTCAGCATGAGGGGGATGTAAATCCCCTGCCCACGATGTGAACCGGATCCTTCCCTATTCGGGTCTCCCGTGGAGAGCAGGGACGCGCTGGGAGCGCCTCTTCAATGGAATACCAGGACAAGATTTTAAAGTGCATCGATTGTGGCACGGATTTCGTGTTCACGGCGGGTGAACAGTTGTTCTTCCACGACAAACAGTTCAAGAACGAACCCAAACGCTGCAAGAACTGCAAGGGGAAGAGGGTGGCGGTGCTTGGGGCTTCGTCACATGGCCAGTCGCAGGGACACGGGCCGTCGCGCGGACACTCCTACGCGAAGACCGAGACCCGGACGAACTGTTCGCAGTGTGGGAAAGAGACCACGGTTCCGTTCCGGCCGACGCAGGGACGGCCGGTGCTGTGCCGCGAGTGCTTTCAGCACGGGCGGCAGGTCGCGAGCGCCTGATTATTCTTTGAACGCAGGTAGAAGCTTGGCTAGCGGGATCTCATCCTGCGCGGCGCGTGGCTTCTTGCGCCTTTAGAGACGGAGTTGCGCCGGTGGAGTTGCTTGTCCGCGTGGCGGATGAGCAGGGCCTCCACCTGGCGCAGAAGGTCGGCGGTACCGAGTGGCTTGATGAGCAGCGAGTCGGAGTCTTCTACGCTCCAATCTTTTCCGCCCCCTTGTTTTCCCTTCCAATGCTCTGCGGATGGCGGATAGGCGGTGAGTAGGGCGGTCGCTGGATCGTAAGCCTGGCGGCGCGCGCGGCGGATGACCTCGAGGCCGGCCTCTTCCGTTTCCATGCGCAGGTCGCTGATCACCATCTGGTAAACGCCGCGTTCCAGGCGGGCAAAAGCCTCGGCGCAACTGCCGGCGGTTTCAACATCGAATCCGTGAAGTTCAAGGACAGCTTTGAGGGTCAGGAGGACGGCGAGATCGTCGTCGACAAGAAGAATGCAACGTTTCATGGTGCACCTCGTACGGGGGAACTGGAGATGCAGTGCTCGGCGGCATCAGCTCAGAGCGATCTTCGGTAAGGACGCTGCCGTCGAATCTAGCGGCCACCGGGAGCTTCAGTCGCAGCATCGACTCGTTTAGTATAGGAGCGTGGCTCGCTTCTACATAGAGAATTTTGGCTGTCGCGCAACGCAAGCGGACGGGGCGGCGCTGGAACGGCAATTTCTGGAGCGTGGACTGGATCGCGCCGCGGCAGCTCGCGACGCGGAAATTGTTGTGCTGAATACGTGCACAGTAACCGAGGGTGCGGATAAAGATGCGCGCGCATCGATACGGCGGCTGCAACGAGTGAATCCGGATTGCCGCATTCTGGTGACCGGATGCTACGCGCAGCGCGCGCCGGAGGAACTGGCAGCGCTGCCGGGTGTGACCTGGGTGGTTGGCAATTCGCACAAGCACCAGGCGGCGGAGATTGCCACTTCTTCCGCGGCGGGGTTTGTTTCACTGGCACAGCTTTCTTCCGGGCCGCAGTCACCCTCAGCAGCTAAAACCGGCACCGGAAAGGAGCCAGTTATCGCAGCGCTGAAGCGCTTCGCCACCCAAAAGCAAGAACAAGGTTGTGCCACCCAAGAGCAAGAACAAGACGGAGTTTTTCCGCTGGCTGTTGAAGATCGGATTCTCGAGCGCCGGACCACCCGCGTGATTGTGGGGGATATTTTTGCGCATACTGAACTGCTGGCGGCTCCGGTATTTGAAGCGGCCAATGAACGAACGCGTCCGAACCTGAAGGTGCAGGACGGATGCGACAACCGCTGCTCGTTCTGCGTGATCCCGTATGTTCGCGGGCAGAGCCGTTCGCTGCCCGGGGAGCGCGTCATCGCCGAGGTGCGGACGCTGGTTGAGGCGGGCTATCGTGAAGTTGTGATTTCGGGAATTAATTTGGGGCGGTGGGGGCGGGATCTGGAAGTCGATGGTCGATGGTCGTTAGTCGATGGCGAACAAAAGCCTTTTACAGCCTTGACTTCCGGCCAGCAACCAAAGTCGAACCGCGAACGACCAGCGACTAACGACCAACGACTCGCCTCTTTGATTCGCGCCATCCTTCAACAGACGTCTCTCGAGAAATTGCGCATCAGTTCGGTCGAGCCCATGGATTGGAGCGATGAACTGATCGAGTTGGTGGCGGCATCTGGGCGCATCGCCAAGCATGCGCACGTGCCCATGCAGTCGGGCAGTGATGCGGTGTTGCGGCGCATGCATCGCAAGTATCGTCCGTGGCATTACCGGGAGAAGATTCGGAAGATTCGGAAGGCGATGCCAACGGCGGCAATCGGCGCCGATGTGATGGTGGGATTTCCGGGCGAGACGGACGCGGAGTTTGAGGAGACACGCCTCATGATCGAAGAGTTGCCGTTTACTTATCTGCATGTCTTCACCTATTCGGCGCGCCCGGGAACTTCGGCGGCGGAGCAAGCGGGGCAGGTTCCGGTCGCGGTGGCGCGGGAAAGAAATCGCGTGTTGCGGGAGATTGCATCCAAGAGGAAAGCGGCGTTTGCGAGGTCGCTGGTGGGGACGGTGGTCGAGGCGATTACGTTGCAATCGGGCGGAGCGGACTTCACCGAAGCCCTGACGGACAATTACCTGAAGATGAAAATTTCCGGGCATCATGCGGCGAACCGCTGGATGGACGTGCAAGTCGAAGCGGCGAATGGTGAGGTGCTCATGGGGAAGCCGGCTGTGGAGCCTGCTTGCAGCGATCCGAGGGGGAATGTCCTCCATGCAGCCTCGGCGGCCGTAGTGACTCAGGAGTGCACAAAAGCGAACAAACGGATTGACCTGTAACCCTTTACAGCTTACGATAGCGGAAAATAAGAAATGCGGGAGTGATCCAAACCAATGTCACAGTCAGCGCTACGCTCTGCCGTGTGCTGTTTACTGGCGGTCCTGTTTCCAGCGCAGATGATGCTGGCGGGAGAGACCGCGTCGGCCATGTTGTACACGAATGGCTCGGCGTGGTTGAACGGGAGCGAGGTGCCGAAATCGGCAGCCGTGTTTTCGGGAGACATGTTGCAGACGCGGCCGGATTCGACGGCCAGCATTCAATCGAATGGATCAAGCGTCATGGTGCTGGCGGACTCCCTGGTAAAATTTGAAGGTTCGGCAGTTGAACTCGAGCATGGCTCGGTACGAGTGACGACTTCACGCGGATTGGCGGCGCGCGCCGGCGATGTGACGGTAAAGCCGGCTGGCGATTCCTGGACCGAGTTTCAGGTAACCGACGTGGATGGACGCGTGCAGATCGCGGCTAACAAAGGCGACGTAACCGTCCAGGACGACAAGGGAACGACGACCACCGTGACGCAGGGGCAGCAGACCACGAAGGACGACACCGCCGACACCGATAAAAAGAAGAAAAAGCGCCGGAAAGCAGCCGGGGCGGCGCCGGCGGCAGGTGGAGGAATCATGAGTTCGCCGTACGTGGTCTACGGCGGATTGGGTGTCGCGGGCGGAGTTGCGATCTGGGTATGGACGCGTTCGGAACCCCCGGTGAGTCCGTCGTGCCCGACGAATCCCTGCCAGTGATTTTCATGCAAGTGAGTTCCTGCTCTGAGTTCTCTCCAATGCGTTCTGGGGTGGGTCGTTTAATCTAGATCATTGAATCGATGTCGCGTTACGTTTCCTATCGAGATTTCGACTGGGTCCTGATGGGCTTCGTGCTGGTGATCTGTGCGCTGGGCGTGGTGCAGATTCACAGTGCGACCGAGCACACGAAATTTGCCGGATCCCACATCCGGCAAATCTACTGGATCCTGGCGGGCGTGGGTGCCATGTTCCTGGTCAGCCTGCTCAACTACCAAGCCCTGCTCGAACAAATCCACTGGATGTACGTGGCGGCGCTGGCGTCGTTGATCGCGGTGATTCTGTTCGGGCAGAAGTATCTGGGTGCGCGGCGCTGGATCAAGATGCCGTGGGGCGCGCACTTTCAGCCGTCGGAGTGGGTGAAGTTGATCCTGATTCTGGCGGTCGCGAAGTACTTTGCGGATTTGCACGAGCGGGAGCTGTCGTGGGCGGACTTCCTGAAGGCGGGAGCCATCGTCGGTTTTCCCATGCTGATGGTGTTGGCACAACCGGACCTGGGAACGGCGCTGACCTACCTGCCCGTGGCGGTCATGGGTCTGTTTTTGGGCGGACTGCGCTGGAAGCAGGCGCTGATCGTGGTGATGATCATGGGGCTGCTGGTCCCGGTGGCGTGGATGAAGGTGTTGAAGTCGTATCAGAAGGAGCGGTTGACGAGTTTCATGAATCCAGATGCCGATCGGCAGGGCTCCGGATATCAGGTAAATCAGTCGCTGATTGCCGTGGGGTCGGGCGGGATCTTTGGCAGCAGTCAGGGATCGCAGACGCATCTGGCGTTTCTGCCGGTGCCACAGACCGACTTCATTTTTGCCGCGTTCGCCGAGGAACACGGGTTTGTAGGAGCTCTGGCGGTTCTGCTGTTATACTTTATAGTGCTGATGCGGTTGACTCAGAATGCACAAACGGCGCCCGACCGCGCCGGAGCATTTCTGGTGATGGGTGTGGTGGCTGTGCTTAGTTTTCACATCCTGGTCAATGTCGGCATGGTGGTTGGCTTTATGCCAGTCACGGGAATTCCTCTACCGCTTATGAGTTACGGTGGGTCTTCCGTTCTTTTCATGTTTTTGGCGCTGGGGATGGTAATGAACGTCAGGATGCGCCGCTTCGTGAACTGAGACGGTCGGAGGAAGTTGGGGCGCCCTTTTCAACTGGTCTTTTCAACGGGACTGGTCAAAAACGAGAACGGCGCGACGAAACAAGATTCAGTACGGAAACAAGATTACGAAGGCCCTCGCGAAAAAGGAGGGCAGAATGCCGGCAGAAGTCAAAGCCGGACAGGATTGAAGCCAGTCAGGCGGGGAACGGCCCCCTCAGCGGAATGCGAGAGAGTGGTCACAGACCTGACGGAAGGCTTAACGCGATCAGTGCAGACGAGTAAGAACAATTCACTGCAGTGCGGGTCCCGGGAAGAAGTACTTCCTCCTGTTGACCGCGCCCGTTCCTACCCGGAGCGGCGCTGAACGCTATCGATCTCCTGGTCCGCCTTGCGCTTCTGGTCCGGTGAAGAAAGACCGGAGTAGAAATGAACAAGGAATTGTATGTATCGACCACCCCCCACGAAACCAAAGTGGGGATCACGGAAGACGATCAGCTAGCCGAAATTTACCTGGAACGAGAAAACGAATACACCTTAGCAGGCTCGATTTATAAGGGCCGAGTGACGCGCGTGCTGCCAGGCATGCAGTCGGCTTTTGTGGATATCGGGTTGGAACGCGACGCGTTTCTCTACGTCTCCGACTTCATGGATCTGGAACAGCAGGACGAGGACCTGGATGAGGCGATCCCGGCAAATCGTCCGGTGGGGGAGACACGTCCGCGCAACGGTTTGGAAGCGACTGGAGGCGGTCCGGCGATTAATGGTAATAGTGACGCGCAGCTTGCCGAAGCCGGCAACCTCGCGGACGAGGGGGAAGAGCCGGAGGTGGCTTCTGCGGAAGCGCCGGGCGACACCACGGGCACGGGCACAGTCCGCGACTTTCGCGGACGCCGCCGTCGTCGCGGGCGTCGCGGAGAAACCGGAGACCGGGGCGGGCGCGGGCCGAGTACGGACCGCGGCGAAATTCGCAGCGAAGAACGCAGTGAGACCAGCGGCGAACCTCGCAACGAACCTCGCAACGAACTTCGCAACGAACCACGGAGCGAACGCTTTAACCGTGGCGACCGTCCGGGACGCAGCGGATCGGACTCGCGATTCCAGCGACCGGCGCCGACCGCGCGCACTGGCCGAGACTACGATTACGGACCGCCCCCGGGATACCAACCCATCGTGCTTCCCGGCGAATCGATCTCGAAGTATCAACGACAGGGTCAGAGTCTGAATCAGAGTGTGAATCAAAGCCCGGCTTTGTCGGTGGAGAGTTCAGCGGAAGGTGCGGCCGCGGAACGGCCGGCACCGGCATCGATCATTGCAAACTTCCCCGAAGACGAGCCGATCTTCGCGGCGAAAGTTGCCGAGCCGCTTCACGAGCAGCATGAGCATGTGACGGAAGAGGAAGTTTATGAAGAAGAGGAAGTGCGCGGGACGGTGGCCAGCGCCGCGCCGGAAATAGCGGAAGCTGGGAGCGAGGTGCGAACGGATGCGGAGACTTACTCGGCGCCGGAAACTACGGTCCAAGAGGCGACGGTCCACGACGCCACGAGCGAACTGGTCGGAGCAGCTCCGCATCTTACGCCCGATATTGGACACGCGGTGGAGGAACAGGAGATCGAGGAAGAAGAAGCCGACCTCAAGGCCTACGGAGAAGAACCGGGAGACGACGCGGGCTTTGAAGAACTGGAAGAAGAGACGCGAGCGGCCGGTGGCGAGTTGTCGGCATCCGGAGTTGGAGAGGTTGCTCCCGGCCTGGCAGCCAGTAGCGAGCCAGCAGCGAACGGCGAGGCGGTTCCCGAAGCCGTACTGGAAGCCGAAGAGCGAGAAGCGGAAGAGCTGGAACTCGAAGAGGCACAAGCGGAAGCTGAGGCGCTGCTGGAGGCCGAGGCGATTGGCGACGGCGCCGTGGATGCGAGCGCTGAAGTTCGTGGTCCGGTACCCGAGGCGAGGTTATTGCAGCGGACGCAGCGTCGCGGCCCGGAGCGCGGTTCCGATCGAGGGCGGGGACGGCGCGGTGGACGGCGCTTCCGCAGCCGCGAGAACACGGTGGTGCCGCAGATCAGCGAACTGCTCAAGGAAGGGCAGGAAGTTCTGATCCAGATTGCGAAAGAGCCAATCGCAAAAAAGGGCGCTCGCATTACCAGCCACATTGCGCTGCCCGGTCGCTTCCTGGTCTTCATGCCGACGGTGAACCACACGGGCGTGTCGCGCAAGATCGCCTCGGAAGAAGAGCGCCAGCGGCTGAAGCGAATCATCCAGAGCGAGCGGGAAAACGGCGGCGGTGGGTTCATTGTGCGTACCGCGGCGGCAGGCGCGACCGACGAGGAGCTGCGAGCCGATATTCGCTTTCTGAAAAATCTGTGGAACGAGATCAAGACGCGCTCTGAGAGCAGCAAGGCGCCCGCGCTGATCTATCACGACCTGAACGTCGTGGAGCGGGTGCTGCGCGACCAGGTGAGCTCGGACTTTTCCGTCATCTGGGTCGACACGGAGCAGGAGTACGAGCGCATTGTGCGCTTCGCCAATCGCTTCCAGCCGGCTCTGGTCAAGCGCGTTAAGCTCTACACGAAGGAGACGCCGCTCTACGATCAGTTCGGGTTGAATGAGGAAATCAACAAGGCGCTGAAGTCGAAAGTCTGGCTGAAGAGCGGTGGCTACATCGTGATCAATCAGACGGAAGCGCTGGTCGCGATCGACGTGAACACCGGCAAGTACGTCGGCAAAACCGCCCGCCTGGAAGACACGATCGTGAAGACGAACGTGGATGCGATCAAGGAAATCGTGCGGCAGGTACGGCTGCGCGATCTGGGCGGCATCATCATCATCGACTTCATCGACATGGACGAGCGGCGCAACCGGCAGAAAGTGATGCAGGCGCTGGAAGAGGCGTTGCGCCTCGATCGGGCGCCGTCAAAGGTGCTGCAGTTCAATGATTTCGGTCTGGTGGCGATTACCCGCAAACGGGTGAAGCAATCACTGGAACGGACGATCGGATCGCCGTGCCCGTATTGCCAGGCCACGGGCTTCGTGAAAGCGGTGAATACCATCTGCAACGAGGTGTATGTCGAGATGCGGAAGATCTCGAAGCATCTGGAACACAGCGACGTGATGTTGCGAGTGAATCCGGAGGTTGCGAAAGCGCTGAAGGCGGACAACGCGCGTCTGCTGAATGAAATGGAAGAGCTCACCAAAAAGACAATTATCGTGAAGTCGGATCCGGCGCTGCACCAGGAGCAGTTCGATATTCACTAGGCGTTAGCTGCGGCTTGAATACAGAAGAATGAGGGATGGGCGAATAGCCCGTCCCTTTTTATTTTGTGGTTACGCCGCGGCGATGAGCTTGGCAGCTTCGGTAGTGCGCTCGCGCAGCTTCTCGAGTGAGTTGCGGAGAGGCTCACTGTTGGCCTGCGTTTCCGCCTGCTGGCCGACGGTCAAGGCGAGCCGGTCTACGGCTTCGGCGAGGTGTTTGGCGAGGTCGACGAGGACTACCAGGGAATCGGCGTGCAGCTTCCAAACGGAGCGCGAATTCTGCGAGCGCTTCAACTCCTCCACCTCAGTCGTGATGCGCGCGGTTACGGCGACGAGGCGGAGCAGCATGCGGGCAGCATCCGCCCGCGGACCCGTTTGTTCGAGGTAGTCGGCGGTGTAAGCCTCAATCTCGGCGTTACTGAGCATCAGGTTGAAATAGCGCATGGGCACGATCTGGCGGAATTTTGGATCGGCGACGCGCACGAAGACACGAATCGATTCTTCCACTCTGCGCAACTTGGCTTCTTCGGCGGAGAGAGCCTGCGGCGTGATGGCTGCGGGAGAATACTTGGGAACGAGCGCGGGAGCAGGAGCCGCCGCTGCACCGCCCGGGGCCACGTGAGCGGCCGGGGTTTGGTTGGTGGCGCGCCGGATCGGCGGCCTGCGCTCCAACTCTTTTTTCAGCCGTGAGACGCGACGGAATTTGTCCAGGGCTGAGCTGTAATCAATCTTCAGCAAAGCTTCCTGGTTCAGCGCGGCGACGTCCTCGACCGTGACCTCAACGCCGTCGACCGTGCTCAGGATGCTGCCGCCGAGTTCTTCCAGGCGGTTGGCGAAATCCTTAATTTCTTTTGTGGCGGCGTCGAACAACGAATGGAAACGATCGCCGAACGCGGCGTTGTAAGGCGCGAGCGTGGCCAGCACTCCGGGGTGATAAATCGATTCGCCCAGCGAGGCTTTTAATTCCCGTACCCGCGGAATAATGCCGGAGTCCATGAGCGTACTGAAGTCCTGGAAGCGATTTGCCTGATCGAGCAAGGGACCGAATTCGCGCAGCAATTGCACATGACTTTCCGGGAGTGTGGGTACATCGGACTCGGACAGAATTTCAAGCAGCGCGATTTCAAACGGAGATAGAGGAATCGATCCATCGAGGCCGTAGCCACGTTGCTCCCACTGTCCGGGCACGCGAGGATGACGAAACAGAAAAGTCGCGACCAGATCGGTCTTGTCGCGATTGGCGCCGGAATCGTCGCGGTGGCGCGCAAAGTAGCGCAGCAGCGCCTCGGCGACCTCGGGGTCGAGATCGGACTGCACTCCAAGCCGTAGCATGGCGGGAGTGATGGCCATGTCGAGAAGCTGGATCCAGAGCTGCATCTGATCGAGAGTGGAGCGCACGTCGTCGGCATGACTGATAACGTCAGGGGCGAGTTCGCTTGGCGCGGGCAGTTTTCCGCCGAGCTGGTCACTGAGCAGCCGCTGATAGAAGCTCTGCACGGTGGCCAGCAACGCGAGTTCCCATTTGGGATCCTCAACCAAAGTCTGCTCCTTCGAGATCGCGGGGTAGTGTTTTCAAATGGGTACCGTCCTTTAGTTAAACCGAAAGGGAGTGGCAGCGCAATCGGTTACCGGGTTACGGAAGTGACTGCACTGTTACCCTGCGCCCGGTTGTCGGTACTGTGGTACGTGAATGAAGCTCTCGGGAGCGACTGGATCAGGCGGGCGGCGCTTTTTGAGCTGTACTATTGCCGTCCTATTGAAACACCACGGCCTTATTTCCATACAGCAGGATGCGGTTCTCAACGTGCCAGCGGACGGCGCGCGACAGGACGATTTTTTCGATGTCGCGACCTTTCTGGATCAGATCGTCGATGGTGTCGCGGTGGTAAATGCGGACGGTGTCCTGCTCGATGATGGGGCCATCGTCGAGCACTTTGGTAACGTAGTGGGCGGTGGCGCCGATCAGCTTGACGCCTCGTTGAAACGCCTGGTGGTAGGGCTTGGAACCAACGAACGCCGGCAGGAAAGAGTGGTGAATGTTGATGACGTTCTGCGAGCCCAGCGTGGCAATGAACTCGTTCGAGAGTACCTGCATGTAGCGCGCGAGGACGACGAGACTGCATTTGTGTTCGCGGACGAGCGCGATTTGTTTCTGTTCTGCTTCCTGCTTGTTTTCTTTTGTGACCGGCACGACGAAGTAGGGGACGCGGTAGAAGTCGGCGATGCGCTGATTGTCGGGATGGTTGGAAATAATAAACGGGATCTCGCAGTGGAGTTCGCCGCTCTGGTGGCGGTAGAGCAGATCCTGTAAGCAATGGTCATACTTCGAAACGAAAACGGCTACACGTGGGCGGTCGGTAGAATGGGCGAGCCGCCAGTCCATCTGAAAGTCGCGGGCGACGGGAGCGAAGCGCTCGGAAAACTCAGCAAGGGCAAAATCAAAATCGGCGGGATCGAACTCGACTCGCGTCAGAAAGAGATTGGATTCCTCGTCTCCATGCTCGTCGGCGAACAGGATGTTGCCGTTGTGGCGAAAGATGAAGTCGGCAATCGAGGCGACGACTCCTTTGCGGTCGGGGCAGGAGACGAGAAGGATGGCGGAAGTTTGCATAAAGGTCATTGTCCCCTGTGTACCTCTGTGTCCCCTGTGGTTCAAGAACTTCTTTACCACAGAGGACACAGAGGTGCACAGGGGTACACCGAGGGAAACATGAACTACTTCTTCAGTGCCTTCGCAATCTCGCGGGCGGCGTTGGCGCCGGAGCCGCCGGTGAGCCCGGTGCCGGGATGCGTTCCGCTGCCGCACAGATACAGGCGCTCGATCGGCGTTTGATAGCGAGCCCAGTCCAGCAGCGGACGCATGGTGAAGAACTGATCGAGCGCGAGCTCACCGTGGAAGATGTGGCCTCCGGTGAGACCGTAAGTTTCCTCGAGATCTTTGGGCGTAATGATCTGGTGGCGCAGGATGGTCTGCGGCAGATCCGGTGCGTACTGCGCAATCGTCTTCACCACGGTTTCGCCGAGTGCGATGCGCTGGCTCTCCCAGTCGCTATTTTTCAACTTGTACGGAGCGTACTGCATGTAGATGGACATCACGTGCTCGCCAACCGGGGCGAGCGACGGATCGGAAAGAGACGGAAACGTAATTTCAATGTACGGGTGACGCGAGAAGTTGCCGTACTTTGATTCGTCGAAGGCGCGCTCGAGGTAGTCAATCTCGGGACTGATTTGGATGCGGCCGCGAAGCAAGTCGCCGTTACTGTTTGACTGTGAACCAGCCTTAAGCGCGGTGAATTCCGGGAGCGCGGAGAGCGCGAGGTTGATTTTTGCGACCGTCCCCATGGAGCGGTAATTCTTGATTTTCTGAACGAAGTCCGGGCTGAGGTGCGCGGGATCGACCAAGCGCATGAGAGTACGCTTGGGGTCGGCGTTCGAAACCACGGCGCGTGCGGAAATTTCTTCGCCAGAGGTGAGCACGACTCCAGTGGCGACGCCGTCTTTGATGCGAACCTCGGCGATGTCGGCGCCGGTGCGAATCTCCGCGCCCGCCTGTTTCGCCGCTGCAGCCATGGCCAGAGTGATGGCCCCCACACCACCGGCAGGGAACTGAATCCTTCCGGCGGGAGACGGATTTGGAGATGGTTCGGCAGCGGCGCGCAACAGCAACACGAGGGCGCTGCCCGCCGACCACGGTCCCAGAAATGTTCCGAAGATGCCGCGGGCGGCGATGGTGGCGCGCAGCGGCTCGGTGTCAAAGAATTCAGCGACCAGATCGGCCACGGCCATCGGTCCCCAGCGCAGCACTCGATACAAGTCTTTCTTGCCGAGATTTCTTATCGACCGCCCCGTCTTCAACATTCCCCAGAGATCGCCGCTGTTGGGGTTGTCAATGTTCGGCGGAGTTAGTAGGAGGGCTTCGCCGATGACCTTGCCAATCTTTCCCAGGGCCGCGCCGAAGTCCGCATAGGAGGCAGCGTCTTTCTGCGACCAGAGTGCGATTTGCTGCGCCGCTTTTCTTGCGTCGGAGTACAGCACGAGCGCGCGCCCGTCGGGCAGCAGCGAAACGGTGCTCACATCGGGAGTCGTCAGCTTGAGGCCGTGTCTCTCCAACTGCATGTCGCGCACGATGTCGGCGCGGAGTGGTCCGGTGTTGTGCGCGAGCGTGGAGCAACGGAAGCCGGGATGAAATTCTTCGGTAATGGCTGCGCCGCCCACCTGGGCGCGGCGTTCGAGCAGCAGCGGTTTGAAGCCGGCTTTGGCGAGATAGAAGGCAGTGACCAGACCGTTGTGTCCGCCACCGACGATGACGACATCGCGCGTTTCGGCCATAGGTCTTTCTGAGGACATCAGGCCGCTCCGTCTTTCAGAATCTCGAGCGCCGCCAGACGTCCGGGCGCGCCCATGATGCCGCCGCCGGGGTGCGTGGCCGATCCGCACATATAAAGGTTCTTGATGGGCGAGCGGAATTGCGCCCATCCTGCAACCGGGCGGAGGAAAAATAACTGTTCGAGCGAAAGTTCGCCTTGGAAGATGTTGCCTTCAGTCAATCCCCATTCGCGTTCCAGGTCGAGCGGGGTGACGACCTGGCGGTGCAGGATGATGTTCTTGATGTTCGGCGCGTATTGGGCGATGGTGTCGACCACGCTGTCGCCGAATTTTTCTTTTTCCGTGTCCCAGTCCAGGCCGGGCGCCAGTTTGTAGGGCGCATATTGCACGAAGCAAGACAGAATGTGTTTGCCCGGCGGCGCGAGCGACGTGTCGGTGAGCGTCGGAATCACCATGTCGATGTAGGGGTGCGATGACCAGTGCCCGTATTTCGCTTCGTCGTAAGCTTTCTCCATGTACTCGACGCTGGGCGAGATCGACATGGCGCCGCGCAAATGCGCGCCCACTCCCGGCATGCACTTGAAATCGGGCAAGCCGTCGAGCGCCATGTTTACTTTGCCGGAAGACCCGCGGAACTTATAGCGATTCACGCCTTCCATGAATTCATCGGGCAGATTGCCGGGCTCGATCATCTTGGTAAACGTGAGTCGCGGATCGACGCTGGAGGAAATTACGTCGGCGTAAATCTCGTCGCCGTTACCGAGCACAACGCCGACAGCGCGTCCGTTCTTGACGTCGTTCTTAACGAGGATCTTCGCAATCGGAGCTTCGGTGCGAATTTCGGCTCCGGCCTCGCGGGCTGCGTCGGCGATTGCGTTCGAGATGGCGCCGGTGCCGCCACGCGCGAATCCCCAGGCGCGGAAGGCACCGTCAATCTCGCCCATATAGTGATGCAGCAAAACGTAAGCGGTGCCGGGCGAGCGCACGCCGAGAAAAGTTCCGATAATGCCCGACGCGGACATCGTCGCCTTGAGCACATCAGTCTCGAACCACTGATCGAGAAAGTCGATGGCGCTCATGGTCATGAGCTGAACCTGGTTGTATTTGTCCTCGCTCGACATGCCCTGGAAGCGGCGGCCGATGAAGAGCAGCTTCATCAATTCTTTCGGATTCAGCGTGGCCGGGTCGGGCGGAATCATACTGAGGATCGGCTTCACGAAGCGGCACATCGCCTGCATCGCTCTGCCAAATTCATCGTAGGCTTCGGCGTCAACGCGCGAGTGGCGGGCAATTTCGCGATGCGTCTTGCCGTGATCGTTGACGCGCCACAAATGGTCGCCGTTCGGCATGGGAGTGAAAGTGCCGTCGAGCGGCAGGATCTCAAGTCCGTGGCGGGGAAGATCGAGGTCGCGAATGATCTCGGGCCGCAGCAGCGAGACGACATAAGAACAAACCGAAAACTTGAAGCCGCGAAAAACTTCCTCCGTGCAAGCCGCCCCGCCGAGGACGTGGCGGCGCTCGAGCACCAGAACCTTCTTTCCCGCTTTCGCCAGATAGGCGGCGTTGACAAGGCCGTTGTGGCCTCCTCCAACCACGATCACGTCGTACTTCGTACCGCGCGCAACAGAAGGCATAGGTTAACCGCTCACGTCCGGAAAAAGTGACTCGCCATTCTATCGAGAAAGTAGCTGTTTGTCGCTGCTTGCGCATGATTGATGACTCACGGTCAATCCATCTCGGCGCTTGCAGCGGACGCGTTGAGGTGCATATAATCCGGCGTCAGGGATTTTTCAAATTTCCCTCCGTGAACCCCTGTGATCCCTGTGGTGAAGATTTTCTTAACCACAGGGATCACAGGGGTTCACAGAGAGAAACACACAGGGGAAACCTTTCGAGGTCGACTTTGCCCATTGGAACTGCGTTTCACGAGAGAACTTTCGCCCTCTGCCAGAGCCTGAATTATCGCGAGTGGTCGGGATACTACACGGTCAGCGTGTATGAGGTGCACCACGAGCATGAGTACAACGCGATCCGCAATGCATGCGCGCTGATTGATATTTCTCCGCTCTACAAGTATTTGGTGACGGGCAAAGATGCGACCAGACTGGTGAACCGCATGATCACGCGCGACGTCAACAAAGTCGCAGTGGGGCAGGTGATTTATGCCTGCTGGTGCGATGAAGACGGCAAGGTCATCGACGACGGTACGATCACGCGCCTGGAAGAAAACAAATATCGCTGGACGGCCGCCGATCCAAGCCTGCGCTGGTTCCGGCAAAACGGCCTGAACATGGACGTTCAGATTGAGGACATCTCCGACCAAACGGCGGCTCTGGCGCTGCAGGGGCCGGCCTCCGCGAAACTTTTGAAGACGGTCGCAGAAGCTGACATCACGGATCTGAAGTACTTTCGAAAAACGATTGGCAAGATTGCCGGCGTGCCGGTGGATATTTCGCGCACCGGATACACGGGCGACCTCGGCTATGAAATTTGGATGCCGTGGAATGAAGCCGTCAGAGTTTGGGACGCGCTGATGGACAAAGGCAAGCAATTCGACATTCATGCCGCCGGCATGCTGGCGCTCGATGTGGCGCGCGTAGAGGCCGGACTGCTGCTGATCGAAGTCGATTACACAAGCTCGAAGAAGGCGCTGATTCCGTCACAGAAATTTTCGCCGTATGAGTTGGGTTTCGGGAAGATGGTGCATCTGGATAAAGAGAACTTCATCGGCAAGCGTGCGCTGGCGCAAGACAACAAGCAGGGCGTGGCACGGCAGTTAGTTGGACTGGAAATCGATTGGGTGGAAGTGGAGGAGCAGTTCGACAAGTTCGGACTCTCTCCGGCAGCGCCCAGCCAGGCATCACGTGTTGCGGTGCCTGTCTATTCTGGCGACAAGCACGTGGGCAAGGCCACGACGACGGCGTTCTCGCCGCTGCTGAAGAAGTTGATTGCGCTGGCCAGCGTGGGCACCGAATATTCGAAGCCCGGCACCAAGCTGCAAATGGAGTTGACCATCGAAGCGCAGCGGATGAAGACGACGGCGACGGTGGTGTCGCTGCCGTTCTTTAATCCCAAAAGGAAGACGGCTGTGCCGGTGTAGAGATTCTTTCACCACGGAGACAGCTGCGGCACGGAGAGGGAATGAGAAGCTCCGTGCCGCTTTCTTGTTGGAGACCTCTGCCGCGCTTCTCCGCGTTCCTACTTCGTAAACGCGTCGTATATCCTCAGGAACGGGAAGGGTTCAAACTTCAGAAAAGCCGGTGGCGTGGGCACCAACGAATCGCCATCGATGTAAACGTTGTACCCGGAGCCCAGGAGATCCGCGTCATTGTTCAGGTCGGGAACGGTGAGGTCCCTCCATTTCCCGGTCGTCAGACGCAGGTCAAGCGTTTCGAGCGCGGTAATTGTTTCCGCCGGAGTGAATGCACAGTGACCGGCGCGGTGCACGAATATTTGTCGGAGCATAGTGCTGTCGTGCGCCTCGTTGACTACGTAGCGATAGGCGCGCTCGTTTTCCACCGGCACGAGTCCGTCGCCGGTCGTGTGCATCGTCAGCACCGGAAATGGCAGCTGGCCGTTGTAGATGATGTTCTCGCTCAGGTAAGCCACGGCGCCCGGATCGGCCTTAATTCGCTGGGCTTTCTTCAGTGTCGCGAGGTCCGTGTCCAGGCTCAATCCGGCCGCGGCATACAGTGCTTGCACCTCCGCATAATTGACCGAGTGCTTCAGGTGCTGTCCGTAATCGACGCCCGTGTTCCATGAAGGATTGCCTCCGGCGCGGGCCTCCAGTTCGGCACGCAGAGCAAAGAAGAACGGGAAATCCACCTCAGACAACCACAGAAACTGGTTAGCGATCTGGTCTGCGTAGTCGGTGCGCGCTGGTTCCGGAGATAACGGATCGAACCAGCCGGGTGAGTCTCCAAGGGCCGCAGCCAACGCCACCCGCGCTTGTCCTTGCGCACTGGTCGAAGCGACATAGAGTATGTCTTCGGCGTTGGTCAAATTCCCATCCGGGTCGGTGATGTCGACGATCTGCAAAGACCCGCCCGCCACCAGCGTGTTGAAGGCGAATGCAACATCGAGCGCCCCGTTCCAGGTGCCCACGCCACCGCTCAGCACTCCGCACATGGGAAGCGCCGCGTTGAAGCGGCTCGGGTATTCCTGCACCAATCCGGCGGTAATCATGCCACCGAGAGAGTGGCCCCAGGCGATGGTGTTGATTGGAGTTCCAACGGCGGTTTCAAAAGCATCAAGGGTTGCAATCTGATCCGGGATCGCCTGCTGAACTGCCCAGCCGGTGGTCGCGTAAGATGAACCCGCCAGCGCGTAACCCGCCGCCAGCATATAGCTGCCCGTGAGCGGATCGCCCACGTCGAGCGCGGGATTTGACGATCCGGGCACGACGTAGCCATGACTGTAAAGAAGCAGAGTGCCGTTCCAGATCGGCGGAACGTCGATCACATAGGTGGCGCCATCCCCCAAGGTGCCAGTGATGTGCTGCTGTGCGGCTGCGCTTCCGCAGAGCACAACAAAGAACACAGCAATCAGAATGGCGGTACGGGCGGACAAGAGAGTGCGGCTGGTGAGATTCGACATGGAATCCTCCTCAATAATTAGGGTGAAACCCTTTCCCCGGGCTGGATTCGGCGGGTGCCGAAGCAAAAGCGTCTGAAAGTTTGTGCCCGTTCCGCGAACTTGTCAAGCGGTCGGGCCGAATTATCCGTGGGAGAAGATATGGAATATGTGCCGATACCTATGCGGAATTAGCACGGCTCTGGCGCTTCCAGTACAAGTACCACGGCACGCCGACCAGCACAATCGCAGCGCTCCCGAGCGCCTCGGTCGGCCGGTGGATGACGGTGTTAACGATCCAGACGACCGCGACCAAAATGTAGATCGCGGGCAGCCATGGGTATCCGGTGCAGCGATAGGGACGTGGAATGTCGGGCTTTTTCCAGCGCAGCACGAACAAGCCGATGACGGTCAGCGTGTAGGAGAGCATCATGCCGAAGATGACGTAGGTGTAAAGCCAGTTGTAGCCTCCGCTCATGGTGAGCACCGCGGCCCAGATGCCCTGGCCGATCAGGCTAAAGGCGGGCGTGCGCCACTTGGGATGGATGACAGCCATGCGGCGGAAGAACACGCCGTCCTGCGCCATGGCGAGGTAGACGCGCGCGCCCGATAGGGTGCAGGTCGCGGCCGCGCTAAAACAAGAAATCGCGATCATCGCCGACAGCCAGACTGCAGCGGCGGGCGAGAAAAGCTTTGCCGCGGCAGCGTGCGCGATGGTTTCGTGCTTTGCGACCTCATTCAGCGGCATGGCGTAAACGTAGGTCATGTTCATGGCCAGATAAATTGCGCCCACCGCGAGCACGCCTAGAACCATGGCCAGCGGAACATTGCGTCGCGGTTCTTTGACTTCGCCGGCGACCCATGTGATGTAGACCCAGCCGTCATAGGCCCAGAAGACGGCGATCAGGCCGACGCCGAGAGCGGAGACTAACTGCGCGGGACTCAACCCCATAGTTAGACCTTGGTGTAAACCACCGGGCGCCTGCGAGCTGAAATTCGACCAATGTCCTTTGCCGATGGCGAATCCCAGGACAACGAATGCTGCCATGGCGGTGAACTTGGTCCAGGTGGAGACATTCTGCAGAAGCGCGCCCCAGCGCAATCCGACAACGTTGACATAAGTAAGGACGGCGATGAGCAGCAACCCGACGGCATGCGCGCGCGTAAACGGCATGCCGAGCAGCGAGAAAATCACATGCTCCTGCGAAATGGCAGGAACGATGTTCCCCATATAGGCTGCCGAAGCGACGGAGAGGGCGGCGATGGTGCCGCCATTCGCGACCGCGAACAACATCCAGCCGTAGAGAAAGGCAACCAGGTCGCCATAGGCTTCGCGGAGATAAATGTACTGTCCACCGGAGTCTGGGAACATGGAGCCGAGCTCGGCGAACGCGACACAGGCGCAGAGTGAAATCACTCCACCGAGGACCCACACCAGAAAAAATAACGTCGGATTGGGCAACGGTCCGGCAATATCTTTGGCGGTAAGAAAAATAGAAGAGCCGATAATGCCGCTTACCAGCAGGAGCACCGAGTCGAGCAAACTGAGGCCACGGACGAGACTCGGCTGTTGACTGGACGTTTCGGTCTCGGGAGCCTGGGATGCGGGGGTGGGGTTCATTAAATATTCATTAGCTCTTCATCGGCGGATCAAGTCGATGGTCGATGGTCGCTGGTCGTTTGCAATCTGCCGTTCGCCAAAGGTCGATGCCTCCGGGTGTTGCCAACGACTAACGACCATCGACCATCGACCGCTTCATCCCATGCCCAATTCGTCGGAAGATTCCAGCGGCGTTCCGCATCGGCGGCAGATGACGGCCGAGCAATCGCCGCAGGTCAGTGGATCGCTGACCTCGACGGCGCAAACCGGGCAATAGAACGCTGCTCCGGGTTGCTTGTCTGGCGCTGCTTTCGGGGCGCTCTCCATAAGCACGAAACTGTAACACAAGGACGACGACGGCGGCGGCTGTCCGACACCGAGTTTCCTACTCGGGCGGCTTCCGCAGGATCAGGTCGCCCTCCACTGGTGGCAGCGAGACGGGGAATTGCCAGATCTTGTCTTTCATCCAGACGCCGAAAATAAAATCCTCCCGCGGTTTCCACGGGCCGATCCACTTGTTCCTGGTGGAGAAGAAGACCCAACCGTGGGCTTCTGGATTACCAGGGCTCAGTATCACCGTGTTGGGATCGAGGCTCTGCGTGCTGATGAATTCAATGAACTCGGCAGCTTCCTTTTCGTATTCGCGCAAGAGAGCCGTTTTTTCTTCGGTGATTTTGGGGTCCTTCTTGATCTGGCGTTCGGTTTCGAAGACCTGCGTATCGATGTCGTTCTGCAATTTATTGGAGAGTCCCGCGGGATCTTCGTAGCCTTCAAGAACGTCGTGATGACGAACGAAGTCGATGCGCACGTCCGCCGGAAATTCAAATTTGTTCTGGCCGGTGTAGGTCACGCTTACGTACGCGGCGAGAAGGTGATAGAAGCGGCGGCGGCTCTTGGTGAGTTCCTGCGAATCCACGAGGAGCGTGACGGTGAGGTCATTTCCCGTCATCGTCCAGCGGTAGCGTCCGTCATCGGTACGTTCGAATGTGCAACCGGGCGCACCCGCAGTCCAGCGCACCGCGGGCAACCGCTTCTCGCGCGCCTGGCCGAAGGGCGCGGCTAGAAGCACGCAATATACCAGAGCTAGTTTTGCCTGCCAGAAACAGGATCGACACATGGGTGGTGAAACCAAGCCAGAGTACCTAACGCGCGGAGATTGGGCAAGTTTCAGACCGCCCGTGCAAGAATGTGCAAAATAATTGGGCCCTCTCGCGGAGGGCCGTTTTATAAGGTTTGTCTTGGTGAGCGCGGCAGGATTCGAACCTGCGACCCACGCCTTAAAAGGGCGTTGCTCTACCACCTGAGCTACGCGCCCCACCAATTTCAATCTAACACATTTTCTGCATGAATCTGCCCGACATGCGCTCGTGCGGAGTTGAGAGCAAGGTTGAGACCGATGCCACATTCTCCCGCGGTAAGCAACCTGGATTAGGATATCCCCATGGCTGTCCGCCGCATCGCCGAGCCCATCCTCGACGCCGAAGAGCGCTTTGAAGGCTTCGAAAACCTGATGCCGTTCAAGGTGCAGAACATTCTTCTCGTCTCCAGTCTCTACGATTCCTTCATTCTCCGCGAAGATGGACGGCTCAACGAGTTGCTGATCGACGAATCGCTTGAGCTCAATCTCCGGCAGATCCCAGGGATTACGCATGTTTCCAGTTGCGCGGAAGCGCTTGAACTGGTCAGCTCGCAGCCGCAATTCAATCTGATCGTCACCAATCTCGCGGTGGGCGACATGGACGCGGCGCAGTTGGCGGGCCAGGTGAAGCAGGCCGGGCTGGATGTTCCCGTCGTGGTGCTGGCGTATGACTATCGCGAGATCAAGAATTTCGTAGCGCGGAATCCAGTCACCGACATCGAACGCATTTTTCTATGGCAAGGCAATGCCCGCATCCTGATCGCGATCGTCAAGTACATCGAGGATAAACGCAACGTCCAGCACGACACGCGGGCCATCGGCGTGCCGGTGCTGCTGGTGGTCGAGGACAACATCCGCTATTACTCGTCGTTCCT
>DATFZT010000077.1:0-45154 GCA_035314185.1 Terriglobales bacterium
CAATGCCATGCTCGGCAACCGCCGCGCGATGGCCGCCGTCTTCACGGCGATACAGGATGCCTCCATGCACCTTCGGATGCAGCGTCTTGACCCGCCCATCCAGCATTTCGGGGAACCCGGTCAGGTCGGAAATGTCTTTCACGGGGATGCCGGAGTCCCGCAACTGCTTGGCCGTGCCTCCGGTCGAAACCAGCTCCACGCCGAAAGCGACGAGTTTGTGGGCGAAATCTACCAATCCGGATTTGTCGGTGACGCTAAGAATGGCGCGTTGGATTTTGGACATGAAGGCCTCGGGAGCGAACGAGAAATTAAAGAAGAAAGATTCTAGCAGTTGGTGGCAGCTGGTACCGGGTACTAGGTTTTCGCCTTGGCCTTAAGCTTCACTTGTCCACCCTGCGTCTCGACCGAGTAGACCACCGTATCGCAGCCGTGCTGCTTGCGAAGCTCGCTGGTTTTTTTCTTGACGAACGCCGCGAAGGAATCGAGGTTGCCAGAAACCTTCTCTCCCGACTTTTGCTTCGCCTCAGTCAGTGCCTTGTAGAGGGATTCAACTTGCTCGCGCTCGGCCGCCGCGCCGGAGCACTGCACGGAAAAAGGCTGGTCATTCCCCGGATCACTGCCCGGCGCGACCGTGCCTTGGCCGTGGTGGCTAAGGCCATACGCCTGATGATGTTTCGTTTCGCGCTCTTCGGGGACGCGCACACCCTGCACCGACAGGAGTGCATCCTGCGGCCGCCGGTAGCCCTCTTCGCGAATCCGCATTTTCTTGCGCCACAGGTCACTTTGAATCGCGTAGCGCTGCGCCATCGCGTTGTACTTAAAGCGCTGCGAAAAACTCAACCGCGGACTATCGCTGAACTTGCGAAGTAACGAGAGAACCTTCCATTCGACGTCGGCGGGAGGCCGTTTGGCTGGATTGTTGAAGAACATCTCGTACTCGATCTTCAGCCGCCGAAGCTGCTGCTCGAGCAGATCCAGTTCTTCCTCAGTGGTCACAACGATCCCCCAGCCAACAGCTTAGCGGTTAAAGCATGGGGCTGGCGAGGTTCCCGCAGGACACGATGGAGATGGTACGAAAGTACCTTAAAACCAGCCGTCAGCCGTCAGCCGTCAGCGACACCGGGTCGCCCGAACGCGGCGTCGAAGGGGTCATCTTGGCAAGAACGACTTAGCAAGAACGACGGACTGCTCGTGTGGCCAAAACCGGGGGGGTTGACTGATGGCTGATAGCTGAAGGCTGATGGCTGGTTTATTTTGTGCTCGACGCCATTTTCTTCACCATCGCCAGTACCAGTTTCCGATCGCTGTCGTTCAGATTGGCCGAATAGCGGCGCATCTGGCTCAGGAAGCGGACTTCATCATCGGAGAGCTGCGGCAATCCCTTATGGCCGTTGCTACTGCCTTCTGCAAAGAATTGCGACAAGGCCAAATCCATTGCCCCAGCGATCTTGGCGAGAGTGTCCAGCGAAGGGATGGTATGGCCGTTTTCGACGCGCGACAGGTAGCAGCGCAACAGGCCAGTGCGTTTTTCGATATCGCCCTGGGACATGTTTCGTTGAAGCCGGAAATTGCGGATGGTCTCGCCGATGTTCATAGATACGCGACTAACTCAATACCAGGACTCATTACGAAGATAAAGATGCGTGCATAGTAACCAGAGTAGTACCTTCTGGCAAGTGGAAATTCCTGGCGTCCGCGTCGCAACTGGTTTCCCGCAATGTTCTTGGGAACGGCACGGCAACGTTTTTGGCGAGGGCACGGCTTTAGAGCCCGCTCTCAGCGAAGCCGAAGGGTGCCACTGAAGGCGGTAGAAATGCGGGCTTTTGCGGTTCATGCAAAGCACAGCGGGCAAAAACGGGTGTAAAATTCAGTGCGTTTTCGAAGTCGAAAAGAAATACGTGGTCCAATGGCGCACCGATTCGAATTCGACCCAGTGAATAAAATCCTGCTGGCCCGTTTTGACGGGCGGGTTACGGATGAATCGCTGGCAGAATTTTACCGGACCGGGCAAGCGCATTGGGCCGCGACCGATGCCTGCGCGGCCATTTCGGACTACTCACTCGCCACGGAATGGACAGTGTCCCACGAATTCATACGCGCACTGGCAAAGGAGGAACCAGCCGTGGTCGATCCGGCCAAGCGTCCTCGCCTGGTCGTTGCCCCGACCGCGGTCGGATTTGGCATATCCCGCATGTTTCAGATTGTGGGAGAGTCGAAACGGCCGCTCTTCAAAGTCGTACGCACCTTGGACGAAGCCTTTGCAGAACTCGGCATTCAATCTCCCCACTTCGAACCTCTAAAGCTAAAGTGACCGCTTTTACGGAGTCCCTTCAAACAGAGGCCAAAGCCCGTCGGCGGTGACGCGGTAGATGGCGAAGGCACTGCCATTGTCAAACGTGCGTCGGAACAGCAATTCGCCGCGGCCATCGCCGTCAGCATCGACGGCGTCGACCAGTTCCAGGCGCGGAGCCACGTCGAGATGCCGCGAATCTGTCTGCGAGAAAAACAGCTTGCGCAACTCCCCTTCGAGGTTGGTGCGGGCGATCAGTGTGATCTCCTTGGGTTCCCCCACGTTTTCGGTCGCAGGTGGATGCGTCTTCGCCGAGAGCACCAGCACCGGCTCATTCGAATTGGAAAGATCAAAAATGCGCAAGCTCACATCGTCGAAGGCAGGCTTCGGCAATTTAGCGGCAGATTTTCCAGTGGATTTGCTTGCGGATGCCTTCCTGCTCGTGGTCGCTCCCTCTTTTGCCGCCGTGCCAGCGTGAGCGCCCAGCTGAGTCGTGGCCAGATCAAGCATCTTGTTGCGATAGACGGCTTCTTCCGCCGTCTTCACATCAAAGGTGTAGGGACGAGGATCGGGCCCGCCGACATCGGAAATCGCCGGAATCATGACGATCCGCGGTGCAGGTGTTGGGGAGTCCTTTGCCGTTGAGTCCAGTTTCCCTGTACCAGAAGCTGCGCCCGGCGTCGCGTCCGTCAAAGGGTCGAAGGTAGTGAACGCTTCAAGGTGTGCCGTTGAGTCCGGCTTCCCGCGTCGCAGACGGGGCCGATTCGGATCGGCGATCGGCTCGTCCGCCTCAGAAGCAGACGCGGGAGCTTTCGCCGTCTCCGCTGGTGCTGGTGCCTTGGCAGCGGGTGCCTTGGACGTGTCTGACGGCGTCGGCGTGCTGGGGGGCGGTGCAGGGGTCGGCGACGGCGCCGCGGTGACCGCGGGCTTTTGCTGGTCTTTGTCTTGATCCTTACCTTTGTCCTTGCTACCAGAGCCGGCGTTAGAATCAGACTTCTCGGCGCGCCGGTGAAGTACGGGTGGCCCATCCTTGTCGTCGTCTGCGATCACGGGCGCCGAGTATTTCTTGTGTTTATTGGGGTCAATCGCTCCTGCAGGAAGCCACGTGCCTTCCGCGATCCAAACGTGGTTCAGTTGCCCGGGCTGGGTGATGGTGAAGACCCCTTGCGACACGCCGCTGCGGAACCCTTCGTAGACGATCCCGAAGTCAAGAGCCATGGGAACGGGCGCCGCTTTATATGAACCCGCGTCGTAGAATTTTCCATCGATCATGATGGCAATGGGAATGAAGCGGGCTTTCCCTTTCGGTGCGAGCTGCACCAGTCCCAGGGCGCGCGGTCCCTTGTTAGACGCTGGCTTGTGTCCGTACTGGGGCGTCAGACCCTGCGCCGCGAGCCAGGTCGAAGCGGCCAAGATGACGGCGAACATCCCGTTGCGATATAACTTGCCATGTAACCGTGGCCGGCGAGGAGAAAATTCCATATGGAAGTTAATGATAAATCCCCAGACTTCAGTACGACGGACGAGAACGGCAAAGAGGTTGCCTTAAAAGACTTTCGCGGCAAGACCGTCGTGCTTTATTTCTATCCCAAAGCCGATACTCCAGGGTGCACCAAGGAGGCGTGCGGCTTTCGCGATACCTACTCGGAAATCAGGAAAACAGGCGTGGTGCTGCTCGGGATTTCAGCGGACACGTCCTCCGCGCAGAAAAAGTTTCAGGACAAGTTCAGTTTGCCTTTTCCGCTGCTGGCCGATGCGGAGAAGAAAATCGCGAATCTGTTCGGCGTGGTCAAAGAGCGGCAAATGTACGGCAAGAAAGTGAAAGGGATCGCGCGGACGACTTTCGTGATTGGTCCCGAGGGCAAGATCAAGCACATCTTCAATAACGTAAAAGCCGAAGGCCACGCGGACGAAGTGCTGGCGTATCTGAAGGGCGCGGCCTGAGACAGTGCATCAGGGAGACTCTTCAGGACAAAATCTGGTGAATTTGCCGTGACTTCCCTCGGCCGCGTTACTTTGCTGACAGCGGAGTTTTTCAATCGCGATCCGCGCCGGGTGGCGCGGGCGTTGCTGGGGAAGTTGCTGGTCCGCAAGACTCCTCGCGGAGTTCTGGCGGGACGAATTGTTGAAACCGAGGCGTATCTCGGCCAGGGCGATGCAGCGGCACACTCGGCGGCGGGCCGAACGGCGCGAAATTCCGTTCTCTTTGGTCCTCCTGGCCACGCCTACGTGTATTTCATCTATGGCAATCACTACTGCCTGAACGTCTCCTGCCTGCCCGACGGAGTCCCCGGCGGCGTGCTGTTTCGCGCCCTGAAGCCGGTCGCGGGCATCGAGCAGATGGTGCAGGCGCGAGGAATCGAGCTGGCGAAAGAAGCTGAACTCAAGAGAATTTCTTTGCTCAAGAAGATTTCTTCCGGCCCCGGACGCATGTCTGAAGCCCTAGGGATCACACGCGAGCGAGATAACGGAAAGAGCCTGGTGAGCGCGCGCTCCGACCTCCGCATTGTCGATGACGGCTATCATGTGCGCCGAGTAACGGTCACCCCGCGCATCGGGATCGTGAAGTCAGCCGAGCAGCCGTTGCGCTACTTCATCGCGGGGAATCCATTTGTTTCTGGGCGCTGACCCCATCCAGCACAAGATTGTCGATCAGGCGTGTGGCGCCAACGTAGGCGGCGACGGCGACCAGCGTCTTTTGCGAAACCTGTTCGACCGGATCAAGCGTATCCGGATCGACGACCTCGAAATAATCCAAACGGACTTCCGGCTCGCTAGAGAAGACTTCCTTGGCGGCTGCGATCAGCTTGGCGGAACTTCTTTCTCCGGCCAGAAACTGCCGCCGAACTTTCTCCAACGACCGTTGCAGCACGAGCGCACGGACGCGCTCTTCTCGATTCAGGTATGCGTTGCGCGAACTCATGGCCAGGCCATCGGATTCGCGCACGATAGCGCAGGCCACAATTTCCACGGGAAAGTTCAGGTCCTGCACCATGCGGCGGATCACGGCCAGCTGCGCGGCGTCTTTCTGGCCAAAGAATGCGGTGTCGGGCTCGAGGATGTGAAACAGCTTGGCAACAATCGTGGTCACACCGCGGAAATGGCCGGGCCGGGAGCGTCCGTCGAGTTTTTCGCTTAGGCCTTCCACCAAAACCCAGGTGACTCGGTTGTTGGAATTGGGATAGATCTCTTCGACCGGCGGCGCGAAGAGGATCCCGACACCTTCTTTTTCCAGCAGCCGGCAGTCGCGATCAAACTGGCGAGGATACTTCGACAAATCTTCGGTCGGGCCGAATTGGGTGGGGTTGACAAAAATGGAAACGGCAACCGAATCGCATTGTGCTCTTGCCGCGCGGACCAGCGACAGGTGGCCTTCATGCAGAGCACCCATAGTCGGCACCAGGCCGAGTCGTTTGCGACTGGCACGTGCGTCGCGGCAGGCAGCGCGAGTTTCCGGAATGGTGGAGAATATTTTCATTCTGGGTAGCGACGCAGCTTGCCGCGTCTATGCGTAGAACGTCTCCGCTCGCGTTCCGGGAGACGGCAAGCCCCGTCTCTACCCGAGGTCCGCATGCTCAGGGTGCTTCGCGGAATTGGACGTCCAATTCCTTGAGGGTTCCGAGAAGCAGGGCGCGGTTCTTGCGCAAATCCGCTTTCGTCTGATCAGTTGGATCCTTAGGAACCGCTTGCGCGACCAGTACCACACGGCCGTAAGGCCAAGCACTCGATGGAAGCGAGGCCAACTCGGCCGGGATCTCTTCCGGTTTCAGTATGTGGATCTCGCGGTTGGAAAGATCTAGGAATCCGATCCCATTCTCGCGAACGATCAAATACGGATTCTTCCAACCACTCATATTGCTGAACGGCGGATATTTGGAGGGATCCGCTGCGGGGATGGACTCGAGGCCGGTCGGCTGCCGCGTTTTCGTGGCCGGGGTTTCGGCGGGGGGAGGCTGCTGCGGTTTGGAGCAGGCCACCAGAGCCCCCAGCAGGATCAAAGTAGAAACGGTTTGCACAACATCTCGCACATTAGTTCGCAAGTCAGTTCGCACAGCGTTTTCTCCGTCCGCCATTATCGCCGCACGGAGTGCTTGCGGAGGAGTACCGTTTCAAGTGCGGCCTGCGTTTCTTTCGGCAGGTGGTAGGACTCGGCGTCGTTCGGGAACTGGTGCGAAACGACGTCGGCCTTGAAGGCGAGTAAGGACTGCGTGATCAGCGCGGCGGCGTCTCCGTAGCGGCGAACGAATTTCGCCGGATGTCCGAACGTCAGGTTGACGAGATCGTGGAAGACGAGCACCTGCCCATCGCAGTCCGGGCCGGCGCCGATGCCGATGGTGGGCGTTTCGACCTCGGCGGTGATCATGGCCGCGACTTCGCGCGGAATGCCTTCGAGGTAGATGCAGGCCACACCGGCACGGTCGAGCGCGACCGCATCGCGCATCAGTTGCTCGATGGCGCTCAGCGTCTTGCCCTGAACCTTGTATCCGCCCATCACGTTGACCGATTGCGGCGTAAGGCCGATGTGCCCGGCCACGGGAATCTCGGCATCGATCACGCGGCGGATTACATCCACGCGCTTCTCACCGCCTTCCATCTTGACCGCTTCGGCTCCGCCTTCTTTCACGAAACGGGCGGCATTGTGAATGGCCTCGTTGGGGTCAGCCTGATACGACCCGTAAGGCATGTCGGCGATGAGCAGCGCGTCCTTGACGCCGCGCCGCACGGCCCGGACGTGGTGCAGCATCTCGTCGACCGTGATCGAGAGCGTGTTCTCGTAGCCAAGCATGGTCATGGCCAGCGAGTCGCCGACCAGGGCAATGTCGATGCCGGCCTCGTCAACCAGGCGCGCGGTGGCGTAGTCGTAGGCAGTCAGACATGTGATCGGCTCGTGATGAAGCTTCTTTTCGCGGATGGTGGCGGTGGTGATCTTGCGGCGAGGTTCGCCGATGGGCGTGAGACTCACGATATCCTCCAGTGCCCCTCCGCAAACCGGGCGGATAGAGCCTGTATGCATCTTTGGATGACGCTGCGGAGATTATAGCTGTAAAAGGGGCCATTAGTCGACAGGCATTGGCGTTGGCTATGCCATGAAGCAAAAGCCCTTTCTTTGCTAAAGCTTGCGAAGGTTGACCACTCGAAATCGGCGTGAGAAACTTAAACGGGTGGTTTGATGAATCCTAAGAGTATAGCCCGTGTAGCAACTCCCTGTTTCATTGCAACCGTGTTCCTCATTCATCTTCTGATGACGGGGCTTGTGTCGGCACAACGGATAGAGGGGGAGTTGAAGACATCTTACAAAGCCCGCGACGGTGAGGCGTTGGTGTTGTTTTCCGTGTTTGCGGAGAACGGCAAGACACATCTCGACCGGCAGGCGGTCCTAAAGATCACAAACCAGATCAATCACACCGTGCTCTGGGACACCACTGACGATAAATCGGAAGCGGCATTAGGTCTGCTTTTCGGCAAGTACGAAATCGAAATAAGCGCGGTCGGATATTTGAGCGAGCGCAAGGAAGTCCAAGCGAATAACACGCTAATTACGACTCGGATCGACGTCGTCCTGCATCATGATCCCTCCGCCGTGGACCTCAACATATCCGATGAGGCGGTTCCTGCCAAAGCGCGCGGAGCGCTCAAGCATGGCGTTTCTGCTCTCAAGTCCGCGAATCTCAAGGAAGCGCGAAAGAGTTTGGATGCGGCGTACAAACTGGCGCCGTCGAATCCGGATATCAACTATCTGTTGGGCTACGTAGCCTATGAGGAAAAAGATCTCGCCCACGCGCGGAGCTACCTCGCGACCGCCGCCAACGTCAGTACCCAGAACGTGCGGGCGTTGATCCTCCTCGGCCAAGTAGAACTCGTCCAAGAAGACTATCCCGCGGCGGCGGCGACGCTGGAAAAGGCCGTGGACGGCAATTCCGACAATTGGACGGCGCACAGCCTGCTCGCCAATGCTTACCTGAAACTAAAGAAATATGATGAGGCCAGGCAGCAAGCGGAGTTGGCCATCGCCAAGGGGAAAGGCGGGGCCAACACAGCAAATCTGGCTCTGGGACAGGCCCTGGTGAATCTCGGGAAGAAGGACGCAGGTATCCAGGCGCTCAAGATTTTCGTCCAGAATTCGCCCTCGGACCCAGCTGTCCCCCAAGTGCGCGACCTCATCGCCACACTCGAGCGACCCAGCGCCACTCCTCTCCCAGGCACTGCAATCGTGCGAACCTCTTCGCCCGTCATCGACCCTATATTCGCCACTCCTGAACTCCCGGTCTCCATCAATCCCTGGCGCCCCGCTGGAATCGATGAGGCCAAGCCGTCTGTGGCCGAGGGAGTAAGTTGCCCCGTCGACAGCGTAATCGAGATGTCAGGTGAGCGCGTCAAGCAGTTAGTAGACGACGTTTCGCGGATTTCGGCCATCGAACACCTGGTGCACGAGCAGGTGGACGAAATGGGGAACTCCATTACCAAGGAAACCCGAAGCTACGACTATGTCGCGTCCATTTCGGAGGACAAACCCGGGTACCTGGCGGTGGACGAAAACCGGTTGGAACGCATGGCGCGTGCTGACTTTCCCGACAGGATCGCCAGCGGCGGGTTTGCCACGTTGGCTCTGGTATTTCATCCCCACATGCGGGAAAACTTCGAGATGACGTGCGAAGGACTGGGGAACTGGCATGGGCAAGCAGCGTGGGTGGTTCACTTCAAGCAGCGAGCAGACCGGCCTGCACTCATCAGCGAGTACAACATAGGCGGCGAAGCCTATTCATTGCGGCTCAAGGGCCGCGCCTGGATCACGGCGGACAAATTTGAAATCGTGCGGATTGAATCAGAACTGATAGATCCGATGCCGCAAATCCAACTGCGTTGCGAGCAACAGGTGGTGGAGTACGGTCCGGTCCAGTTCAAGAAGAATGTAGGATTGTGGCTTCCAACCAAGGCGGAAATCTATCTCGACTATCGCAAACACCGCTATTACCGCAGCCACAGCTACGATCATTACCTGCTGTTTTCGGTGGATATGGTGGACAAGCCGAACGAACCTAAGGTGCCGCCGACAGTGCCTACAGAAAAGCCGACGGCTAACTAACCGCTAAAATCGGTCTGCGTCGCTGAGAAGTTCTCAAGGCCTTCTCAAGCGCTTGCTGCTTCCGTGCTCCCCAGCGGCAGGAAATATTGCGTGCCCTTGATCGGGGCGGAGACTTTTTTCAGCAGCTCCTGCAGGTCCTCGTTGCGGTCCACGAAGTCGATCTCTGAGGTGTTCACGATCAGCAGGTCCGACTGCGTGTAGTGAAAGAAAAAGTGCTCGTAAGCCTTGACCACCTCCATCAGGTAATCTTCGCTGATGGCCTTCTCGCCGGCCGCGTTCTTTTTCTTTAACCGCTTCTTCAGCACTTCCGGCGTGGCCTGCAGATAGATGACCAGGTCGGGCGTGGGGAGTTGTTCACGGAAATAATTGAAATAGCGGTTGTAAGTATCGAGTTCCTGGTCGTTGAGGTTGAGGCAGGCGAAGAGTTTGTCTTTTTCAAAGATGTAATCGGAAACCACTGTCTTATTTGACCGCGGCCCCAGATCGAGCGAGCGCAGTTGCTCGAAGCGGCGGACCAGGAACGCAAACTGTGCCTGGAATGCCGCGCCGGGCTCGCCTTCATAGAACGCCTTCAGAAATGGATTGTCTTCCGGCTCGATGACCCGCTGAGCGGCCAGCCGCTCTCCGAGAACCCGCGCCAATGTGCTTTTCCCAACGCGTATAGGACCTTCGACCGCAATGTAACGGGGAAGTTCGAAAAGCTTGGCCATAGAGAGGCGACTGTCGTGGGAACTGCTGAGCAGAATATATTGCTTCGCGTCTGAACGCAATGTGGGAAAAGCGGTCGTTCATCGTTCGCAATTCGTCGTTGGCTGTTCGTGTGGTGACGGGGCTCTGCCCCGTCCGCTGCGGGGCGAAGCCCCGCCACCACACAAGCAGTCCTTCGTATCCGTAGCTAAAATTGCGAGCGATGGTTGCGAACAGCGAACGACCAGCGCCCAACAACCAGCTAGAATCTTTCCATGCTCCCCGCTTTGATTGGACTGACGGCGGCTGCGGCTGCTTCGGCGGCTGGGTATCAGTGTATGGCGCCGACGGGGCAGTGGTATGGACGAACGGTTACCGGCGGGATCCGCGGGAGCAAGCGAATCGCCCTCACCTACGATGATGGGCCGAACGATCCGCACACGCTGAAATTGCTTGATGTGCTGGCGAAGCACAACGTGCGAGCGACGTTCTTCATGATCGGCCGCTACGTGCGGCAGCGGCCCGAGATTGCGCGCGCGGTGGCGCAGGCGGGACATGTCATCGGCAATCACACCTTCACCCATCCGCTGCTCATCTTCGAATCTGAAGCGCAGACGCGCATTCAGCTGGTCGACTGCCATCGGGCTTTGCAGGACGCCATTGGCGAGCATTCGAAGTTGTTTCGTCCACCGTTTGGAGGTAGACGGCCGGCGACGATCAGGATCGCGCGTGCACTCGGATTAGAGACGGTGATGTGGAATGTGACCGGCTATGACTGGAATGCTCCGCTGGCCGCGGTGATCGAGAAGAAAGTTGATCGGCAAATGCGCGGCGGCGACGTGATTCTGCTGCACGATGGCGGATACCGCGCCCTGGGCGCAGACCGCGCGCGGACGGTGATTGCGACGGACAATCTGATCCGGCGTTACAAGGATCAGGGGTGGGAGTTTGTGACGGTCGAGATGTTAGCTGCTAGCTGACATTTTCTAAGCGTGCACCGCCGCGAAAGCATTCTTCGCGGCCGCTATCGTTTGCTGTATGTCGCGTTCCGTGTGAGCTGCTCCCATGAAAGCCGCTTCGAATTGCGACGGCGGCAGGGAGATTCCGTTTTCCAGCATCGCGCGGAAGAAACGACCGAATGCTTCGGTGTCGGATTTGGCGGCGGAATTCCAGTCGGTTACGGGACCGGGCGCGAAGAACCAGGTAAACATCGAGCCGACGCGGTTGTGGCACATGGTCACGCCGGTGTCTTTGGCTGCGGCCGCCACTCCAGCAACCACTTCGGCGGCGAGCTTGTCCAGCTTCGTGTAAACATCCTTGTGCTCGCGCAGGTAGCTTAACGTGGCATAACCGGCGGCCATCGCCAACGGATTCCCCGAGAGCGTTCCGGCTTGGTATACCGGGCCGAGCGGAGAGATCAGGTCCATGATTTCGCTTGGGCCGCCGTAGGCGCCCACGGGCAAGCCTCCGCCGATGATTTTGCCCATGGTGGTGAGATCGGGCTCAACCCCATAGAGCTCTTGCGCCCCGCCGTAGGCAAGCCGAAATCCGGTCATGACCTCATCGAAAATCAGCAGCGCCTTATCACGCTGGGTGATGGCGCGCAGAGCTTCGAGATATCCGCGAGCCGGAGGCACGCATCCCATGTTGCCCACGACCGGCTCTACGATGACGCAGGCGATCTGGTGCTTGAATTTGTCGAAAGCTTGCTCGAGCGCGTTGGTGTCGTTGTAGGGCAGCGCGAGCGTGAACTGCGTGAATTCTTCCGGAACTCCGGCCGAGCCCGGAATCCCCAGCGTGGCCACGCCCGATCCGGCTTTCACCAACAGCGCGTCGGAGTGCCCGTGATAACAACCCTCGAACTTCACAATGTATTTGCGCTTCGTATACCCGCGCGCCAGACGAATCGCCGACATGGTCGCTTCGGTGCCCGAACTTACAAACCGAACTTTTTGCATGTGCGGAAAAGCGGAAATTACCAGCTCGGCCAGATCGGCTTCGGCGGGAGTGGACGCTCCAAAGCTCGTGCCATTGCGTGCCGCCGCGATCACGGCCTCGATGACGGTGGGCGCCGCGTGCCCCAGGATGAGCGGCCCCCAGGAGCCGATGTAGTCCACGTACTCGTTGCCGTCGGCGTCCCAAATGTGCGAGCCTTGTCCGCGGACGATATACGGGGGGTCGCAGCCGACGCTGCGGAAAGCGCGCACCGGCGAGTTCACGCCTCCGGGGATCAGTTGTTCGGCGCGTTTCTGCAGCTTGCGGGATTGCTCTGTCTTGCGGGCCATGAGTCCTCCACCGTTTCGACCAATATTACAGCGCGGACACCGCGGCAGGTCACCTCACCAAATGTGGTAATAGCCATCGCGTCGGCCCAGCTCGACTTTCGGGCCGAATAGTTTGCTCAGGCTCTCGGCTTGCAGGACTTCTTCCTTGCGTCCGTCGGCCACGATCCGGCCCTTCGACATGAGCAACACTCGTTCGATCTCGGGAACGACGTCGGGAAGTTCATGGGTGACGAGAATGATTCCAATCCCCGACTTGGCCAGGGAGCGCATCGTTTCTCGCAGGCTGCGCTGCGCCAGAATGTCCAAGGAATTGCAGGGTTCGTCGAACAGCAGCGCGCGGGGCTTGTGGACGAGTGCCCGGGCGATCAAGACACGCTTGGCTTCGCCCGATGACATTTCCTCGACGGCACGCTCCGCCAGATGCAAGACCCCGAGCTGGGCCAATGCGGCCTCGGCCAGTTCTCTTTGTTTCGGATCGATGGTGTGATTCGGGAAGATACGCGTGCTGCTAAAAAAACCCGACAGCACCACGTCGAGGCCGCTGGCGCCACCAGTACATGAAGACATCAGGTCGTTGGAGACGATGCCGAGCAGCGAGCGCAGCTCAAAGATGTTCCAGCTCTTCTGGCCGAGGATGGTCATGCTCGACCCTTTGCGGACCAGCGGATAACACTCGCGAGTAATGGTTTTAATCAGCGTGGATTTGCCGCAACCGTTCGGCCCGAGCACGGCCACATGTTCGTCCACCCGGACGCGAAGGTTGAGGTCGTCGAGGACGATCTTTGGTCCGGCGCCCACGCCTCCTCCCGTCACGTCTCCGCGCATTACGCGGACGTTCCGCAGATCGAGTAATGGGGCTTGGGGGCGATGCGGAATCGAATTCATCGGACTTTCACAAAATCGCAATATTGCTGCAATGTCTCGCGGTTATCTTTATACCAGTTGCCCTTCTAACCGGGAGGGTTTATCAGGACGGCCTTGGGGGGCTCCGGGCTGTCCTTTTTAGTTTCCTGGAAGGCCCTTCGGCACTGCTCCCATTCGCGGCGAACCTACGATCACTTCAGGTACGAGCGCACGATCTCAATGAGTTCGTCGGTTGCGAGAGCCTGCTCGGAATTCAGCTGCTTGGGGTTGATGACGTGAAAGCGGATGTGGCCTTCCAGCAGTTCGGCCATCAATCCGTTCATGGCGCCGCGCGCCGCGGTGATTAACTGCAGCACATCCGAGCAATCCTGGTCGGCTTCCAGGGCGCGCTCGATGGCGGCAATCTGGCCTTTGATGCGTTTGATCCGGAGGATGAGTTTGGGTTTTTCTTCGACGGTATGCATTTTCCCCTTGACCGTAGTATACCCCCCTATGGTATACGAAGTAAAGTCAGCGTGGAAGAAGTCTGCATGAACACGCTCCCTCCGCGCGGCGTGACAACAATGTTGGCTCCTTGATGGCGCAGACCTGGGATATGAGACGCCAAATCAGCGATTCCAAGTTCGCGGGTTGCCGGATGGAAGCAGTAGACGTGAGACGATAGCGTTTCTTGTTCTTCCCTCCCGGTTCACATCTGCTTCTTCTATCCCCGAAAAACTGACGTGAGAGCGCGATGCAGTCTCGTCTCCGTTGGAGTTTCTCGGCTAGGACCCGCAACTGTAACTTTCTATTAACCGACGAAGCGCATAGTGGCAAATTGCACGTGCCAGCGTGATTGTAATCACGATGAAGAGTGATTGAGGCCGTGGCCGAGGGCGGCAGCCGTCCGGTTGTTTGATTTCATGATATTGAAATTGAAATTCATTTTCATTATGGACTTCTTCCTTATGAGTCAGGTCGCCGGGCGTCGCGGCGCCGGGCTGGCTCTGGCGCTCGCTTTCGTGCTCGGCACCGCCGCTCCCACTGTCGGGGCGCAGACGCAATCCGCCGCGACTCCCACCCAAACCGCGGTTCCCGCCCCCGCGGATGCGGGCGATGCGCCCGGCCCGCCGAGCGATGCCGGTGCCGATCCCGAGGCGATGTTTCCGCATTTCAAGAGCACGCGCTTCTGGCTCTCCGGGCAGGCGAACTTCATTTTCCAGGCTCATCCCGACTTCCACGCCGACTACAGCGGGCCCAACAGCCTCAGTCCGTACTATGACAAAGCCATTTCGCGAGTGATGACGCTCTACACCGGCGTGCGGCTCAACAATTCCACCGAGCTCCTGGTGGATATCGAAGAAGCTGGCGGCTCGGCGCTCAGCACCGGGCTTGGTTTAGCCGGAAATACGGATCTGGACATCGTGCGTAATCCGCTGTTGAGCAAAGAGCCGTATCTGGGGCGCGGCATGATCCACAAGGTGTTCGCGCTCAGCAAAGACAAGGTTGAAAACCAGCGCAGTTTTCTGTCGCTATTTGACGAGCTACCGCGGCGCCGCCTGGAGATTCGTTTCGGCAAGTTCAGCATGCCGGATTTCTTTGACCTGAATTCGGTCGGCACCGACACCCATTTCCAATTCATGAACTGGTCGGTGGACCAAAACGGCGCCTGGGACTACGCCGCCGATACGCGCGGCTATACCGTGGGCGTGGTGGCCGACTATGAGGATCGTAACTGGGGTTTCCGCTTCGCCGAAGGCCTGATGCCGAAGGTCGCGAACGGAATCGACCTGGTGTGGCGGCCGTGGCAGGTTCATGCGGAAAATTGGGAATACGAACTCCGCCATGGCGTCGTCCCGAAAAAAGCAGGCGTGGTGCGACTGCTCGCGTACACGAACTACGCCAACATGGGCATCTACCGGGTTGCGAATCAGCAGTTTCAAGATCATTCGTCACCGGAGCCGGAGACGGTGCCGGAAATCACGAACCATCCCTGGCACATCACGCGCAAGTATGGCTTTGGCATCAACGTGGAACAGAATCTCGCGCGCTACGTCACGGCCTATGCCCGCTGGGGATGGGAAAACGGAAAAACCGAGTCCTTTGCCTACACCGAGATTGATTCGACCTTCAATCAGGGAGTAGGGGTGAATGGCGCCCTGTGGCGTCGCAAGCAGGACCGGGCCGGGGTGGCATTCGTGTCGAACGGGATCAAGAAAGATCATCAGGTCTATCTGGCGGATGGCGGGCTCGGTTTTCTACTCGGGGATGGTGGGCTAAGCTACGGGCGGGAGAATATCGTCGAATCGTATTACACGGCGCATGTCTGGCGCGGAATCTATATTGCCCCCGGAGTGCAGCACATCAACAACCCGGGCTACAACCGCGACCGTGGGCCGGTCGTCGTGCCGACCTTACGGGCGCACGTGGAATTCTAGAATACAGTTTTCAGTACTCAGTCAAATGCAAAACCCTTCACCACAGGGGACACAGAGGGACACAGGGGCCACAGAGAAAAGCGGGAACCTTCTCGATTGCTCCGATCTTCCCATACGTTAACCGTTGCGCTTAATGCCTGTTTCTTGTTTTTGTACTGTGTGCAGCGCCCAGGCCATGCGTGGCGTGTTGTGGGCAATCCCGAAGCGGCCCTGCGCATCCAGCAGAATGATTCCGCCGTGGCCGTTGACGCGCTGCTTCAAGTAGTTCATCGCTTCCTTCGCGACCCACTCGGGCAAACTGCCGGATTCGACCCGATCCGCCGCCCATTTCGCGAGCACCAGCTTCATGATCGGTTCGCCCCATCCTGTGGTCGAAGCGGCTGCGCTGAGATTGTCGGCATAGCAGCCGCAGCCGATGAGCGAAGAGTCGCCGAGGCGTCCGGGAGCCTTGTTGAGCGTGCCTCCGGTTGAGGTCGAAGCCGCGATATTGCCATCGCGGTCGAGAGCTACCGATCCCACGGTGTCGTGAGAAAGCAGGTCGTGCGAAATCTCGGGTGCGAACAGGTCGTTGCCGCCGGTTGCGGCCTGCGCCTGATATTCGCGCAGGCGTTCGACCTCCCTAGGGATGATGAGGTCTTCGTTGCGGCACAGGGCGATGCCGTGCTCGGCGGCAAAACGCTCGGCACCCTCGGCGACGAAATAGACATGCGGGCTGTCGCTAAGAATTTTTCGGGCGGCGCGAACTGGATTTCGCAGACGCTCGACGCAACCGACGCCGCCGCCGCGCAGCGTCGCGCCGTCCATGATAAAGGCGTCGAGCTGCACCTTGCCGTCGCGGTTCAGAAAACTTCCGCGGCCGGCGTCGAAGGTCTCGTCGTCTTCGAGCACGACCACGGCTTCTTCGACCGCGTCGAGAGCGGAGCCGCCGCGTTCCAGCACGCGCCATCCGCTAGCGGCGGCGTGGCGCACTCCGTTGAGATGCGCCTCGACCATGTCGTCGGGAATGGCCCAGGCGCCGCCGTGAACGACCAGAACAGGATTGGTTGGCACTGTCAGTCCTTGTAGAAAGTTGCGGGGATTAGTCTAGCACCCGAAAAGTTCAGGCGGCCTTGGCGGGAGTATCCATTTCGGTTGTCCGTTGCCAGGTGTAGATGACGCGGTGGACTACGGTGATGGTCGACAGCACAGCAATCACCCACAGCACTGGAGCCATGACGTTAAACAGGGCGCCGATGATCAGCAGCACCAGACGCTCAGGGCGTTCCATGAAGCCGACCTTGCACAAGCCGATAAGCGACTCGGCGCGGGCTCGGGCATAACTGACCATGATGGCGCTGATCATGGCCAGCGCGGTCAGCACGACATAGAAGAACCGATTGCCGCGACCGTAAAAAACCAGCAGCCCTAGGAACAGCGACGCATCGCTGTAACGGTCGACGATGGAATCGAAGAACCCTCCGAAGCGGGTCACCTGGTTCGAGAGGCGGGCGACGCGGCCATCCACCAGGTCGAAGAATCCCGATCCGATGATGACCAGACCGGCATAGAAAAACATGCGACGCTGGTTATCGCCGTTGGCATATCCAAACAGAAACGCGGCGTAGGTGTTGACCAGCAGTCCCATCAGGGTCAGGCCGTTGGGATTGATGCGCGCGAGCGCGAGCAGGCGCACGATGGCGTCGAGCAAAACGCCGCAGGCGCGTCCGACGCCGCTGGTCCAAGTCATAGCATTCTACCCATTATGACTGTGTGGAAGCGGGGCTTCGCCCCGCTTGGACGGGGCGAAGCCCCGTCACCACACAGGCTGATCCGGCTCATGGAAGCCCAACTCGCAAAATCGTCATTCATTCTGATTCCCGCTCCGGCTCCGGCAGCGCCGCCAGTTCCGCTTCCAGCTTGGCTTCGGCGATATCGTGCATGGTCGAGAGTTTCAGGATCTCCATTTCGCGGCTTCCGCCGGGGGTGACGACCGTGGCGGTGTCGCCAACTTTTTTATTCAGCAGGGCGCGCCCGATCGGCGAGGTGGTTGAGATTTTGCCGGCGGTCACGTCCGATTCTTCGCTGGTCACCAGCTGGTATTCCATTTCTTCATTCTTGGTGCCGTCGTAGATGGTCACCGTCGAGCCCAGGCCAACTTTATCCTTGGGAATATTATTCATGTTGATCAGCGACAGGTCAGCCAGTCGCTTGCCCAGTTGCCGGACGCGCGCCTTCAGATACTCCTGGCGCTGTTTGGCCATGTGATACTCGGCGTTTTCGCTGAGGTCGCCCATGGCGACGGCCTTCTTAAGCTCTCTGGGGATGTCGTGGGCCAACTCATACTCGAGCGTGTTCAGTTCGTCCCGAAGCTTCTTTTTGATCTCTTCCGTCATCTTCTTGGGCATTATAACCCTCAGCCACGGGTAATGGGCACTCCGGCTCAGCGCGTCGCGGCAAATGTTGCGACCCAACCTCCTCAACCGAAATGACTTAGCGGGGAGCGAGCTTCGCCGGGACTGCCCAGAGCGTCTGTCCCCATGTGATTCTGGAGATGCGCCTTCGGCACCGCTTCTCGATTGCCTTAGGGGTGGCGCTCGGCTAAACTAGAGGTGTCTTGCGTACCCTCGGGCGAGGGCCCCTCCATGAACGGCGACCACGTTTTCCACATCGGCGATAAGGTCGTTTACCCCAACCACGGCGTCGGAATTATTGAACAAATCAGCAGTCGGACGATGGGCGCCACGGTCGAGAAATTCTACCTGTTGAAAATCGCAGCCAGCAGCCTGAAAGTAATGGTGCCGTTCGCTAACGTCGGCAGCGTGGGGATGCGTCCGGTGGTGCGCAATGGCGAGGTGCAGAAGATCGTAGATTACCTCTCCACGGGCGAATGCATCAACGCGGCCGACTGGAAAGACCGGTTCAAGGAGAATTCCGATCGCATGCGCACCGGGTCGCTCACCGACGTCGCTGCGGTGCTGAAGAGTCTGCTGATCCTCGGACAGGCCAAGTCGCTTTCCTTCCGCGAGAAGAAGATGCTGGAGCGCGCCCGGTTTTTGCTGGTCAGCGAAATCGCCATCTCGCGCAACTGCGAAGAGGGTCTGATTGAACAGGCGCTCACCAAGGCCCTGACGAAGTGCAATCTGCGCTTTCCGGAAATTACTGAACTTGCCTCTTGACCGCTCTTCCGAACCCCGGTAGAGACGCGGCTTGCCGCGTCTCCCACCGTGTCCTGGGAGACGTGGCAAGCCCCGCCTCTACAGCAAAGGCTGTCTGCGCGCCGAGTGGGCTTCCATCCAGGATTGAAGAATCAGAATGGCGGCCATCCGGTCGACCGCCTGGCCCCGCTTCTTGATCGAAAGATCGGTTTCGCGCAGCAGGCGGTTAGCTTCGGTTGAGGTCCAACGCTCGTCCCACAGATGGACGGTCACCCCGAAGTGAGCGCGCAGATCATCGGCGAAACGGCGCATCTTTTCCGATTGAGTTCCTTCAGCACCGCTCAACCGCAGGGGCAGCCCAACCACAATCTCCCGGACTTCGTATTTCGCCAATACTTGTCCCAGAGCCTCCAGATCGCGACGTTTGTTCTGACGCTGGATCGTATCCAGCCCCTGAGCGGTGATGCCCAGCGGGTCCGAAACGGCAACCCCGATTCTTTTTGAGCCGACATCGAGGGCCATGATGCGGATGTGGCCGGGCGTCCCGGGTGCGTCCATCTGCTCATTGTAGATGCAATCCGACCTCCTAATCTCTTACGCGACTTCTCACTTCCGCAATTCCGGTAGTGCAAATCCCGCGGAGGTGAGGCAGAATTGTTGGCCAGTTGCGGAGAGGGAAGCAACGCAGTATGGAGATCACGGAAACACAAGGCGGGCATCACTGGTCACTGACGCTGCTGGGCATGGCCCTTATTGTGATGTTCGCGTATTACGGCGAATCGGTGCTGGCCGTGCTCTTCTTTGCCATTCTGCTGAGCTTTACGCTCTCTCCAGTGGTGCAGGCGCTGGAGTACTTGCACCTTCCAAGGGCCACGGCGGCGCTGATCAGCATGGTCGCGCTGCTGGCCGTGCTCTACGGCGTCACCGTTGCGTCTTACAAGCAGGCCCTCATTTTCACGGACAACATTCCCAAGTATTCGCAAAAAATTCGCGTCATCTTGCAGCCCTTCCAGGAGGATGCCGAGAAGCTCGAGAAGTCGGGCGATGTGGTCGGCTCGCCCGAAGACACGAATGTTGTGCCCGTGCGTCAGGTGACGAGCTGGTCCGAGGTGCTCACCCACGGAGCCGGCACTTTGACCGACATCTTGCTGGCGGCCTCGTTCGTCCCGTTTCTGGCCTATTTTCTTTTGACGTGGCAGAGCCACGCGCGTTCCGCCACGGTGATGCTGTTTCCCTTGCATCACCGGAACACGGCATTCGTCACGCTGGGGCTGATCGGGAAGATGTTGCAGAGCTTTATTGTGGGAAACCTGCTGATCGGGCTGCTGATTTCAGGTGTGAGCGTGGCGATTTTCGGGTTGCTGCACGTTCCGTTCTTCTACTTCGTCGGTTTTCTCAGCGGCTTTCTGAGCCTGGTTCCGTACCTGGGAATCGTGCTTGCGATGGTGCCACCGATCCTGGTCGGTGTGGAACTGGAGGCCGGAAGTCTGGTGGTGGTGATCCTCTGTGTGATCGGACTGCATCTTTTCGGTCTGAATGTTCTCTACCCGAAGCTGCTCGGGAGCCGGCTGAGAATCAACCCCCTCGCGGTCACGATCGCGCTGCTGTTCTGGGGAGCGATCTGGGGCGCGGTCGGATTGGTGCTCGCCATTCCGATCACGGGCGCGATCAAGATCGTTTTCGACCACGTCGAGTCGATGAAGCCATATGCGGATTGGCTGGGCGAGTAAGAGTATGTTTCTCATGTGGTGACGGGGCTCTGCCCCGTCCCGGCGGGCACAGCCCCGCCACCATACGGCCTTGTACTCTCGCCACTTTGTTTCCGTCTAAAAAGCCCTCTACACTAAAACCTTGCGCACGCTCATCGCATTGTTCCTGGTTGTCGCGCTCGCCGTTGGCGGCTGGGTGGCTTGGCAGACCCATGCCCCGCTTACCCCCCCAGCCAATGCTTCTTTGCTGCTTCACTCCGGCTATTCGACGCGGAGAATTGCGGCGGAGTTGAAGAAGGCGGGGGTGATCCGCAGTGAACTCGCTTTCCGGCTCTGGCACTGGTCGCACCCCAAGCCGTCCTTGAAGGCGGGGGAGTATCGTTTCGAACGCACGGCGACGCTTCCCCAGGTGTACGAGCGGATCGCGCGCGGTGATATCTACTTCCACGTGGTCACTATTCCCGAGGGCTACACGATGTTCGACATCGCCCTGCAGATCGAGAATGCGGGGCTCGGATCGGCGGCCGATTTTCTGCACATCGCCCAAACCCAGACCCAGCTGATCTCCGACCTGGCACCGGACGCCAAGTCGCTTGAGGGCTATCTATTCCCCGACACCTACCAGTTCACGCGCACCCAAAGCCTGGAGGAAATGGCGGCGACCATGGTCCATCAGTTCCGGCAGACGGCACAACAGATCGGGCTGAACTCGGACATACCCAGGGTCGTGACCATGGCGTCGATCGTGGAAAAGGAGACGGCCGCGCCGGAGGAACGACCGCGCGTGGCCAGTGTGTACTACAACCGCCTGGCGCAAAGGATGGCGCTCGATGCCGATCCGAGCGTGATCTACGCGGAGTTGCTGACCGGCACCTATTCGGGAAGCCTCCATCACGCCGACCTGGCGGTGAATTCGCCCTATAACACTTATCGTTTTCCGGGGTTGCCGCCGGGACCGATCGCGAATCCGGGGAAAAGCGCTCTGGAAGCAGCTTTGCACCCCGACAGCACGAAATTCTTTTATTTTGTTAGCGATGCCAATGGGCACCACCGCTTCGCCCGCAGCCTCGAAGAACACAATCGGAACGTGGCCGCTTATCGCCGATCTATCGCTCTGCAGGGTGGCCCGCGATAAGCACTGAACCCTCCGCTGCCTTATACTAATCAGATAGGAATGTGGCAAAGGTTTTCACAGGTAGTGGCTTAGAATGTATCGTTCTCATCTGCGCGTTCTGTTTCTCTTACTTCTGTCGGCGGCCACATTTCCGCTCACCGGGTGTCTGTTCCGGACCCGTGCTCTGGACCGTCAGTTGTCTGACCGGCCGCTGAAGGCCGCGACCCAGCAGGAACTGATCGAATACGTCAACACGCAGTCCGTCAAGATTCAGTCTATGCAGGCGACTGTGGATATTGACGCTTCGTCTGTAGACGTAAAAAACGGCCGGGCCACCGACTACAAAGAAATTCGCGGTTACGTGCTGGCGCGCAAGCCGGCCATGCTCCGCATGAAGGGCCTGCTCCCGCTGGTGCGCAACACGGCCTTTGACATGGTGAGCGACGGTCAGGATTTTAAGGTGTGGATTCCTCCGCAGAATAAGTTCTTCCTGGGTTCGAACAATGCCGATAATTACCAGTCCGACAAGCGCTTGGAGAATCTGCGCCCGCAGTACATTTACGACGCGCTGCTGATGCCGGAGATCGGCGGCGACGATGCCGTGCGGGAAAACGGTTATGAAACCGTCCTGGACGCGAAGCGGCATCGCGTCGAACAGCCGAATTACAGCCTGCTGGTTATCCGCAGGGGTCCCCAGGGCGCCTATCTGTCCCGCAAGATCGACTTCAGCCGAATCGACCTTCTGCCGTACCGGCAAAGGATCTATGACCAACAGGGAAACGTCGTGACCGACGTCCACTACCATGATTACAAAGACTTCGGCGGGACTACCTTCCCCAATACAATAGAGATCGAACGGCCCCGGGAGAATTACAACATCATTCTGAACATGATCAAACTGGAGATCAATAAAGCGCTGACCGACGACCAGTTCGTGCTGGATCAGCCGTCTGGCGCTGACCTGGTGCGCCTCGATCAGCCCAACACCAGCGAGGTCAGAGCCACGGATAGCCAAAGCAAGTAGGCTTCTCAACAAAGCATGATGAATCGCATGATCGTCGGGAATCTGGTGCATCGGCCGGTGCGCTCGCTGATCAGCGTGGTGGCGATAGCGCTCGAAGTCACGATGATTCTGCTGATAGTCGGCCTCTCTTTGGGAATGCTGCAAGACAGTCGCACCCGGACCGCCGGCATTGGAGCCGACGTGCTGGTACTGCCACCGGGTTCTTCGTTCATAACCGCGTTTTCGGGCGCACCCATGCCGATCAAGGTCGGAGGCGTGCTGGCAAACCTGCCCCATGTGAAGAGCGTGGCCCCGGTGATCACGCAGGTCGCTTCCTCGGGCACACTGGAGATTATTGCGGGAGTCGACTTGCCCAGCTATGAAAGCATGTCGGCGGGCTTCCACTATCTAGCGGGTGGCCCGTTTCAGGGGCCGTACGACGTGCTGGTCGACGATCTTTTTGCCAAGTCGAAGCATGCGAAAGTGGGCGACACGATTGAGATTCTGAACAACAAGTTCCGCATCTCCGGGATTGTGGAGCGAGGCAAGGGTGCACGCAAATTCGTTCCGCTGGACACCCTGCAGGACTTGATCGGCGCCAAGGACAAGGCCACAGTCTTCTATCTCAAGCTCGACGACCCGTCCGACGCGGATGCGGTGGTCGATGAAATCAAGCATGTTCCGGGCATGGAGCGTTACGTGGCGAACTCGATGGCATCCTATCTGGCCATGATGACCACCAGTAATTATCCGGGACTCTCTACTTTCATCGATGTCGTGGTGGGCATCTCCGTGGTCATCGGATTCATCGTGATTTTCCAGGCCATGTACACGGCCGTGATGGAGCGGACGCGGGAAATCGGCATTCTTAAGTCGATGGGAGCGTCGAAGCTCTACATCGTGAATGTGGTGCTGCGGGAGACGGTGCTGCTGGCTTTCGGTGGCATCCTGCTGGGCGTCGTGGTGAGTCTGGCAGCCCGGGCAGCGCTGGCCCATAGGTTCCCCCTGTTGCAGGTGGTGGTGGACGGTGGTTGGATCGTGCGCGCCACCCTGATTGCCGTCGCCGGCGCGCTTGCCGGTGCGCTGTATCCGGCGTTCAAGGCGGCGCAGAAAGATCCCATCGACGCGTTGGCGTACGAATAGCGACACACCATTCGATCCGCCAATCGACGGCTTCGCTTTTAATTCGCCCGTCCCTTGACGGGGTTGTTCTCCCTTATAATTTTCCTCGCAAATCGGAAGAGAATGCACGATACTGCCCGTGAAACTGCGCCGTGCTATAATCACGCGCCGTTACGCAAAAGCAACGCAGTTCTGCAGCCAGTTGTCCTAATTCCCTGGCCCGGTGCGCGGAATGCGAACCGGTGACCACAAATACGCAGGAGGAGATATGCGCTTCGATGATCCGACTCTTTACGGTCGGGACGATGAGACGGACGAGTACAGCGACAGCAGCGCTTACGGCGAATCGCTGGAAGAAGATTTAGACGAAGAAGAGGAAGAGGAAGAGGAACCTACTCTCGTCGAAGACGACGAGCTTCCCACGCCTCCGGCAACACAACCTGTGCAAGTACCTGCGCCCGTAACTCCATCGGGTGGAGGCGGAAGCCAGGGCGGGCCTCCGAAGAAGAAGGCCCCTGCCAAGAAAGTTCCAGGCAAGAAGGCGCCTGCCAAGAAAAAAGCGGCTAAGAAAAAGAAAGCGGCGAAAAAGCCGAAGAAAGCCGCCAAGAAACCGGCTCGGGAAAAAGCAGCTGCAAAGAAGAAAGCGCCGAAGAAAAAGGCGCGGAAAAAAGCTGCGCGCAAGAAGGGCGGTCGCCGCCGTTAGCGTCCACGCTAGCAGTCCCTATTCCTATTGATGATGGCGGAAGCCCGGCTCTCGTCCGGCTTCCGCCATTGCACTTAGCTTCCGTCCGGCACGATCGCTTCCGCTTCGATTTCCACCAGCATCTCTGGAGAAACCAGGGCCGTGATGGCCATCATGCTGCTCGCGGGTCGAATGTCGCGGAAAAACTCTCCGTGAGCCTTTCCTACTTTTTCCCAATCCGCAATGTTGGTAAGAAATACGCGCGTGCGGACTACGTCTTTGAGTGAAGCTCCGGCCCGCTCCAGCGCCCTTTCGATGTTCTTGAGGGTTTGAATCGCCTGCGCGTAGGCATCGCCCGCGCTGACGATTTTGCCGTCGGCTCCAGTTGCTGTTGTGCCTGCAACGTGGACATATGCGCCCACGCGAACCGCACGAGAGTAACCGACAACTGGCTCCCACGGTGTTCCGCTTGAAATGTTAATTCGCTCCACTCCGCCTCCGTTTTCTCAGTTCCTAGAGCAAATAGATTCATTGAACCAAACTTTTGATCCACGCCATCCGGAAATTAGCAGCCGCCTCCTTTGTCTGCCAGCAGATACATCGAAACGCCACACCCTGCACAGGCGTCCAAGGTAGTAGTGGCTCGATGGTCACTTGCATTGGATCGTCGATTCGAGGTATCTAATCCGCACAGGTTCTTGTTCCGATAGGAACAAGAGGGGACAGTTGAGAAGGAAGTAGGGGCCATGGAAATTCCGGAGACGCATCCGCTGCAGCAACTATTTGTCGAACTGGTCGGCCGCCACTATGCCGAGGAGATTGGAATTCGCGACCCGCAAGTCGTCGGCTACGTCGCGCATCTGCTATCCGAGTTTTGCGATGCCGAGCAGCTTTTGAAAATCCGCAATGCAGCGGGGAAGCCGTTGAACGATGTAGGCGAGATGCTGATCGAGTCAGACCCTATCTACGGCCCAGCGCCCTCGTTCGACCGCGAGCGCCAGGTCCGCAAGCACATTGGCGACTTCACGCTGTTCTACGCCGGTATGTTCCCGGAGAGCATCAATCATTATCGCCTGCGCCGCCAGCGCGTCGAGAGTTTCGTGGATTGGGTGAAAGCAGGGAAAGAAAGCTACTACATTGTCTCGAAGTTCGAGCATTTCGAATATGCCAAGGTAGCGCCCCTGTTCAAGCAACTCTCGCAGAGTTTTGAACAGTGCGTGTATGGACTGAATCTGGTGAAGAACGAACTCGAAGTTATGCAGCACCCGATCGCGCGGAGAACGAACGAATTGCTGATGTGATTGTGGTCAACTTGCTCGTGTGGTGACGGGGCTCTGCCCCGTCCAAGCGCGGCGAGGCCGCTTCCAGACAGTTATCCCAGCGTCACCATCCGTCGGCCGCTGATCTCGAATTTCCCGTCCAGCACAATCCTGATCGCCTCACTGTATGCGACGTGTTCCTGCTCGAGAATGCGTGCCGCAAGCGTGTGCTCGTCGTCGGAGTCCAGCGCGGGCACGGTTTTCTGCACAATGATGGCACCGTGATCAAGCTCCTCGTCCACGAAGTGCACCGTGCACCCAGTCACTTTCACGCCGTACGCAAACGCCTGTTGCTGCGCTTCAAGTCCCGGGAAGGAGGGTAGCAGCGATGGGTGGATGTTGAGAATCTTCGCCGGAAACTGCTGTACGAACCAGGGCGAGAGCAGGCGCATGTAACCGGCAAGACAGACGAGATCGATCTTATTGTCCAGGAGTGCAGCCACAACTTCGCGGTCGTGCTCCTCGCGTGGCCTGCCTTTCGATGGGATGACCCGCGCGTTGAGGCCGCGATGGCGGGCGGTTTCGAGGCCGGGAGCATCGGCACGGTTCGAAATCACTACCGCAATGCGGGCGTTCGGTATCCGGTCGGCCGCAATGCTGTCGGCAATAGCCACAAAATTGGAGCCCCGTCCGGAGAGTAGAATGCCGAGGTTCTTCATAAGACAACATTATTCACCACGGAGGCAAGGAGACACGGAGAAAATCGGAATTGACATCCTCTTTGTCATCCCGAGCGAAGCGAGGGATCTGCATCTTGCTGCGAACTGCAGATCCCTCGTGTCGCTCGGGATGACAATTCATAAGGGATGTCGAATGAGAACCACTCCGGATCAAGGCCGTCTAGCTGAACATCACCTTGCGATCGCCCTTGACGATGCGGCCGACGCTGTAAAACTTCTCTCCGGCGCGCTCCAGCAGCGTCTGCGCTTTCTTGAATTTCTTGGCGGGAACCACGATCAGCATGCCGAGGCCCATATTGAAGGTGCGCAGCATTTCTTCCTCCGCGACGTTGCCGAGCTTCTGCAGATGTTCAAAGATAGGCAGAATCGGCCAGGTACCGAGTTCGATCACGGCCGACGTACCTTTGGGCAGCACTCGCGGCAGATTTTCAGTGATGCCCCCGCCGGTGATGTGCGCCAACGCCGCGACACATTCGCCCGCAATCATCTTCCGGATGATCGACCAGTAGCTGCGATGGGTCCGCATGAGTTCGTTGCCAACCTTGTTCTTGATTTCGCTGACAAAAGTTTCGGGAGAATAACCTGCGATTTCAAAGAGCAGTTTGCGAGCCAGCGAGTACCCGTTGGTGTGCAGGCCGTTGGAGGGCAAGCCCAGGACGCAATCTCCCACCTGCACGTCTTTGCCGCTGATGATGCGTTCGCGTTCGACTACTCCCACAATGAATCCGGCAAGATCGTACTCACCTTCGGGATAGAACCCCGGCATTTCGGCGGTTTCGCCACCGATCAGGGCGCAGCCGTTATGCTTGCAGGCGTCGGCGAGGCCGCCAATAATTTTCTCTGCGACTTCCGGATCCAGCTTGCCAGTGGCCAGGTAGTCCATGAAAAACAACGGTGCCGCACCCTGTACCGCGATGTCGTTCACACAATGATTCACCAAGTCGGCACCGACGGTATGGTGCAAGTTCATTTCGAAGGCGACTTTTAATTTAGTACCCACGCCATCCACGCTCGAAACCAGCACCGGATCCAAATACTTCTTATCGACCGAAAACAACCCGCCGAATCCGCCAATCTCGCTCAGCACTCCCTTGGTAAACGTTTTGTGGGCAAGATACTTGATGCGCTGCTTGGTGCGGTTGCCGCGATCGATGCTGACACCGGCATCAGCATAAGTAATGGAATCGTTTTGGACGTTGGGGTTCTTAGCCACTTTTTGGTCCGTCATTGCCAGGGTGGAGAAATTCGGTGCGCCACCAAGCCGGTTGAAGCGTTTCAGGCGCAACAAATTCTAGCACGTCTGCAGTTGATTCTGGCTCTTCCAGGCGCCATCGCGGAAGGCGCTATAATGCTGGTCCAAATTCTTTTCTCCCGGAGACAAGCATGAAATTGTGGGCAGCCCTCCTTTTCGCCGTGTTAACGATTCCGTTTGCAGTGGCACAGCAAGACAAATCCCCGGACACGACGTCCGAGACCACAAAGCAGGCCGCGTCCAGGAAAGATAAGAAAACAGCACCGGCGAACGCCGCAACTCCGGATAAATCCGCCGAAAGCGGCAAGCCAGCAGAGCCGCCCAAAGCCGATTCCGGCGAAGCTACCGACAAGGAAGAGCATTACGACGTGGCGGAAGTCCCGCCCGTAATCACCCATCATCAGATCGCGCTGAACGGCAAGACCTTCAGCTACACGGCGACCGCCGGGAGGCTTCCACTCAAGCGTGGCGACGGCAAGACGGAAGCCGAAATGTTTTTTGTCGCCTACACGCTCGACGGACAGGACGCCGGAAAGCGTCCGCTGACGTTCTCGTTCAACGGCGGCCCCGGCTCTGCCTCGGTGTGGCTGCACATGGGCGCACTCGGACCGAAGCGCGTAGTGCTGCAGTCAAACGGATTCATGCCGGCGGCACCCTATCGGCTGGAAGACAATCCCGATACGCTGCTCGATCGCAGTGACATCGTCATGGTGGATGCCATGGCCACCGGTTACTCGCGAGCCGCTACCGCCGAACTTACGAAGAAATTTCTGGGTGTAACCGGCGACCTGCAAGCCTTCGGCGAATTCATCCGTCTCTACATTTCGCGCTACGATCGCTGGAGTTCGCCGCTCTTCCTGCTGGGCGAAAGCTACGGCACCACGCGCGCGGCGGGCATCGCCGGCTATTTAGACGATCATGGCATCGCGTTCAACGGCGTGACCTTGCTCTCGATGGCCGTGGATTTCCAGACGCTCGAATGGAACAATTCGAACGACCTGCCATATTTCTTGCTGGTGCCCACTTTCAACATGATCGCCGGCTACCATCACAAGCTGTCCGCCGATCTCACCCAGGATCTGGCGAAGACACGCGAAGAAGTCGTACACTGGTCGTCCAACGATTACGCGCTTGCTCTGGGCAAAGGCGACGCCCTGACGGCGGAAGAGCGCCGCAAGATCGTCGATCAGCTGTCACGCTACATCGGGCTGCGTCCAGAGGTGATCGAAGCGCACGATCTGCGCATCGACGTTCCCACTTTCACCAAAGAGTTGCTGCTCGATCGAAAACTGATTACCGGCCGCCTCGATGGCCGCTTCAGCAGCCCCAATCCAGGAGATGAGCGTTTCTACGACCCGACGAGCGCCGCCATTCTTCCGCCGTACACCTCGGCGTTCAACAACTACCTGCGCACCGAACTGAACTATAAGTCCGACATGCCCTACAGAGTTTTCGCCTATGATCAGCCCGGCTTCCAGAACTGGGAGTGGGGCAACGCCGAGAAAGGCTTTCCCAGCACGGCGGGCGGGTTGCGGTCGGCCATGATCAAGAATCCGTATATGAAGGTTCTGGTGATGGAAGGCTACTACGACCTGGCCACACCTTTCGCCGCCGCCAACTGGACCATGGATCACCTCAACCTGGACGCACAGTTCCGCCAGAATGTTTCCTACGCCACCTACAACGCGGGACACATGGTGTACATCGATCGCGCCGAACATAACAAGATGAAAAAAGATCTTGTCGATTTCATGGAGAAATGCCTGCCGAACTAGCGAGGCTCGTGTGGGGACGGGCGACCTCGCGAGCCTGTCCTGAGCGAGGCCGAAGGATCCAAGCCGAGCGCAGCTTGGCAACTGCCGACGCTCGCAGCAACTCTGGACTCTCCACGATACTCAACACTCAGCAATGCGCACCGCCGTCATCTTCGGGTTGGGAACTTCGCCGGCAGACCTGAGGCGGTTTCAAGCGGGCTCTCCAGCTGAGTGGATTCAAGGCCTGCCCGGATCTTCAAACGACGCTGACGCCATCCTGATTTTTGGCGGCGACGGCACCGTTCATCGTCATCTCCCAGCGCTGGTGCGACTGCGACTTCCCGTGCTGATCGTCCCTGCAGGCAGCGGAAATGACTTTGCCCGCGCGCTGAACCTGCGCTCGACGCAACACTCCTTGCGCGTCTGGCGTGATTTTGAATCGGGGAAAGTTCAGGCGCAGCCAGTTGATCTTGGAGTCATTGTTCCATCCGCTGCGCCAGAGCTTACGCACTATTTCTGCGGCGTCGCTGGTTGCGGCCTGGATTCTGCCGCGGCTCGACGCGCCAATCAGATGCCGCGCTGGCTGCGTGGACACGGCGGCTATGCCCTGGCGCTATTGCCGCTGCTGCTCAAACTTCCGGCGTATTCCATGGGGCTGACGCAATTTAATGGGAAAGATCATAGCGAAGCGAAAAAGCTCACCTTGCTCGCCGCATTCGCCAACACGCAGTTCTATGGCGACGGCATGCGCATCGCGCCGCAAGCAGATTTCGCGGATGGCAAGCTCGACATCTGCCGCATCACCCCGCTCAATCCCTTCAAGCTGCTTTATATGTTTCCGACGGTGTACTTCGGGCGCCATCTCCGCATGCCCGAAGTCGAGTATTCGCGGGCCGAGCGAGTCCACGTGCAGACAGAGACTCCGCTGGAGATTTACGCTGACGGAGAATTTGTGTGCGAGACTCCCGCTGAGATTTCCGTGAGCCCGAGAGCACTACATGTGATTTGTCCGCCGCGCTAGCTGGCTGACGTCTTGATTTCCTGATGCATAAGACCGTACCGCGCATTGAGCGCAACGTCAGCTCAGTCTCCGGGCTCGAAGCGATAACCCACCCAGGGGTCGGTCACGATGTAGCGAGGGGAATTTGGCGAGATCTCAAGCTTCTTGCGGAGTTGCGCAACAAACACGCGCAGGTATTCGACTTGCTCCGTGCTTTCACCACCCCACACCGCGCCCAGCAAGGCGCGATGCGTCACCACTTTGCCGGGGTGGCGAGCCAGGTACGCGAGCAAGTCAAATTCCTTGGGAGTGAGATGGACCGCGCGGTCTTTTACAAAAACGCTGCGGGCTCCGGGATCAATCTTGAAGTCACCCGCTTCTATCGGCTCCCGTTCCGAGGCTTCCGTCCGCACACGGCGAAAATTGGCGCGAACGCGCGCCAGGAGTTCCTCCATGCCGAACGGCTTGGTCACGTAGTCATCCGCGCCCGCATCCAGGGCCTTGACCTTGGTCCGCTCCTCACCGCGTACCGAGAGCACGATGATCGGAATTTGCGTTTTCGTCCGCAGCCGCCGGCACAACTCCAATCCGTCCATGTTGGGCATCGCCAGGTCGGTGATGACCAGATCCGGCGACCAGTCTTTCATGATCTCCAGCGCGGTGTCACCGTCGTTGGCAACGCGAATGTCATATCCATGACTGGAAAGAGAAGTGCGCAGCACCCGCGTGATCTGCGATTCGTCGTCCACCACCAAAATGTGTTTATGCTCCAACGTTCACGCTCCAGCTCTTATGCTGCGGCTCGTACGCGCTATGACGCCCAATCAGCCCGGCTCCTGCGTGACGATGTGCACGTCCACCGCCGGGGCGTCGCGCAGAAACTGATGGATCGCGGAAAGATAGAAATATCGCTTCCAGCCGCGCGTCGCCGAGCGTCCGAAAACTACTTGCGTGATGTGTTTTTCGTTGACGAATTCCGCGACCGCCTGGGCCACGCTCTTTCCTTTGAGTCGCACGATCGATGCCCCAACGTTTTCCGCGAAGCGCACATTCGCGGCCAAGGTACGCTGATTCGCTTCGCTGGTGTCTTGCCCCAGGTCGGTATAAACGACAAAAAGTTCAGCATTCATGGCGTGCGCCATGCGCGCCCCGCGCGCCACCAGATACTGCGCCGCCGGGTTCGAGCTGATGCACACAGCAATGCGTTCGCGGATGGCAACCGCTCCTCGATCTTCCTCTTCCTCTCCCCGGTGCTGTTCCAGGCTGAGATCTACTTGTTGCGCCACCTGGCGCAATGCCAGCTCGCGCAAAGCGATCAAGTTGGTCTCGCGGAAAAAGTTTTCCAGCGCCCGGCCCACACGTTCTTGCGGATAAACGTCGCCGCGCCGCATCCGCGCTTGTAGCGCTTCCGGCGTCAGATCGATCATCACTACTTCGTTGACTCTTTGCAGCACCCAGTCCGGAACCGTTTCCCGCACCTGGATCCCCGTGACCCCCTGCACCGTCGGCGTCACACTCTCCAGGTGCTGGATGTTCATGGTGGAGAGAACATCAATCCCCGCGTCCAGCAGCTCCAGCACGTCTTCATAGCGCTTGCGATGTTTGCTGCCTTCGATGTTGGTGTGCGCCAGTTCGTCCACCAGCGCAACGCAAGGCTTGCGCGCGAGAATCGCGTCCACGTCCATCTCTTCGAAAACCGCGCCCTTGTATTCGATCGCTTTGCGCGGCACCACTTCCAGATTCGTGACCAGTTCCCCTACCGCTTTCCGTCCGTGCGTTTCCACAACTCCAATCACCACATCTTCGCCGCGGCTGTGCCGCCGGATCGCTTCGGTCAGCATGGTGTGGGTCTTGCCCACACCGGGGGCGTATCCAAGAAAGAGCTTGAACCTCCCGCCCTTGTTCGTCGGCGAACACTTTTCCAGCCACTGCTCGGGAGTCTTGGGCATCGCGATTATTGTCGTTGAGACATTCGAGTTTGTCGATGTCAGTTAAAGAAGTCAGTTACAATCGGCTCGTGAAAGCTGCGGCCAGATCCGGATCCGGGTACTTGATCGCGGCGCTGTCCGTAGCGGGAATTACCCTCGTCGGTGCCCGCTGGCTCCATCTAAATCCGACCACGATCGCGCTTGCCTTCCTGCTTGGCATCCTCGGCATCTCCGCTTCCTGGGGCTTGCGGGAAGCCGTTTTCATGTCGGTGGTTGCCACCGTTGCTTTTGACTACTTTTCCCTGCCTCCGATCGGTGCCTTTACGATTGCCGACCCGCAGAACTGGATCGCCCTCTTCGCCTTTCTGGTCACCGCCGTATCGGTCAGCGAACTGTCGGCGCGCGCCCGCCGCGGGGCGCGCACTGCCATCGAGCGCCGGCAGGAACTGGAACGCCTCTACGCCTTCAGCCAGTTGCTGCTTTCGAGCGACAATCCCGCCGAGTTGTTGAACCTGATTCCCCGCTACATCGTCGAGTCATTCGGCATCCGCTCAGCGGCGATTTCGCTCTCCAGCCGCGCCGACGTTTATCGCTCGGGCCCCACCATCGACGGATTGGAATCGCAGGATCTCCAGTTGATTTCCTTACGCGGTGAGCCGCGATTCGATGCTACCCGTGAACTGGCCTTTATGCCGCTCCGCATGGGCATGCGCGTGGTGGGCTGCATGGGCGTCTCCGGTTCGCTGCTTTCGCGGCAAACATTAGAGGCCATCGGCAGCCTGGTAGCTATCGCCGTCGAGCGCGCTGGCGCCGTCGAAAAACTCAGCCGCGCTGAAGCCGCCCGCGAAAGCGAGCAATTGCGCTCCGTCCTGCTCGATTCCGTGACCCACGAGTTTCGCACCCCGCTCACCGCCATCAAAGCGTCCGTCACCTCGCTACTGGGCAGCCCGAGTCAGTCGTCGAGCCACTCCCCGGAGGAGAGACAGGAACTGCTGACCATCATCAACGAGGAAAGCGACCGGCTCAACCGGCTGATCGGAGAAGCCGCCGAGATGGCCCAGTTGGATGCCAACAAAGTGGAATTCCGCTTCGAATCCGCGCCCATCGGCGGCCCGGTCGAGGAAGCGCTCCGCGAAGTGAAGCAACTCCTGGTCCAGCATCCCGTCGAAGTCCGAATCCCGGCCGACCTTCCCAACGCGCGCATGGACTCCGCTCACGTCAAGGAAGTCCTGGTGCACTTGCTCGAGAACGCCGCCAAATACTCACCCGCTGGAGCTCCGATTCGCATCACCGCCGAAGCCAAAAACAACGACCAGATGCTCACCATTAACATTGCCGATCGCGGCCCCGGCATCGACGATTTTGAGCAGTCCCTCGTTTTCGAAAAGTTCTACCGCGGAAGAAACCAGCGCGTGCAAGTCCACGGCACCGGCATGGGACTGGCCATCTGCAAAGCCATCGTGGAAGCCCACGGCGGGCGACTCGGAGTTACCAGCCAGTTGGGGCACGGATCGGTTTTTTATTTTAGTTTGCCGGTGGGGTGATGGCGGAGATGGTTTGAAGTCGTTGCATTATGCTCCCGTCCAAGTGTCAAAAACAGGCCGATTTCACTCACAATCCGGGTTCTGAGTGTGTCACGGAGCTGTCACTTTTACCAGTTGGCACTCCAAGTGAATTTCCCTAAGCTGTGCTGACGACGAAGAGCGCCACACGACGTGGAGCCCGGCGTGGTCGCCTGTACTCGGGACTGTTCTTTAGAGATTCGGAGGGAGACAACAATGCAGAAGAAGAGTGTCAAAGCTGTCCTGGTTGTCGTCAGCGTATTGTTCGTGTGCAACGTATTGATGTTCGCTCAGGCGTCCCAGAAGCCCGCGGCGCAAAGCGTTTCGGGGGCAGATGCACAATCGAATAGCATTAAAGACCAAGACATCGAGATGCTACGGGCGGACTTGCGCGCACAGCGGAAGGAGATCATCGCGCAAAACATGGCTCTCACCGCCGACGAGGCCACCAAGTTCTGGCCTATCTTTGACCAGTACAGGAAGGAAGCGATCAAACCCAATGACGAACGCTGGGCGGTGATCAAGGACTATGCGGCGAACTACAACACCATGACCGATGCGGAGGCGCAGGATTACATCAAGAGATCGACGGCCGTTGACCAGCAACTCCTCGCGTTACGTATGAAGTATGTTCCGGTGTTTGAGAAGGTTATCTCGTCCCAGAAGACTGCGTTGTGGTACCAGATCGATCGCCGTATCGACCTCCTGATCAATTTGCAGTTGTCCACGGTGATTCCGATGGTCAATGCCAGCAAGTAAGCTGATGGGAAAGCCCGTTCTATAGCTTCAACGACATTGTCCCTCTCTGGCCGTCAGTGGATAGGTTTTTTGGTGGGCCCGCCTGGATTCGAACCAGGAACCAACAGATTATGAGTCTGCTGCTCTAACCGTTGAGCTACGGGCCCCCGCTCCCATATCTTACACATTCTGCCAAAGGTGTCGTCCAGTCACGGTTCACCGCGAAATCTGCGGACGCGCGCAAACTCCCGTTACCATGGTCACGCTCACCCACGGCGGCGTCAAGGTATGATTGCGCCAGAAGCATCAACCGAATGAAAAAGTTGCGCTTTCTGCTCTCGCTGACCAATGACGACAACGATTACCAGGTTGAGCAGACATCCGCTGCCCGTCATGCAGCCCGCAAGCTGGGCGTTGACCTCGAGATCATCTACGCCAATAACGACGGCATCGTGCAGGGCCAACAGTTGCTGGCCAGCATCCAGTCCACTACCGCTGCGCGACCCGACGCTATCATCTTCGAGCCGGCTGGATCTACCGCGCATCCTCAAGTTGCCCGCGCCGCCGTCGCCGCTGGAATTGGAGTGGTATTACTGAACCACAACGCCGACTACATTGGCGAACTCCGCCGCCTTTTCCAAGTACCTGCATTTGCCATTACCTCGGACCACGAAGAGATTGGCCGCATCCAGGGGAAGCAACTGGGCACCCTGCTGCCCGTCGGCGGGATCGCGCTCTACATTCAGGGACCATCCGAGAGTTCGGCCGCCCGGCAACGCTATGCCGGGTTGCTCGAAACCAAAGCCAAGAGCCTGCAACTTCGCGTCGTGAAGGCCCAATGGACCGAATCCAGCGCTTACAAAACGGTCAGCTCGTGGCTCCGTCTTCCCACTTCCCGCCAGGCGCAGATTGAAGCCGTCTGCGCGCAAGACGATTCCATGGCCCGGGGAGCCCGCAAGGCCTTCGAAGAATGTAGCGACCTGCGTGAGCAGTTGCAGAAGATGCCGTTTCTCGGTTGCGATGGACTTCCCAAGACCGGGCAAGAGTGGGTGCGCCGCAAGCTGCTGACCGCTACCATTTTCATTCCGCCGAATGCAGATATGGCGATTGAGATGATGGTGAGGTCAATTGCCAACGGCGAGCTGCCGCCGGAGCGCACATTCACCGTCGCCAAATCCGTTCCCGCGATCGATCTCCTGGCGCAACAATCCTCGGCACGCGCCGGATCCCGCTAAACGGAATTGCTGGAAATGCACCCTTCGCCCGGTCCATGACGACGGTGTGGATTTGTCCCGCGAACTTGCAGGGGCGCGACGCGACACTAATGCGCGCTGGGTGGTGGCGGAGGTGCGGCGGGCGCAACCGCCGCCGGACTGTTGTTCACCAGGTCTTTCAATTCCTTGCTGGGCTTGAAGAATGGGATCTTCTTTGCCGGAACCTCCACGCGGTCGCCGGTTTTCGGGTTTCGGCCCACGCGCGGCTTGCGCTGGCGGGTACGGAAGCTGCCAAACCCGCGTATTTCGATTTTGTCGCCCACCCGCAGCGAGCGCACCACGCTGTCAAAGATCGTATCCACAATCACTTCGCTGTCTTTGCGGGTGAGTTCCGCCAGCCGGGAAACTTCTTCGATCAGGTCAGCCTTCGTCATAGAATCTTCGCTCCCTTTGGGTCCGGTTCCCTTGCAGGATTCCGTGTGCCCGAGGGCTTCGCCGCCCCCGCGCCGTACTTTACCTGCCTATAACCTTCTCAAATTTAAGGGGTTCTGCGCAAGTACAGTTCCCGGTTCCCAGTATAAGCAAAACTGCCGCTGTTTCTGAGAACTGCGAACGGAGAACCGGGAAACAGCTACTTCCAGAGGTAGTAAAAGCCGACCTGCTGCTCCAGGAGCTTTTCCCGCGTCGGCAAGTAATCGGAAACATCGCCAAACAGCAGATCCAGCCCCGACCGCCGCTCTTTCGGCGGCCAGACCAGTGTCGGCTCGCCCGAGATATTCACCGCCCGCGCCGTATCTTTGACCGCACCTTCAAAATCCGCGATCTGATCCACCAGTTTCAATTCAGCCGCCTGCTCGCCTGTCCAGACCTTGCCGTCTGCGATGGCACGGATGTCGGCTTCCTTCGCATGTCTGCCATCGGCCACTGCCTGGATGAACTGGGTGTGCATGTTGTCAATCAGGCCCTGCATGTACACGCGTTCCGCAGGCGTCATTTCGCGCGTCGGGCTGCCCGTGTCCTTGAATTCTCCCGCCTTCATGGTGATCGCGTTCAGCTTTGCCCAGCGCAGGAGCTCGCCATAGTTCACCCACTCGGCAATCACTCCGATCGATCCCACCACGCTGCCTTTATCGGCGTAAATCTTGTTGGTGGCGGAGGCCACGTAATACGCTCCGCTCGCGCCCACGGTCTCAATCGAAGCGACGATTCGCTTTTTCTTTTCGTCGCGAATCCGCTTCACTTCCCGGTAGATCTCCTCCGAAGCGGCCACGCCGCCTCCAGGCGAATTCACATGAATGATGATCGCCTTAACGGAATCGTCATCGGCAAACTTCTTCAGCTGGGGGACGATCTGCTTGGGAGAGAAAATTACGCCGTCCAGCTCAACCACTGCAATCTTGGAGCCGAAGCCGGTAAACGATTCTTCATCCCGCCCGCCAAAACTCAGGTACACCAGCGTAAACACTGCCACCACGAACAGCGCAAACAACCCGCCGCCCACCAGAAACCATATCCAGATCCGCGAACGCCCTTCAGCCATAATCACTGCAGTTTACACCGGCCGCATCAATCTTGCGGGGCGAGATCTTACTTAACCTCAAAGTTCCTTGGATCGAGAGATATGTTGTGGGATATTTTCGCTTCAGTCAGCTCGAACTGGCTGATCGAACTGGTCGACCCGCGGCCGATGTTCCTCATGCCGCCTCCCGAAGTGAACTGTATGGTCCAGCGCCCCGGTAATGTGAGGTTGTCGATGGTCTTGAAATCCGCAAAGCGTTCTTCGAGCCGGTACTGTCTTTCCTCCTGCCCCGCCGATGCCGTAGGGCCACCGCCGCCCCTTGCCATGACGTGGTATGAGTAAACGGTCATAACGTGCCGGAACGTGTCGGGTTCAAAATAGAGTTCGATCTGCAGGTCGCTACTCTTCTTCGGCACGTAGTCCACTCGATGAAGCTCACGGCCGTCCACTTTCTTCGTGCCTTGGTCCTGCAACTTCGCATGACGCTCGTCCAAATGGGAAAGAGCCCAAGCGGTCGACAGGGTGCCACCCCATAGACCTTCGGTAAGGACCTCGTCGTGCTCGAACACAAATCTCCCCATGGCGGAGTAAACACCGGGTTTTGGCTGGTGGACAGCGGTCTTTTTGCCATCGCTCACAAACTGCTCGCCGCGATAATCCGGGCTTGGTATCTTCAGCACGGAGACGAACTTGTCGCCTTCCGAGACGAACTGCAGATTGCCGTTCACGATCCCCGCAACGTTCAAATACTGGAAAGTCAAGGCGCCTTGGACCAATTGATTCTTCACCGCCGCCCGAGCCTCGTCGGCACCGATAGAATTCAGATGCTGCTTGACGAAATCACTGGCCTGAAACTCATCTTTGGCTGAACTCACCGAGAAGATAGCCATCAACGCAACAAGAACAGCGAGGTATCGTGTCGAAAACGAACGCATCGAGAACCTCCGATCAGCATTCCGTATACTCGGGGAAGCTAGCCAGTATAGTCCACAATCGCCTCGGCTTGACGTACACTCATCCCGCACATGCGCGATCCAGTCGAACTCGAAGTCTTCAAGAACCTCTACCACTCCATCGCCGAGGAAATGGGAGCGGCTCTGCGCCGCACTTCTTTCTCTCCGAACATCAAAGAGCGCCGCGACTACTCCTGCGCCGTCTTCGATTCCGCGGGCCAGGTCATCGCCATGGGCGATCACATGCCGGTGCACTTGGGATCAATGCCCAAGTCGGTCGCGGCAGCTGTGGAACAATGCGAACTCGAGCCCGGCGACGTGGTCATGCTCAACGACCCCTTCCGCGGAGGTACCCACCTTCCCGACATTACGCTGGTGATGCCGGTGTACATTTCCCAGCCAGATGAGATTACGTGTGGTGACGGGGCTCCGCCCCGTTCCGGCGGGGCGAAGCCCCGCCGCCACACAACCGCGCCCGACTTTTACGTCGCCTCTCGCGCCCACCACGCCGATGTCGGCGGAACCTACCCCGGCTCCATGGGCCCCTGCCGCGAAATCTACCAGGAAGGCCTTCGCATCCCGCCCGTCAAAATCATGCGCGGAGGAAAACTTGTTGCCGATGTGTTGGCCCTCCTACTCAACAACGTCCGCACGCCCGAAGAACGCGAAGGCGACCTCGGCGCTCAGATCGCCGCCTGCCAGACCGGAGCTCAGCGTCTCCGTGAAATCTGCGAGCGCTACGGAATCGCCCGCGCCAAGCGAGCCGCCGCTGACTTGCTACTCTATTCGGAAGAAATGATGCGAGCTTTCCTGCGCACCATTCCGCCCGGCCATTATCGCGCCGAGGATTTCCTGGATGACGACGGCGTGGAAGACAAGCCCGTGCGCATAGCGGTAGCCATAGAAGTCAAAGCATCCAAAAACAAATTCCCTGTAGAGACGCGGCTTGCCGCGTCTCGGCGAGCAGCGAAGCAGAAGCCGGAGGTCAACGTCACCATCGACTTCACCGGCAGCGACCCGCAAGTCCAAGGCGCAATCAACGCGGTCGAGGCGATCACCTACTCGGCCTGCTTCTACGTTTTCCGTTGCCTGCTTCGCGAAGACGTGCCCGCCACCTCCGGCCTCATGCGTCCCATTCGCGTGGTCGCTCCATCGGGAACCGTCGTCAACGCCAAGCCTCCCGCCGCCGTTGCGGGCGGCAACGTTGAAACTTCGCAGAGAATTGTCGACGTCCTTTTAAAAGCGCTGGCGCAGGCGATTCCTGACCGCATCCCAGCCGCCGCGTCCGGCACCATGAACAATCTCACCATCGGCGGTATAGATCCGCGCACCGGCGAGCCGTTTGCCTACTACGAAACCATCGCCGGTGGCATGGGCGCGCGCCCGACCAAAGACGGAGTCTCGGGCGTTCACACCCATATGACCAACTCTCTAAACACTCCCGCCGAGGCCCTTGAGTATGCCTATCCGGTTCGGATGCGGCAGTATTCACTTCGCTCCAATAGCGGAGGTGCAGGTCTCCACGCCGGTGGCGATGGAATCGTCCGTGAAATCGAAGTCTTGACCGACGCCCAGGTCACTCTGCTGGCCGATCGCCGTTCCCGCGGACCCTACGGCCTGGCGGGCGGAGCCGACGGCGCTCCTGGCCGCACTCTGATCATCCGGCGTGACGGCTCCGAAGAGACGATCCCCGGCAAGACCAGTGTCCGACTGCGTTCCGGGGAAAGAGTCCGCATAGAATCTCCAGGCGGCGGTGGCTGGGGCAAACCAAACCGCTGAACCGCCGAGAGCGCAGAGCACGCAGAGTGTTTTAGCACCCCGTCTTCCCCTGTGTTCCTCTGTGCCCCCTGTGGTTAAGAATTTTCTCTGCGCTCTCCGCGTCCTCTGCGGTAAGAAGCCTTTTTCGCTAGAATCAACATGAGGCTTTCAAGGGTTACCCACGATGAGATTCTTGCGCACTTTTCTTTTTGCCGTCGTTCTGGCGTCCGCCTTTTTCTACTTCACTACCTACCCGCACGGACCTCTCCATCCCGCCAACTGGATCAGCCGTCCGCAGCACGTTGAAATCACAGAAGCCGCCGGTGGCGAAGCGCTCGATGCCGAAGAGCAGAACAACATCAGCGTCTACCGCAAGAACATCGCATCGGTAGTCAACATCACCTCGCGCGTAATGACCTTCGACTTTTTCTACGGACTGGTCCCGCAGGAAGGCCAAGGCTCCGGTTTCGTCATCGACAAAGAAGGACACATCCTCACCAACTATCACGTCATCGCCGAAGCCCGGCAAGTCGAAGTCACGCTCCACAACCGCAAGAAATACAAGGCCACCATTGTCGGCACTGATAAGTCGCACGACTTGGCGATAGTCCAGATCAAAGCGCCAGATCTGCAGCCGATGACCCTCGGCGACTCGACCAATCTGCAAGTCGGCCAAAAAGTTTACGCGATCGGCAATCCCTTCGGCCTAGCTGGAACGCTGACCCGTGGCATAGTCAGTTCGATCCGCCAGGTCCAAGAGCCCGACGGCCTGGTTATCGACGAAGCCATCCAGACCGACGCCGCCATCAACCCCGGCAACTCCGGAGGCCCGCTGCTCAACTGGCACGGCGAAGTCATCGGCATTAATACAATGATCGCGTCGAGCGTCGGACAGAGCGCCGGCATCGGCTTCGCTATCCCCATCAACACCGCCAAAGCCGTAGTCAACGATCTAGTCACCCTCGGACGCGTGCGCCGTCCCGCACTCGGCGTGCGCACCATCCCCATCGATTCCGAAATTGCCGAAGAACTGAGCCTAGCCGCCGACTACGGACTTCTCATCGTGCAAGCCGTTCCCGGAGGCTCGGCCGACCGCGCCGGATTGCGCGGCGGCACGGAACGCGCGTATCTCGGCAACACTCCCATCATGATCGGCGGAGATTTAATCGTCGCCATCAACGGGGAAAAAGTAGATAGCCAGCAAGTCCTCGCCCAGATCATGAACAAGCATCGAGCGGGCGACACCGTGAAAGTAACCATCTTTCGAGGCAAGAAGCAGCTGGAGGTATCGGTGGTGCTAGGCGAAGCCAGAGACCAGGTGTAGCAATTGCATGTGTGGCGCGGGCGCCCCCGCCCGCGTGCCCTTGGTTGGTTCTGCGAAGTGTCTCTTCCGCGCTATCATCTGCCCCATGCTCGACGTCGACTGGATTCGCAAACTCTGCCTCTCATTCCCAGACGTAACCGAGGACATGCCGTGGGCCGACGACCTCTGCTTCAAAGTCCGTGGCAAAATCTTCACCGGCATGGTTCTTTCTGACGGCCGGTTCCCGCGCATCACTCTAAAATGCGCGCCGGAAACATTTCACGCCCTCCTCGAAACCGAAGGCATCTCCCCCGCGCCTTACGTCGGACGCTACAAGTGGGTGACCCTCGCCGACTCTGATGTCTTGCCTTCCGAAGAACTCGAATCCTTGATTCGCCAGTCGTACGACTTGGTCGCAGCGAAAGCGCCAAAGAAAAAGGCCGGACGCAAGAAAACGCCCAGCAAGTCCAACAGAAAGTAAGCGCTTTCCTCTGTGCACCTCGGTGCCACCTGTGGTAAGGATTTTCTCGGCGTCCTCCGCGTCTCGGCGGTGCACCGGTTTGACTCCCCGCAACCCGCTAAGCTAGCCTCGTACTTCGCCCATTCCATGCGCATTCAACGTAGTTTCTTGCTCCGCTGCAGTCTAGGTGCTCTGCTCGCCGCGACCGTCGCCGCCGCGCCTCTGCGTCCCACGCACGCTCCGCACGCCATGGTCACCAGCGTCCACGAACTGGCCTCCAGAGCCGGCGTCGAGATGCTCCAATCTGGTGGCAACGCCATCGATGCCGCCGTGGCCACCGGCTTCGCGCTCGCCGTCGTTCATCCCCAGGCCGGAAATCTCGGCGGCGGCGGCTTCTTGCTTCTCCGCAACGCCAGCGGCGAAACTCACTTCATCGACTACCGCGAAAAAGCGCCCGCCGCGGCCTCTGAAAACATGTATCTTGACGCACAGGGTAACGTCCTCCCCGAATCCAATAAAGATTCCAGCGTCGTCGGATACAGGTCCATCGGCGTCCCCGGCTCGGTAGCCGGCCTCGTCTACGCAGAGAAGAAATACGGCAAGCTGTCCATAGAAAAAGTAATCGCTCCCGCCATCAAGCTCGCCCACGATGGCTTCCCCCTCGCCTACGAAGACACGCAGGATCTAAAAAAAGACGAGTACCTCGCGCAGTTTCCCGAATCCAAACGCATCTTCCAACGCGATGGAAACTACTACCAGCCCGGTGAACTATTCAGGCAGCTCGAACTCGCCCGCACCCTGGAGCGCATCGCCAAGGACCCCGACGATTTCTACCACGGCGCGATGGCCCGCGAATTGGCCGCAGCGGTCCACAAAGGCGGAGGCCTGATTACCGCGGCCGACCTCGCCGCCTACGAGGTCAAAGAACGCGAACCCATTCGCGGCTCCTATCGCGGTTACGACATCATCAGCGCTCCACCGCCATCTTCCGGCGGAGTGGCGCTGGTCGAAATTCTCAATATCCTCGAAGGCTTCGACCTCGCGAAGCTCGGCAACCGCTCTGCCGATGCTATCCACTTGGAAGTCGAAGCATTCCGTCGCGCCTTTTACGATCGTACCGACTTCATGGGCGATCCCGACTTCGCCAAAGTTCCCGTCGCGCCGCTCATTGACAAAAAATATGCCGCCGCCTGGCGCGAATCCATCGATCCCAATCACGCCAGCCCGAGCAGAGAGCTGAAGCGCCCGTCGTTCACGGAACTAGAGCGTGTGGCGCAATCGCGGACGTCACTCATACCCATTCGCGAGCCCGAAAACACCACGCACTATTCCGTAGTCGATGCCGAAGGCAACGCCGTTGCCGTAACCACAACCCTCAACGACTCCTTCGGTTCCCGCGTCACCGCCGAAGGCCTGGGCTTCCTGTTCAACGACGAAATGGACGACTTCGCCGCCAAGCAAGGCGTGCCCAACGGCTACGGACTCATTCAGGGTCCCGCCAACGCCATCGGGCCCGGCAAGCGTCCGCTTTCCGCGATGACGCCCACGTTCGTGCTCAAAGACGGCAAGCTCTTCCTGGTCCTCGGTTCACCCGGCGGCCCTACTATCATTACAACCGTCGCCAACATCCTCATCGACGTGGTAGATTTCGGGCTCGATATCCAAACCGCCGTCAATGCCCCCCGGTTTCACAACCAGTGGCTCCCCGATGGAATTCTCGTCGAAGACCGCTTGTCTCCCGATACAATGAATGTTCTCCGTTCCAAGGGCCACAAGCTCAAGGTCGAGCATTTTTGGGGAGACGGCGAGTGCATCATGGTTGACTCCAAGACCGGGGAGCGCCTCGGAGCCAGCGACGGACGGAACAATGGGAAGGCGGTAGGGTACTGATGCTGAGGGCGGTATCGACATACGTCTATGTGAAGGAACGGCTTCATCCAGGCTTGCTCGACGAGCTCGTCAAGGCGGGAGCCCAGTCGATCGAAATTTTCGCCGCTCGCCAGCACTTCGACTACGCCAATCGCAAGCAGCATGTGCGCGAAATTGCCGATTGGTTCAAGTCCACCGGCATTCCCCTGAATTCTGTGCACGCGCCGCTGTACTCCGACTACCAGTGGGGACGCACCGGTTCGCCGCCCGTCAACATCGCCTCCACCGATCGCGCCCACCGCATCGATGCCATGGACGAGATCAAACGCGCTCTCGAAGTCGCCGAGCACATCCCGTTCCGCTTTCTCGTGCAGCACATCGGCAATCCCAACGACGCGTTCGACGACAAGAAATTCGAAGCCGCCATGACCTGCGTCGAGCACCTGCGTGCCTTCGCCAAACCGCTCGGTGTAAGAGTGCTCATTGAAAATATTCCGAATGAACTGTCGACGCCCGATCGCCTCGTCGAGTTCATCAAAACCATGCATTTCGACGACATCGGCGTCTGTTTCGATTGCGGTCACGCTCACATGATGGAAGGCATTCCCGAAGGCTTCGCCATCCTGAAGAACCACATCTGTTCGACCCACGTGCACGACAACAATAAAGACAAAGACTCGCACCTCTGGCCTGGCCACGGATCGATCGACTGGAAACAGACCATGGAATTGCTGCGGACCGCACCGCAAACGCCGCCCCTGCTGCTGGAGATCGACGGTGAAGAAAAAAAGAACCCCAGCGAAGAAGTAAGCGCAACCTTCCAAAAGCTGGAAGACTCGTAAGTCAACCGCAGAGAACGCAGAGTTTCGTGGGTAACAGGTTTCCCCTGTGTTCCTCTGTGCTCCCAGTGGTAAAGATTTTGAATTAGCGCGGCGCTAGAAGGGATTTTAGCCATTTGTTTCTCGGCGTACTCAGCGTCCTCCGCGGTTAAGGTTTTGACTTATGCCCCCACCCATCAGCACCATCGCAGAAATAGGCAAGCACGAAGGCCAATCCGTCACCATTCGCGGATGGCTCTACAACCTCCGCGAAAGCGGCAAGCTCCTCTTTCCCCAATTTCGCGACGGCTCCGGCATCATCCAGGGCGTAGTTCCGAAGAACGCCGTCCCGCCCGAAGTTTTCGACGCCATCAAAGGCCTCACCCAGGAATCCAGCGTCATCGTTGAAGGCAAAGTTCGCGCCGATAAGCGCGCCCCTGGCGGCTTTGAACTCGATGTCGCGAACATTCAGGTCTTGCAGCGTGTCACCGAAACCGATCCTTACCCCATCACTCCCAAAGAACACGGCGTCGATTTCTTAATGGACCACCGCCATCTTTGGCTGCGCTCGCAGCGCCAGGCGGCCATCCTGCGTGTGCGCGCCGAAATCATTCGCGCCGCCCGCGATTTTTTCGA
>DATFZT010000078.1:0-21592 GCA_035314185.1 Terriglobales bacterium
CAACGGCGATTGTGTTGGATGAGATTCCAAGAGGCGCCGCCGATGAGAACGGAGAGGAAGAGATACACCGGCAAGATGTGGCGGACGCCGATGTTCATGCCGGAACTCATGGCGACGATCAGGTAAAAGATGGGCGGGATCACGAGGAAGAGAATTTCGCGCCAGGCAGTTAGGCGGCGGGCGGCAACGGCCCAGATCGCAACCAATAAGAGGACGAGGAACGAGAGACTTGATTTGATGGAGAACGCGACTGGAAAATAGAACCAGACTCCGTGGGGGTAGACTCGGCCGAGCAGGAAGCTGGAGTAGAAGTCGGACATAATGCGGACATCGGCAAGCCCGTAGATATAGGACTCCGGCAGAAGATGGAAGCGGGCGACGGTTTGGAGCAGCCGGACCTCGTGCGGGCGCGAGAGTCCCTCCACGAATTCGGCGAGCGGTGGATTCAACTGGCGGCCGTTGGCGCGCGCCTGGTAGCGGAATCCATAGGAGGCCCAGAGGATCGTAAGGGCGATGGCAGTGACGGCGACGAGCGCGATGGCGAGGTGCTGAGCGCGCTTCGTTGCCGAGGATCGGCCCGCGCCCTGGGTTTCTGGAGTGTGCCGGGTACACAGGACCTCGCAGATTGCCAGCAAGAACAGCATGGGGAAAACGAGGATGCCGGTGTGCTTAGAGGCGATGGCGAGACCGACGGCGACGCCAACGACGACTAGTCGCCACGCGGATGGTGCCTTCACGTAGCGATAGAACGCGTAAATAGAGGCGAACATGAAACAGGAGAGCCCGGCGTCAGTGCCGACAACCGCACCGTGAGCGAGAAGGTTCGGATCGAAGACCAACAACGTCAGGGCGATGAAGCCGGCGCCGGTACCGAACATTTCCTGGGTGGCGAGGAAAACGAGGAAAGCCAGCAGGAAGGTGAAAAGTGAAGCGGCCATGCGGGCGCGGAAGAGCATGGTGTCGGCATCGTTATCAAAGAGGAAGTCCTTGCCGCCGAGAAAGGCCTCATGTTTGAAGTTTCGATCCTGAAGGACGGGCATCCTGAGCGGCATGTTGAGTAGCGGGATAGCGGCAAGGAGCTTGACCAGCGGAGGGTGCTCGGGGTTCAGGCCGAAGTCGGCATGCTTCCAGGACATGTAGCCGGCATAGATGTGGTCGTCTTCGTCCCAGGTGATTGAGTTTCGGCGGACCGAGAAGGCGAGCTGAAGGAAAAGGACGGCGAGAAGAATGGCAAGGCCCAGAAAGATCCAAGGGCGGCGGGCCAGTGGGGCGGAACGCGGCAAATTCCCTCCGATTGGGCGGCTTAGCGGGCTCACTAGGTGAGGCCTACTCGAATGCCGTACGCAGAAAGCTAACCAGCTGCCATCCATCCATATATTTATACGGAGTCTCGCCCATGGTGTAATGGCCGCAGGGGAGCACGACGACTTTGTGATCCAGGTTGTGCTTCTCGAATTCCTCGACCACCTGCTCGGAAAATTCCGGCAGGAACGTCATGTCGTACTTGGCATAGATAATGAGCGAGCGGCGCGGCCAGCGCGCAAACTTATCGAAGTACACCATGGGACTGACGGCTCGCCACACCTGCCGCAGATTCTCCAAGTCTATGGCCGTTTCCAGTCCCTCGCGGATGTGACGCGTGGACTGGCCGTGCCACACCACATCGGCAAAGTAAGTCGAGGCGTGATTGAAGGCAGCCACCTGAATGCGCGGATCGTGCGCGGTGGCGATGAACGCATAGCACGATCCGAGGCTGGTGCCGACGATGCCGAGCCGGTTGTAACCCTGCGCTTCCAGCCAGTCGAGACAGCAGCGCGCATCGATCACGCCCTGGCGCACCGAATCGAGGGTGCGTCCGATGTTGGCGGAAACTGCATAGTCGGCGCGGTCGATTTCCGCCGGACGGCGAATGTCGTGATACGGCATGCTCAGGCGCAGCACCGCGATGCCCATCCAGTTCAGGACGCGGCAGAGGGCGGTGTAGGAGATCGCATCGGAATTCCAGTGTGGCAGCAGGACTACGGCGCGGCGTCCGCGAACCGGAAACCAGTGCGCGTTGACCAGATTGTTTTCAGGGAAAGGCGTGGCCACGGGCGAGGTGAAGCGCAGAAACTCGGCGTGCGTGGCGCGAACTTTTTCTTCCAGGCGCGGGTCGGGTACCTCGCGCGTGCTGAAGACTTGAACCTCGCGACGCTCCAGGCGGAAATCTGACGGCTTCTGGTAAGAGTAAAAATTATCGCTGGCAGAGATGATGCGATCGTTGAAGCGCGAGAAATAGTCCAGCAGATCGTGCGAGGTCCGGTCGACGGGTCCACCGTTGCGACTGGGCCAGCTGCGGGTCCAATCCAGGCCCCAGTCCAGCGGACGCACCACGCGGTTATTGTCCACCGACGTGAGCCGGGTCTCCCAGTCGTACATCCATTGAGCGTAGCGCGAGGGCATCTCTCTTCTAGGAATACAACAATGCGGAGCAGATTCGCGACTAGGGTGAGTTTAACGGCAGAATTCAGCACTCAGCAGTCAGCACTCAGCATTCAGTAGATTCCCGAATGCTAGCCCTAAAGGGGCAATCTTACTTCGGAGGACTTACGGTATCGCTGAAGCGATACCCTGATACGAAACGTGTTGGCGGAACACTGAGTGCCGACCGCTGACTGCAGACTGCTGTCTGCTCAGAGGTAAACTCTCGGCACCCTCTGCGACAAACCGCACAGAATTTCATAGGGCACGCTTTCACACAAACGCGCTAGTTCTACGGCGTCCACGCTCTTGCCGCCGTGGTCGTCTTTCCCGATCAAGATGACTTCAGCTCCCACCGCGACACCGCGAATATGGGTGACGTCGACGATGGTTAGATCCATCGAGACGCGGCCCACGACCGGCGCGTATTCGCCGCCCACGATCACCCGCGCGCGATTCGAAAGCAGGCGCGGATAACCGTCCGCGTAGCCGACGGGCAGCACCGCGATGCGGCTTCGCGCTTTGGTCACGAAGGTGCCCATGTAACCGACAGCTTCTCCCGCTGCCACTTCCTTCACCGTCAGCACTCGCGTCTTCCACGACAGCACCGGACGCAAAGGCAGTTCCTCCACAGCGGCGGGCGCGCCACCACGCGTGAAGGCCAGCGAATATCCGTAGAGCGCAATTCCCGGACGCACCATCGTTTTCCACGTGTCGGGCCGCGCGCTCATGGCGGCGGAATTTCCCATGTGAACGAGCGCAGGCCGGAGGCCGTAACGCTGCAAGACCGCAAGTCCCTCTTCAAAACGCTTCATCTGGCGGACCGCGTCTTCGGCGTCCAGCACCTCCGCTGATGCGAAGTGCGTGCTCACTCCTTCGAGAGTCAGGTGCTTGCATGCGGATAGCATCTCGCACAAACGCGGCAACGCTTCAGGCGACGCGCCGAGACGGTTCATGCCTGTGTCGAGCTTCAAATGAACGCGCAAATGATGAGACGGTAGGTCGCCCTGACGTTTCCGCGCTGCACGTTCAAGCGACTCAATGTGCCATGGTTCCCAGATGGTAGGAGTGAGATTCTGGGCGACGATCCCATCTTCCTCACCCTTCCAGATTCCGGTCATCAGCAGAATGCGGGCCTTGACCCCGGTGGCGCGCAACGCAAGGCCTTCGGCGGCATCGGTCACTCCCAGCCATTGGGCGCCCTCGGATTCGAGCGCGAGCGCGCATTCGACCGCACCGTGGCCGTAGCCGTCGGCTTTGACCACGGCGCAAACAGTGACGTCGCCGCCGACGTGCTTCTGTACCGCGTGGAAATTTTTGCCCAGCGCTGCCAGGGAAACTTCCGCCCAGGTCCGGCCATCTAGAATCAGCGAGCGGTGGTCGGGTATTTTCGACAGATCGGGACGCGGCGCGTTCACGTCCCGATTATAGTGACCGCACGCGCCGCGCGGTTAAGTGCCGATGGTAACGTCCGTCGGCAAGTGCCAACGTCCACTGGCGACGTTAACCGCCCGACAGCACAAAGTTCACCGTGATTTCCGTCTCCACCTCGAAGGGTTCGTTGTTCAGCAGGTAGGGGCGATAGCGCCATTGCCGGACCGCGTCAAGGGCGGATTTGACCAGCATTGGGTGCCCGCGGACCACGACCAGATTTTCGATCGTTCCCGCCTTGCTGATGATCGCCCGCAGTTCAACCGTGCCTTGGACACGCGCCTGGCGCGCGATGGGCGGATAGGTTGGCTGCACGCGGTACAGGAGGTTGGCCTGCGCCAAATGCGACACGAGCAGGGGCTTGACCACAACGGGACGGGCCGGAATCACGACGGGGATGTTGTCCCCCCAGCCGCCGGGAACGCCAACACCTGGTCCGCGACCCGGTCCATTGCCAATGGCGGAGAAGTCCGGTGCGGGCGGACCCGAGCCGACATCGTTAACCGACGCGATGTGATCGGGGGTCGATGGCGGGGCGGTGATCTGTTCCGTGCGCGGGTTACTGGCCGGGGTGGTGGTGGAATGCCCGCGTGCCGCCTGTGAGGGGGCAGGCTGCTCGAACGCTGCGGGTGCCGCGAGCCGCTCCAGCCAATGCAACCGCGGCGGCCGCTGAACCCAGAGCAACGGGATTGCGAGCAGCAGGCTCAATCCAAAGGCTTGCACGGTGAAAGATGCGAGCGTAGTCCATCTGCGACGGGCAGACTGGTCCCAGTTGCTTTCGAGTGTGCTGAACATAGAGTGTGTCCTCCGGAACGGGCCCGTTGTCCCTACAGACACCTGGAGCTTGCGATTTGATCCCGGGCGATGGAGGGACGGGCGTTTCGCGAGCCTGCCCCTTAGCCCAGTCGAAGGGTCCGCCGGGCGAGGACGGCCGGCTCTCCACAAAAAAGCGGCGAAAAAAAAGACCGCGTCTGCGCGCGGTTTTTAGAAGAAGTAGAAGTAAATTGGAACTAAAAACTACCCGAGCAGTATCGCTACTGTTTCGGTGGAGTGCTCGCGGGCGCAGCGGGTTTCGTGGTTGATGGTTTTGGCGCGGGCTTTTGAGCGGTGCTCCCAGCGGGCGGCGCCGGCACGCCGGATTGGGCGTTATAGGCTTCGACGACCGGTTGGGTGATGTCCATCACCGGCATAGACACAATCACCGGGGTCCGCGGCCAGGTCTGAGAAGTGTCAAAGAGGATACCGTAGCCGTTGTCGACAACATATTTCTGGATGATGGGCGCCATTTTCGTCAGGATTTTGTTTCCGATCTCGCCCTGCTGGGCCTGGAAATCTTCCTGCGCGTCCTGAGTAGCGCGATCGAAACTCTTCTTTTTTGTCTCGATCTGCTTCACCAGCTTGTCGCGCGATTCCTCGTTCAACTTATCCTGCTGGGCACTGAGCTGCTTATTGAGGCTGTCGATTTCGTCGGCCAAGCCCTTCAGCTCGTTCTGTTTGGGTTCAAACTTTTTGGCGAGGGATTCGAAATCGCGCCGTCCTTCGTTGGATTGGAAGAGGGCCTGTTCGATGTTGATGGTACCGACTTTGGTGCCCGTAGCTTTGGCCACCGCCGCCGCGGCAGCGGAAGGGGCGTTGGGTACGGAGGCAGCCGCGGGAGCGCCGGCAGCCGGCGCGGTCTGGGCCAGAGAGAAGAGGGAGAAACTGAAAACGACGGCCAGGGTGACGCATGCAAACTTGCTGATCATTAACTTGCTAATCATTGGATCCTTTGAACTCCTTCGGATTTTCGGAATGCTGGAAGCTTCCAGCTCGCTGGGCTCAACGAGAAACTGATCGCAACCCGAGCCTATCAGTCATCAGATCTGAAATATGATCTGAAATATGACCTGAAACACAAACCTGACCGGAAGCAGCGAGCGCGCAAAAACGGCTACGAGCCCGCTTGTCTTCACGCCTAACCGCAAGCGTGGTGATCAGGGTATGGACGCTAAGCATTATACGGAGCGTACCGGAACAGCGTCAAACAATCTCGCTGCTCTGGTTAGTTCGATGCGGATTAGCGGTCAACTGGTCTCAACCGAGCGATTCCTCAGTAGTGAAAGCGATAGCGCACCTGCACATAGATTTGGCGCGGCAGGTTCCAGTGATATCCGCCAAAAGTCAGGCTGTTGTCGTACTCTACGCGGTGGTCGGTTACGTTTAACGCGGTGAGGGAGGCGGTGAGACGCTCTCCGAAATCTTTGCCGAGCGACAGATCGAAGGTGGTGTGTTGCGGCAGATAATTGCCCGGATAGGGCGCTCCGGGGAAAGCATTGGTGAAGCCGGAGCCGTAGTAAACGTTGGTGGAGGCATAGAAGCGCCGCGGGAGACTGACGTCGCCGCCTACGTTGAGCGTGTTGCGCTGGTCGTGGTCGAGCGGAGTGAGTCCGGGAGAGAGCGTGAAATCGGTGAGGCCGCCGGTGATGGTGCCGCTGCCCTCGGCGATCTGGTTGGAGTAGGAGAGGTGAGCCTGGGCACGGTGGGCGATGCGGGGAGAGCGCAGCGTGAGTTCCCATCCACGGATGAGGGCCTGGGAAACGGTGATGGGGAAGAAGATGTTGGACGCTCCGATGTTGTTGTGGTCGAGAAAATTGGCGACGTTGGTTTGAAAGTTATCGGCATCGAGAACCCATCCGCGGTAAGGGATGGTGACGCCGAACTGATGTTCTTCGTCGCGCTCACCGTGCAGAGGGATGAAGCCAAGGCCCTGCTGTCCCGTGTACTCGAGAAGATCCGGGCCGGAAATGGTCTCGATCGGCGGCGACTGGTAGTAGTGTCCGTAGAAGGCGCGGAATGTCCAGCGAATTTTAGGAATAGTGACGGTGGCGCCGAAGCGCGGACTGACGGCGGATTCGGAGATGGGCGGCGTTGAACCGGCGGCAAAATTGCCTTCCGAGAACCACGTGGGACGCATGCCCGCGGAGAGTGTGAGCCAGGAAAATGGTTTGAATTTGTCGTCGATGTAGAAGGCCTCGAGATGGGCGGTCGGATGTTCGGGATCGGCGATGGTCGGAGGCACGGGTGGAGGAAATGCGAGGGGATTGAAGATGGCTCCGAAGAACTGGTTATCGCTCTGATAGAAGCTGACAAATCCAACCTGCAGGTCGTTCTTTTTGTAGTTGGCGGCGAAGGTGGCCTGACCTCCGACGTAAGTGGAACTCCTGTCTTCCGTGCTGGCGATGGGATTGTCGCTGGGATTGCTGGCGTAGTCGCCGCTGTTGTAGTGGTAGAAAGGCGAAACCGTCGTCAGGAGATGGGAGTTGAAAGTGTGGACCCAACTGAACAGTACGCCGGCATCGGCCTCGTGTTGGCCATCGCGCAGGCCGATGCTGGGGGAGTACTGACCGCTGCCGGGACTGTTTTCAATGTCGTTGGGATTCGGATCGTAAGGGATCTGATAATAGTCGCGGCGGCCTGACGTCATCAGGCGAAGCTGGTTGGAGGGATCCACATTGTAGATGAACGATCCGAAGCCGCCGACGCCGTTGACGGCATCGTGGACGATTTGGGGGACTGGGGGCTGCAGGCCGAGATTGCTGCGGTTGGCGTTGACGCTGACGTAATACGCGAAGCGGTCGGTGTGGCTGCCGAAGCTGAGGGCGTCATCGGTCTGGTAGAAGTTGCCGGCGGTGATGGTGAGTTCGGCCTGGTTGTTGCGCTCGAAACCGGTGCGGGGCACGACGTTGAAAACGCCATAAGTGCGATCGCCGAATTCGGCGCTATAGCTGCCACGATTGACTTCGACGTAATCCATATCTTTGGGATCGAACTGGGGGCCGAGGTTTTGCGCGATGGCGGTGTTGATGACGGGAATGCCGTCGAGGAGCCATGTGGTCTGGTGGCCGCCGCGCATGTGGAGCATGTCGTGGGTGACGTAGGCTCCGGGGACGTAGTCGGTGATCATGGCCATGCTGTTGGTGCCGTCGGCGCCGGGAGTGCGCTCGATGTCGAGGCGGCTGACGAGAGTAGTCGGTGTGAAGCTGTCGGTGGCAACGACTGCGGGCACGCCAGAGACGGTGACTTTTTCATTGGCCGCGGCCACTTGCAGTTGAAAATGAACGACCGGCACAGACCCGGAGATGACGACGACGTCCTGCGATGTTTGCGCGAAACCCTTACTGGCGACGCTGACTGAGTATTCGCCGAGCGGGACGGCGTTGAGTTGGAATTCTCCGCTGGCATTGGTGGTGGCGCTTTTTGCCCATTCTGACGATTTGGCTCGGAGCATCACCATGGCGTCTTGAATCGGACGATGCTGGGGGTCATGGACGACGCCGCGAACGGCGCCGTAGTCGTTGGCGAAGGCGGCGGGGGTGGTCGTTGTCGATATCAGTATCAATAGCAAGACAGCGAATGTCAGCAGCTTGAGGCGAGTCATGTGATTTGTCTCCCGCGTGGGGACGGGGTTCGCGCCGTCCAAGCCGAGCGCAGCTCGGCAGTTGCCTGTGGTCGGGGCAACTCTGGTTTCGCTAAAGCGATGCGCTAGATGCTCGCAACTCCAACCGAACTTGCCAGGGTTGCCGTTTTTCAGGGGCTTGGTAAAAAGGGGTTAGCTGCGGGAGGAGCGCGGGCGGAATCTTGTCCGGAAATATCGCTTGAGTGCAGCAGTGTGCTTTGCGCGGGGCGCGCGGGTTCGATCAGGAGCCTAAAAAAAGACGGCAGACTGGAAGCGGGCTGCGCCCACTCGGACGTGGTAGCGCCGCAACAGCAATGGTTCGGACAGCACTTGCCGTCGCTGGTGGATTGAAACGAGGTTTCAGAGGATTCGGAATGGGGCGGATTCGATTGTGCCATCGCATGATGGCACGCCGTCGCAGGCTGCGCCGCATGCTTGGACATCGACTGGCGTACACAGTGCATGGCTTCCGGCTGGGCGGAACAAGCCATCGCCAACGGCGCGTAGGCCGGAGCGAGCATGACCAGCAGTAGAAACCTGGCAGTCCAGCGAGAAACTCCCCACATTTGCGGAACAGCATAACAGTACCCAGCACCCAGTTGCCAGTACCCAGTAAACAGCTGTCGCCCAAAATCTGGGTACTGAGTACTGGGTACCGATTCCTGTACCATTTCTCCGTGCACTCGCTGGTGGAGCGGCTGTTGAAGACAATTCGGAGGCAGGAATCGATTCGGGCTGGGGAGCGTGTGGCGGCGGCGGTTTCCGGGGGAGCGGATTCGGTGGCTCTCCTTTTCCTGCTGCTGGAGTTGCGAGCCGAGTTGGGGATCGTGCTGTCGGTTGCGCATGTCAACCATAAGCTGCGCGGAGAAGAGTCAGACGAGGACGAGCGGCTTGTCGCGGAGTTGGCGCGGCAGCACGGGCTCGAACTGCATGTTCGTACGGCGCCGCTTGACGGGAGGCACAGTTCCAAAGTTGGTTCTGAAATCGGCTCGGAAGTTGGTGCCGGCAGAAGTTCCGGGATCGAGGCGGCGGCGCGGGAACTGCGCTACGATTTTTTTCGCGAGTTGGCGCGGGAGGAGCGCGTGGCCAAGATTGCGACGGCGCACACGCTCGACGATCAAGCGGAGACGGTGCTGTTGCGCATCTTTCGCGGCACCGGCATTCGCGGACTTTCGAGCATTCATCCGCGGATTGTGTTCGAGGAGCAGGGGCGCGAGTTCGGCGAGGTGCTGCGGCCACTGCTTGGCTTGCGGCGCGCTGAATTGCAGGAATTTCTACGCGAGCGTGGGCAGAGCTGGCGGGAAGATTCGTCGAATCGGGATACTGCTTTTCTTCGGAATCGCGTTCGGCACCGGCTGCTGCCGATCATTGGGGAAGAATTTGGCGAGGCCGTGATCGAACACATGGGTGAGCTGGCGGAAATCGCGCGGGCGGAGGAGGAGCACTGGCAACGCGGGCATCCGGAGCTGGCGGCACAATTAGTCCCAACGGCTAGAGCCATCATTCCTTCTGCAGCGCCGGTGGCGCGGCGAGCGGCGTCTCTACCGGCGACGGCGTTGTTGGCGCTTTCTTTGGCGGCGCGACGACGGCTGGTGCATGTGTGGCTGGAAGCGAATGCCGCCGATTTGAGTATCTCGTTCCGGCTCATCGAGGAGGTGCTGGAGCTGGCACGCGGTGCACCGGGCCAGAGACTGGAGTTGACGGCCGGGCACACGCTCCGGGTGACACGGCAGCGCGGGCGGAAGGAGCTTTTGCTGGAACTGGAAACCGCCGATGAGAGCAAAACGGCGGATTACGAGTACGCTCTGGCGGTGCCGGGCGCGGTGGAGGTTCCCGAACTGGGCGCTTGGATCGAAGCCCGGGTAGTGGATGCGGGAGGCGTTCCGAAGGGAGAGCGCGGACGGTTGCTGGATCTGGAGCGCATGCCGAAGGAAGTTCTGATCCGCAACTGGCGGGCCGGAGATCGCTACTGGCCGGCGCATACGGCGTCAGCAAAGAAAGTGAAGGAGCTGCTGAGCGACCGTCACGCGGCCGGAGCGGAGAAAAAGCTCTGGCCGGTGGCGGTTGCGGAAGGCTGCGGGCTGGTCTGGATGCGGGGATTTGCGGTTCCAGCCGCTTTTCGGGCACCTGCGGGGGCTTCGAAGGCGATTTGGATTCGGGAGATTGCGGGCATGATGTAACATGCCATCGTTGGAGTTATTGGTTCAGAGTTACGGCTACAGAGTTACAAGATCAGACACGAAACCGGAGGCGCCACTTCCGCTATGAATGTTTCGCCGAATGCCGGGTTACGCCAGGTAATCTCGGCCGACCAGATTCAGAAAAGAGTCCGCGAACTGGGACGGCAGATTTCCGACGACTATCGCGGCCAGACCGTGATCATGCTGGGTATTCTGGAAAACAGCTTTCTGTTCATGGCCGACCTGGTACGGGCGGTCGATGTACCCATCGTCTGTTCCTTTATCAAGCCGAGCTACAAGCAGAGCACGCGAGGCGAATCCGCGGTGCTGGAGATTCTTTTCAGCCACGAGCTGGCGATTGCGGGCAAGCATGTGCTGCTGGTGGAGGGTTTGGTGCATTCGGGGGTGACCAGCGAATTCCTGATGAACGACCTGCGCGGGCGGGGTGCAGCTTCGGTGAAACTGGTTACGCTGCTGGATCGGCAGTCAGCGCGCCGGGTGCCACTCCAACCGGATTATTTCGGATTCTTGGTGGATGACGCGTTTCTTTGCGGTTATGGATTGGGTAGTCCGGAGCAGACGGGGCGGAACTTGCCGTACGTGGCGGCGACGACGTAGACACGAGTCTGCCCTCCGTGACTTCTGTACCCTGCCTTTAGCGCTCCGTTTTCTGCTGAAAAGGTCTAGAATGAGGGGGCGGTCTTTTCCCAGTCGAATTCCCGCCTCCGGCATCTAATATGATCTGTAGAGGCGGCGTCTGTCTTTTGGCAGGGATCCGGCAGGGGACGGGGGGCTGCACTTCGAGGAGTTTTAGGTGAATTCAACGATCAAAACGGTACTGTTCTGGGCGGTCATCTTTGTTTCGGGCATCCTTCTCTGGCAGGTGGTGAAAACCGGCAGCAACGCTCAGAAGGAAAAGGAAATCGGTTTTTCTGAGTTCCTGTCGGACGTGGATCAAGGCAATGTCCACGACGTGATGTTTATCGGCCAGGAAGTAAAGGGGAAGTTCAAGAACCCGGACGCGCCGTTTCACACCATTGTGCCGGCAAACTATCCGGATATGTACAAGAAGCTGACGGAAAAGAATGTCCCGTATAGTTTCAAGGACATCAGCAACGGCACCTGGCCGAGCTGGATTCTGAATCTGCTGCCGCTGGTGCTGCTGGGCGCGCTCTGGTTCTTCATGATCCGGCAGATGCAGACGGGTGGAAATAAAGCGCTGTCGTTTGGCAAGAGCCGGGCGCGGCTGCTCTCCATGCAGCAGAAAAAGATCACGTTCAAGGACGTGGCGGGCGTGGATGAGGCGAAGGAAGAACTTCGCGAGATTATCGAGTTCCTGCGCGAGGCGCAGAAGTTCCAGAAGCTGGGCGGACGCATTCCGAAAGGCGTGCTGCTGGTTGGGCCTCCGGGAACTGGTAAGACATTGCTGGCGCGCGCGGTCGCGGGCGAAGCGAACGTTCCGTTCTTCTCCATCTCTGGATCAGACTTCGTGGAAATGTTCGTCGGCGTGGGCGCAAGCCGCGTGCGCGATTTGTTTGAACAGGGCAAGAAGAACGCTCCCTGCATCATCTTCATCGACGAAATTGACGCCGTGGGACGTCACCGCGGCGCGGGCCTCGGCGGTGGACACGATGAGCGCGAGCAGACTTTGAACCAGTTGCTCGTCGAAATGGACGGCTTCGAATCGAACGAAGGTGTCATCCTGATGGCGGCGACCAACCGTCCGGATGTACTCGATCCGGCGCTGCTGCGGCCGGGCCGTTTCGACCGTCGCGTGGTGGTGAATCGTCCCGACGTTCGCGGACGTGAAGAAATTTTGCGCGTGCACACCCGCAAAATTCCACTTGCGGATGACGTGGAACTGAATGTTCTCGCCCGCGGCACACCGGGCTTCTCCGGCGCCGACTTGGCTAACATGGTGAACGAAGCGGCCTTGGCGGCGGCGCGGCAGAACCGCAAGGCCGTGCTGATGTATGACTTCGAAGTGGCGAAGGATAAAGTGCTGATGGGTGTGGAACGCAAGTCGCTTCTGCTCTCCGATGAGGAGAAGAAGAACACCGCGTACCACGAAGCCGGACACGCTCTGGTGGCGGCCATGCTGCCGCACTCCGATCCGGTGCACAAGGTCACGATAATTCCGCGTGGCATGGCGCTTGGTTTGACCATGCAATTGCCGACCGACGATCGCCACAACTACTACAAAAACTATCTCGACACGCAGATCGCCATCTTGATGGGCGGGCGCATTGCGGAAGAGCTTTTCCTGAACCAGATGTCGACGGGCGCGGGCAACGACATTGAGCGGGCCACGGAACTGGCGCGCAAGATGGTTTGCGAGTGGGGCATGAGCGACCTAGGGCCGGTGACCTTCGGCAAGAAAGAAGAGCAGATTTTTCTGGGACGCGAAATCTCGCAACACCGCGACTACAGCGAAGCCACAGCCATCCAGATTGACGAAGAAGTCAGGAAGATGGTGAGCGTGGGGTACGCGACGGCGAAGGGAATTCTCTCGGAGAATCGCGAAACGCTGATCCGGATCGCCAAGGCGCTCATCGAACGCGAAGTGCTGGACGCCGCGGAGATCAAGTTGCTAGTCGACGGGCAGGACCTGCCGCCGATCAAGCCGTTGCCGGCAAAGACCGACGACGGTGTGCAGCAGGTGATCAAGCCGGATCGGGTTCCTGCCAAGAGCGGCGAGCGGCCGGCAACGGCGTAAGTAACTCGTTCCAGTGGAGCTGCGGTCTGCGTGTTCGCCCGTCTAAGCGGGGCGCAGCTCGGCACGCGCCAGCTACAGCAGCTTTGGATTGGCGCTAGTGGTCGCCGTGCGCGTTTCGTGGAACGAATTCGATCACGGTGATGCCATCAAAGTTGCCCAGGACGTGAAATGCGTGGGTCGTCGAAGTCAGGCTTTCAAGCCAGTTCAGAGTGGCATATGACCTCTTGTAAGCCAGTGCAAGGAATCGCCGCTCGTGGTTTGCTGGCTGTGAGGAAAAACGTCTGCCTATAAGCTGGGCCTGTTCATTCAAAGCCCGAGGCATTGGAACGACGGTGCTGCGGACCTTGTAGTAGCTCAACGGCGCGAACAGATCGCTTTCGCCAGCCGGTCCCGTGGGCATATTCTGAAAATTCGATTCCGGTACATCGCTGCAGATCACGAGTGAAGAGCCGTCCTGAGCGGCATTCGCATCGGCAAACTCCAGAGCATACTTCCACGACTCGCGGTGAGCGCGGGCCGTGGGCGATGAGAAGTTCTGGTATGCGCTCCAGGTTACGAGCGCGGCGCAACCCAAAACGCGAAGCAGGCGAGAATCGACTCGGCTTAAGATCCAGGCCCAACATAAGGCGATGCCGGGAACTGCGACGAGCTCATAGCGTTCGATAAAAATGTGCAGCGGCGTGGCGACCGAGACTGCGTATAGGAGCACAGCCGGAACCAGCGCCAAGGCCGCACACATTATGAATTGCCGGACATTCTGATCGCTGGGCCTTGAGAGCTTGCGCGCTAGCGCTGCTCCCATGACCACTCCTACAAAAACAAATGGGACAACGCCGGGGAAAAGCAATTGCAGGAAGTCCGTGAATTCCGGCTTGCCCGCGAAAACAGGCGTGATTCTAACCTGGTACAGATACCAAAGCCGCGGCAACAAAGGGACCATGACCAGCGCGAAACAGCCCACTGCGACCCCCAGTTGCCGCAGTTCCGCAAAGGGCGAACGCCGCCGGTCGATGAAGTAGGCAACCGCAAAGGCGGCCACAATGCAGCCGAACAAATAATGAAAATAGAAGATGCCGGCGGACGCGACGCCAAGCAGTGCGGCGTAGTGGATCTTCCTTGTCTCCGACCAGCGTATGAAACTGAAGATCGCTGCAGTGGTCGCCAGCAGGGCGAAGGCGTAAGGGCGGGCGTCGATGGCGGCAAACACAACCAGGCTGTCGACAATGAACACCACGGTCGCGACCACCGCTATGCTCCGGGCAAACAACTCCCTCGCACAGCGGTAGAAAACGTAGGTGGCGGCGAACATGGCGAGGATCGAAGGAATCCTCAGCACAACTTCCCTGCCGCCGAAGACGGCGTTCGTGGCCCATAGTATGTAGTAATAGGCGGGAAAGGAGTTAACTTCCACGGATCTTGCCCAGATCTGCCGGAAGCCGCCAGAAATGGTCCAATACGAGACGGTTTCATCGAGCCACAGGGGCGCTCGGACCGCCAGAAACCAGATCGATAGGGCAAGAGGAACGGCCAATGCATAGACAAAAAAGCCAAGCCACTTGTAATCCGATCGACGATTAGACTGTGCTTCCACTCTGACCTCCCTGGCTTGCCACCGTCCCGCCCGGTTCGCTTGCGAAGTCGTGCGCCTCGGCCGTTTTGGGCAAGACACCGTACACGGCAAGCGTCACAATTAGCGGATCGATTTGACGACGGAAATACACCTCAACGTGGGTCACATAGTAAATCGCCGGAAAAAAGAAAAGCACCATCGCGAAGAGAACTGCGATAGAACGATTCTCGCGCCACACGCGGCGGAGGCCGATGAGCATCATGACAGTCAGCGCGGTACAGAAAAAAATATTGGGAGGATCGAGGGGTTCCTCGGCCAGATAGCGCTCGTCAAAGCTCCAGAATCCGGTCCAGATGTAAACGAAGCGGCGCACGGTGACAACCGCAAACCACCTCGGATGAGTGCGAATGAATTCGACACCCCTCTGTTTTTCCCTTTCCATGTAGCCGATTTCGCCTATTTCTTTGAAGGCCTTCCACTCTTCGTCGTTGTGCCAGGGCCCCAACATGCGAGGCCGCCAATGGAAGGTCTCGCCGCTGTTACCCGAGTGGATCTCCAATCCTGCGTTGTCACGAAACGGGATGAACTTTCCGAATACCTCGTAGTTGCGGACAAACCACGGGCTCACGGCGATGATCATCGCAAACACACTCGCAGCCAGAGGCCACGCCCAGCGTTGTTTCTGCCGCTGCATGCGATAACAGGCCCAGCCATTCATGAAAGGCCAAGCGGCCAGCACGATAGGATCCGTCAGCGCAGTGAGGCCCCAAAGTAGCCCGATTCCGATCCAGCGAGAAAGACGAGGAGTCTGCTCGAGGTACAAGGTCCACAGGAAAAGCACGCTAAACAGCGCGGTCGACAACCACGTACTCCAGATTCGCTCCTCTGGAAAGTAAACCGCGTAGGGGAAGAATGCCCACGCCCAGCCCGACCACAATGCCGCCCGGCGGCCAAAAAGTTTGAGCGCAAAGTAGAAGATTGGCGCGCAGTTCAAGGCGGAGATCAATCCTTGCGCTGAGAGCAGCACAAGCGCCGAGGCCTTCGTGTAGGTCCCAAACAATCGGAAGACACCGGCGACGAAATAGGGATAAACCGGAGTCATCCAGGCGGTGGGGCCGGTGTCCCCGAACAACGGACTGCTGAAGCCGCGGCCCTCGACGATGGAGCGGGCGATTCTGCCGGTTTCGTAGCCGAAAGGCCAGTGGTCGCGCTGCGGATCGAGTTGCTCGGGAAGCAGGAAAACCATGACGACCAGTCGAAGCGCGAGCGCCACCAGAACCATAGAAATCAGGAACGTTGGTAAGCGTGTCGGTTTCGGCGTTTCGGGGGATGCGCTCGGGTTGGAGGAAGGCGGCAAGGGCGAAAGGTCTGAGCTTCTTTTGAATCTTGTTCATTAAAGCACGGATCGCAAAAGCACGCAGCGGCTCAAAAAGAGAAAGCGGTTCGCTCGCGGCGGGAGACCGGCTCGACGAGCGCGCGCCCTTGCAGCCCGCTCCAACAGCCCGTAGCATCTAACCAGAAGCATGGCTACGACCACCACTCCGAGACCGGAGCGCCGACACCTGGCGCTCGGCGAGATTTTCAGCTTTGCCTACGAGACCTTCATGAGCAACAAGATACGGTTCGCTCTGACCGCGCTCGGCATGGTCATTGGAACCGCGTCCCTGATCCTGGTCACCACCATCGGCCTCACCGGCAAGCAGTACCTTCTGAATCAGATTCAATCCATCGGGTCGAACTGGATCTATGCCGAATACGAAAGCGGCGGGGGACACATCACCAATACCGGCATCGATGCACTGACCATTGCAGACATGGAGGCCGTGCAGCACCAGGTTGACGGCATCGTCGCCGCCTCGCCCGTGCTTCCCCTGAACGAGCGCGTGGCCATTGGCGGCGGCAAAGAGCGCGACCTGCAGATCATGGGAGTTTACCCGGAGTACGAACGGGTTCGCAATCTTGTTATCCTCGACGGGCGCTTCTTCGACAAGCAGGATTCTCAGGCGCACAACAAAGTCGGCGTCATCACCCCGAAACTGGCCATCCAGCTCTACGGTTCCGAGCAAGCTTCACTCGGCAGGACGGTCAAGCTGAGCGGCTTGCCCTTTACCATCATCGGCACGTTCCGCGAGCGGGTGGATACATTCGGCCAATCGGAAGTGACCGACAACACCATGCTGATTCCCTACACCGTGATCCGCTACTTTGAAGAAACGCCGACCGTGAAGCAGATTTTCTTTTCCGCGGCGGATGCTTCTTTAGTCGTACCGATCACTGCCCAGGTGCTGCGCGTGATTCAGTCGCGCCATCGGCCAGAGTCCGTCTATAGCGTCAGGAATCTTACCCAACTGGTAGCGGTTGCCGACAAAACAGCGAACGCCATGACCATGGTTCTACTGGCCGTGTCGGTGGTCGTTCTTCTGGTCAGCGGCATCGGCATTATGAACATCATGCTGGCGACGGTTAGCGCGCGCATTCGAGAGATCGGCATCCGCAAAGCGATGGGCGCCACCAATCGCGAGATTCGCTTCCAGTTTCTTTCCGAGGCCATTCTCATCTCGCTGATCGGCGGCGTCCTCGGCATCGTGATTGGACTTGCTATCCCCTTCTCGGTTCGTTTCTTCACCGAATATCGCATCCCCATTTCCGGTCTCTCGGCGATCATCGCCATCGTCGTCTCCTCGCTGGTCGGAATCCTGTTCGGCACGGTTCCCGCCATCCGCGCCTCCCAACTCGACCCCGTCGAAAGCCTGCGTTACGAATGATTGGCCAGGAGCCACGCTGGTGGCCGGCGGAGGGCGGCATTTGGCGTGCGATACTTGTAGGCCCTTATGAATCTGACACTCGATAACAAAGTTGCTCTCATCACCGGCGGATCGCGCGGCATTGGCGCGGCGACGGCGCGGCTGTTTGTAGCGGCGGGCGCGAAGGTTGTGTTCAACTATAAGGCGGCGAAGGCGCAGGCCGAATCTCTGGTGCGGGAATGTGGCGCGGCCAACTGTCACGCGCTGCAAAGCGATCTTTCGACCACGCAGGCAGCGCAGCAACTGGTGTCGTCTGCCATCGCGGCCTTCGGACGTCTCGACATTCTGGTCGCGAATCACGGCATCTGGCCGCCTGAGGATGCGGCCGTTGACCGCATGTCCGATGAACAGTGGCATCGCACGATTGCGGTGAATCTGGATAGCGTGTTTGCGCTGGTCAAGCATTCGGTGGGACAGATGAAGAAACAGGGTGGCGGGCACATCGTGCTGGTCAGTTCGACGGCCGGCCAGCGCGGCGAAGCTTTTCACTGCGACTATGCGGCCTCGAAAGGCGCGGTAATCAGCATGGTGAAAGGACTTTCGACGGAACTGGCGCGCGACCATATCCATGTCAATTGCGTGGCGCCGGGATGGGTGGATACGGATATGTCGACGGCGGCGCTGAATGATCCGCCGACGCGTGCAAAAGTATTTGGGAGCATTCCGATGGGACGCGTGGGCACGCCGGATGAGATTGCGGGGCCGATTCTGTTCCTGTGCACGTCCTATGCCGGATTTATCACCGGCGAGGTTTTCAATGTGAATGGCGGCGCCGTGCTGGTGGGGTGACCAGAAGGTCGGCATTGGTCGGCGAGGCCAGACCGAGGGCGGCGGTCGTGCCTGCGTGTTCGTTGGCGCGGGCTAAGGATTGTATAGTGGCTCTTTCTTTCGTAGATATGGGAGAAGGGACCGTGATCACCATCGAGGGCTACCTCACCGAGAGCAAGCTCTCCACCGCGCTCCAGCAAATGGTTGGGGACTTGTGGGCCGGCGGCCAAGTGCTTCTGCGGGGATCGCGTCGCAGATGGGACATGGCCTTCAGCCGGAACGGTTCATTGGTTCTGGTGGAGTACGACGGCCCCGATCACTATCGTGATAGCCTGAAAATCAAGGCGGATCGTGAGAAAGACCGCATCGCGCAAGAGAACCGGATGGGTGTGGTCCGCATACCCTACTGGGTTCAGCTCGACAACCTGACGGTACAACACTATTTCCAGATTTCGGCGGATATTCAGCAAAATTTTCCGCACGGGTTTATTTCAACCAAACTGTTTCCGGCCTCGTTCTGTGAACTGGGTATCGAGCGATTCAAGCGCGAACTCCATGCACTCCCGGCGCCGGTGGGTGACGCGGTGGTTCAATCCCTGCGAGAGCGAGCCCAAGAAAACGGGCCTGAATACGTGGTGCCTTCCTCTTTGACGGAGGTAGTGTTTGAAAAGCATCCCGACCGCATCTAACCGGATAGCTATGCGTAGCTTTGTTGCCATTTTTCTGCTGTCCGTGCTGGGCTCTGCCCAAACCCCTCCGCCTGCCGTCAACCTGAACGACTCCGACAATGCCCGCAAGGCTCGGGCGGTTCTCGATCAGACGGTCGAGGCGCTGGGTGGACAGCCGTACCTTACCTACGAAAACAGATGTGAGACTGGCCGCTACTATCCGCTCTATCACGGACGCACCGAGAGCACCGGAATTCCCTACCGATATTATGTCGAGTATCCGGAGAGGGACCGTTTCGAAGTCATCCACACCAAGGACGTTTTTCTGCTTTTTTGGGATATTGGCGACATCAAGGTGATGAACAAGTCCGACATTGTCCTGATTCACAACGGCAACAAAGGATACGAGATTACTTACAAAGGGACAGCAGCGCAGGATAAGCTTGATTTGGAGAACTATCTTCGGCGCCGGCAGCATTCGCTCGAATGGGTGTTCCGCAAGTGGATACGCGATCCGAACGTGGCCCTGTTCTACGATGGTCCCGCGGTAGTGAACGGGAAGATCACCGAAGGAGTCACGCTGCTCAACAGCCAGAACGACTCGGTCAGCGTTTATTTGGACCAGAATTCGCACTATCCGATCAAGATCAGCTATTCCTGGCGGGATCCGAAAGACAAGCAGAAAAACGTGGAAGATGAGGTTTACGACAGCTACAAACTGGTGCAGGGAATCTGGACGCCCCACTCCATTACGCGCTATTTCAACGGAGAGACTTCGCAACAGCGCTTCATCAACGTCGCCAGCTACAACATGAAACTGCCGGACGCGATGTTCGAGGCGGCCGTGACGTACGATCCCACAGTGCCGCTGAAAAGCCGGTAAAACGCGGCCGAACACTTACGAAAGTACCGTAAACACAGCCTAGTTCTTCCTTGGATACCCCCAAACATCTATAACTCCCTGAACAAGTTAGCCTTTTCCTCGGTCAACGAGCCACGGAGTGTGGTCGTTTTGCCACATGCATAAGTCTGGCTATCACGGTAAGCTGATAGACACGAAAAGACTTACATAGCCTCCCCTGTGACACACGAGCAAACAATTCGTGCTGAGGTGACCTGCACGGGAGTGGGTCTGCACAGCGGTGCTCCGGTCAGCTTGCGGATTCTGCCCGCGCCTGCCGGAACGGGAATCGTGTTCCGCCGCACCGACCTCGACAGTTTCGCGATCGAAGCCAGCGGACGCAATGTGGCCCGCGTCAGTTACGCCACCAGCCTGATGAAGAAGGGCGTGCTCATCTCCACCACCGAGCACCTGCTCTCGGCATTTACCGGCGTGGGCATCGACAATGCGATTGTCGAACTGGATAATCTCGAGTTGCCGATTCTCGATGGCAGCGCGCGTCCGTTTGTCGAAATGATTCAAAAGGCCGGGATTCGGAAACAGCGCAAGGCGCGCACTTATCTCCGGATCGTGCGCGAGATCGAGTTGCGCGAGGGCGATAAATTCATTGCCGTGTATCCGTCCGATGTCTATTCGGTTGAGTATTCCATCAACTTTCCGCACCCACTGATTGGCAAGCAGAGCTTCTGCGTGCGGCTGACGAATGGCAGTTATCTGAAAGAAATTGCGCCGGCGCGCACTTTCGGATTTCTGCATGAAGCCGATGCCATGCGGCAGCAGGGGCTGATTCGGGGAGCGTCGACCGAGAATGCCATCGTGATGAACCGCGATGAAGTGCTGAACCCGCCGCTGCGTTTTCCCGACGAGTTTGTACGCCACAAAGTTCTGGACCTGATCGGCGACCTGGCGCTGATCGGGAAACAGATACTGGGCTCGGTAGTAGCTGACCGCGCGGGCCACGCCATGCACACGGCGCTGGTGTCGCGCATTCTGCGCGACCAGTCGTATTGGGAAGAAACTGCGCTCGAAGATGAACCTGCGGTGCCGACGTTCGCGGCGGCGGCTAGCGTCAGCGTCTAAAGTCAGCGTCTAACGTTGTATTTCTCTGTGTGCTCCCTGTGTCCTTTGTGCTCCCTGTGGTGAAGAACTCCGCCTGCGGCAACCTTCAGTCGGCGGACTGAGACACGTTCGATTCGCAGCGTATGTCGCGTTGCGCCAGCAAGCGCTGGAGTTCGGCTTCAGCTTCGGCGCGCACGCGGTCGGCGAAAGCATTGGAACTCTGCCGGTATTCAGCGCTGAGCGAAGATAATCGCACATGCAGGTAGGGCTGGTCCTCTTCCATACGGCGGAGTAACCGCTGGGTTCTTGCGATTCTTTCTTCCAAGGTGATCATGGGTGAGATGGTTGGGAAAGCGGTGAGCCTCCCCTCTCTACAGTGCCACAGCGGTGGCGGGGCGCAAGTTACAAGCTGGATGCCGGGTGGTGGGAGTTTTCCGGGAAGCCGCGAACGGGCGAGGACGAGCGATTCGATTTAGGGAAGCCCCGCGTAGCCGTGTAGTCGCTTGGGTATTTCGTCTTGCAAGCGGTCGGTCAGCCATTTTTCAAGCTGATATTGTGAGCTCTGCGGAACCTCAATGAAGCAGATACCGGCATGGCCGG
>DATFZT010000079.1:0-2743 GCA_035314185.1 Terriglobales bacterium
CGAGACCCACCTCGAAGGCCAGTTGCGAAGCTGCGGCAACGTCGAACTGATCAAGATTCCAGCCAACCGGAGTCAAGGCTGCAACTGGGCACGAAGCACGGTAAATTTGTTCTAAGGGATTGCGACGGAATTATGATCGACCCTTGGGAGTAGGGCCGCTTAGCGAGTTTGCAGTTGCAGGCCGGGTGACGGGCGTCAATCATTCTTTCCATCGTGTTCAACGACAAACAAATTTCCCTATGGTTTTTGACAGATACCAGCAGCAGTCGGGGCTGTGGGTGTCGCAGAGCTTCGCTCTGCGGCGGCCGACGGTCAGGGAAGAAGTTGCGGTTATCCCGGGGGTGACGGCTAATTCCCACGGCGGCTGGCACAGGAATTTCCGCTCATGCGCAGGTAGTCGAAGACCAAGCGCACGTGGCGCGTGAGCTGTCGCATTTTCTGCGCGACGCTCCGCGCCCCTTGAGATTTGATCACTCCGATAGCGAAACGGCGAAGCCGGGTTATGTTTTCCGGGCCGTAGCCGGTACGGATGCGACTGCGGTCCTCATCATAATTCCAATCGAGAATGTAGTGGCAACTGTTCTCGATCGTCCAGTGGCCGCGGTTGACCTGGAGAACGCGTTGCGGGTTGGCTTGTTCGGGGGTTCGGCTGGTGAGGCCATAGGCGATTTCTCGGGAAGTCGCGCCGGTCTTTTTGTCGGTGCAGTGCCGCTCCACCAGGAAAGCTTGTCCCACGTGCGGAAAGTCAAGGTAGTGGTTGAGTTCGGTGGTGGTCCAGATCTTGCGGGTTTCGAGGCGTCCATGATCCGGCGGGGTATGCTCCACGAAATCCGGTTGGCCTCGCTGCTGGAAGAATAACTCCAGGTCTTGCAGAACTCCGGGCTGGTTGCCTTTGACGGTGAAATGGTAATGCGCCTGGCGTTCCCGCACCAGATAGTCGGCCAAAGCGCGCTGCGTCAGCAAGGCATCGGCACTGATCGCCTTGCCGGCAATATCGATGGCCTCCAGCAGGGGGATGACGGTTTTGATCTCGTTGGTGCGCTTGACCTCTTCACTCCCCTCTACCGGCAAGGTGCCAACTTTTTTTGGGTGTAGCAGATCTTGCTCTGATGACCAACGACGCTCATGACATGGGTTTGACGGCCTTGGTCATCGAGGGCGTTGCACAGGGTCTTGCCGTCGATGGCGAGACTCTCATCCTGCCCGGCGTAGACTTCGTTCCAGCGTCGCAAGGCGCAGTCCAGATGGGCGGGGGTGACGCGGATCAGAACATCGCGGAGGATGTACTCGCTGGGCACGACGTAACGGCCCCCTTGGCGACGGCACCCGAAGCGCTCCCGGGACTTCTGCCCGAGACTTTGGGCCCAATCGGAGATCGCCCGGTAGCCGCGCATGCCGCAGAGGACGGCTCCGGCCGCAATGGCCAGAACGGTGGACAAGCGATGTCGCCGTCCTTGGGCACGGCGGGGATCGGGGATCTGGGAAAAGAAGGCGGGGAGGGATTGCATCTGCGCGGCGGTAAGCATCAGCTTGGACTCTCCTGGACAGTAAGGTGGAGTGAGCCGGGCCTGGCACAACAACCTCCGGGCATCGCCCCGCAAGGGTTGGAGGAAGACCATCTTGGGGGATTGCGGGGTCGCGCTATACCCCCGGCGCGTGCGGCGAAAGCCGCGGGTGTTGCCCACATACACCCAGTTGGCCGCCCGATATACCGTCCCCCGAAAGCGCTGCGGGTCGACAAAGGTTTCCAGCAACAGCACGCCATGACCGAAGGTTGCTTCCCAATCGCTGGCCAGACGCCGCTGGCAGAGCGCCAGAACCCGGGACCCCAGGTTGGGAACATGCCGCTCCGGCAAGATGAGAAAGCGACTGTTGTTGAGCACTAACTTCAAGCGGCTATAGCGCTGGCGAAAGTCCCAACCGATCCAGCCATCGCGCGCCGCACACTTGAGGGCGGAGGCAGAAAAGCTCAGCAAGGCTACCCATTCCTCACCCCAGGTCGCGACATACCACAGGGTTTCGCTGATCTTCGGCAAGCAACCCAGGTAGTGATGCTGTTCCATCAGATCCTGGTAATGGGCTTCTTCCAAGCAACGAACCGGTCGAACAACCACCTCGCATAGATCCAACCGGGTACCTCCCCTGCGAAGTAAAGCTCAGGCTTTCCACCTACGCCATCCGGGAGGATACAGCAGCACGACGGAGTTGTCCAGAACAAGTTACAACTGTTTAAAGCTTATGCCACTTGAAGGCCGAAACAAATTCACCCTGGACACCCCTCCGTCCCCTCTTGACTCTGGAATCGATTTCCCGGCCACGGCCTCAACTATCCCGCCGGAAGCGACAGCACCGCGATCCGCCGCACCATACTCCCAAAGAGCCGCCTCGTCAGATGGCTCTCCGCCAGCAAAAGCCAGTAGTAGCGGGCATGCTTCACCAGCCGTCCACCCGTCTTCCCCAGCCGCTGCTGCAAGCTGGTCAGCGACCAGTTCTCGATTTGCTTGGGCAACGCCAGCCGCCGCCACAAATTGCCCAAGTTGTAGGCCAGCAGACTTAGTGTCAGCCGCACTTCGTTCGACCGAAAGCGATGACAGGACAACCGCGTCATCTTCACCGCCTGCTTGCCCTCCTTGATCCATTGCTCTGCTTTGCCGCGCTGGTTATAGAAATGGACAACCTTCTGGTTTCTTAGCTGCGTCTTCGTCACGATGAAGCCCACCCGAGGAACAGCTCCCCTGCCGCG
>DATFZT010000080.1:0-4145 GCA_035314185.1 Terriglobales bacterium
TACACCGGTGGCGGGTTCGGCAGCAAGATCACCGGTGGAGTGACGATGATCATCCCGGCGCTGCTGGCGAAGAAAACGAATGCTCCAGTGATGATGCGCATCAGCCGCGAGGAGGAGACCTTCATCGGGCGCGCGCGTCCCAGCTTTCAGGGACGGATGAAAGTCGGCTTCTCGAAAGAGGGACGCATCACAGCCCTCGATATGTTCGTCATTTGCGACAACGGTCCCTACGACGCCGTGGGCGATGCTCCTTCATCGGGACGCATCGTTTCGCTGTTATATCAGCCGCAAGCCATGCGCTGGCGCGGGTTGACGGTGCTGACAAACACCCCGCCGCGCAGCGCGCAGAGCTCTCCCGGCGGGCTGCAGGGGATTGTCATTATTGAGCCCATAATCGCGAAAGCAGCGCGCAAGCTTGGAGTTGACCAGGTAGCGATCCGCCGCATCAACTGCCCCGAGGGCAAAGCACTGTTGGGACCGGTAGTGCTGGGGAAACGCCAGTATGCCACCAGCGCATTCCTGAAAGAAGCACTCGACCGTGGCGCGGAGCAGTTCAAATGGAACGAGCGGGTTGCACGTATTCCGAAGAAGATAGGCACGAAAGTTCGGGGCATTGGCGTTTCGCTGAGCTGCTACGTTGGCGGCACCATCGGATTCGACGGGCTGCTCGTCATCAAGCCGAATGGCCAGATCACTTTCCAGTCTGGAATCGGCAACCTGGGAACCGAGTCGGTGATAGATGTACATCGCGCCGGGGCAGAGGTTCTCGGAGTGCCGTGGGAAAAATGCAACGTAATCTGGGGCAACACGACAAGGGATCTTCCGTTCACCTGCGTTTCCGGTGGAAGTCAGACAACTCACGCAATGACGCGGGCAGCGTATGCCACGGCAATGGCTGCCAAGCAGAAGCTTCAGGAGATCGCGGCGAAGAAACTCGGCGGCAAGCCAGAGCAGTACGTGGTGGCGAACGAACGCGTTTTCCGCAAAGGTGGTGGCGCCGGCATGACGTTGGCGCAGGCCGCAAAGTACGCGATTGAATTAGGCGGCGTCTACGATGGCCACGAGGCGCCAGCCGATGTCCACAAATTGACGAAGGCGTCGGTCGTGGCTTTGGCCGGACAGGGTCTGGTGGTGGCTGCCAAGGACAACTACCCGCGCGATGGCTCGACGTATTCCTATGTCGCCAGTTTCGCCGAGGTTGAAGTCGATGTCGAAACCGGCAAGTACTACATCGTCGACTTCCTTGCCTCCGGTGATGTCGGCACAGTAATCCATCCGCGAGCGCTCGGCGGTCAGATGCTCGGCCGTTCGACGCTCGGCATGGGCCATGCGCTCGGCCAGAAATGGGTTTTCGATCCGCACTACGGCGAGATGCTCTCCAAGCGGTTCTACCAAAGCAAGCCGCCGACAATTCTCGATGTACCTGTCGACATGCAATGGACTGCGTTGGATATTCCGGACCCGGAGACGCCGGTCGGTGCCCGCGGCGTCGGTGAGCCTCCGGTTGGAGGTGGGTGCGCTTCGATCTTGAACGCCCTGTCGGATGCATTGGGAGACGAGATTTTTCAGCGTGCTCCGGTGAACGCCGACACGATTCTGACGTCGCTCGAAGCGGGCCGGCCGATGCAGCATCCGCTGATGGCCCACATTTGATGGCCCAGATTTGATACGGATTTGAAGGAGAATTATGGCTGTTATACGAGACGTAATGGCCGCTTTCGAACTGTTTCAGCCAACTTCCGTCGCCGACGCGCAGAAGCTTCTCGAACAGCACGGACCCGATGCGTGGGTGCTGGCCGGAGGACTCGATAGCTTCGACTGGCTGAAGGATCGAATCAAGAAGCCGAAGGCTGTGGTCGATCTGAGCGGAATCGAGGAAATACGCGGAGTTCGCGCTTCTGGCAATAACGGCAGCGACGGTATCGAAATCGGTGCCATGACGACGCTCACCGAAGTCGTAAATCATCCCATCATTAAGCAGAAGTATGATCTGCTAGCGCAGGCTGCGGAAGTAGTGGCATCACCCCAGATCCGCAACCAGGGAACCATTGGCGGGAATGTTTCGCAGGATACGCGCTGCTGGTATTACCGCAGTGGTTGGCCCTGTTACCGTGCCGGCGGCAATATTTGCTATGCCGATACACCGGAGGGCCGCAACCGCGAGCACGCGATCCTGCACGCCGACCGTTGCGTGGCGGTGAATCCATCCGATTCAGCCCCGGCGCTGATTGCCCTCGACGCCAAGTTTGTCATCCGCACGCGGAAAGGTGAGCGCGTCGTGGACGCGGAAAATTACTTCATCGGTCCTGACATCGACATTACCCGCCTGCACATCTTGCAGCCTGGGGACTTGCTTACTGCCATTCGTATTCCGTCCACGTGGGCGGGGGCGCAATTTTATTTTGAGAAAATTCGAGACCGCAACGTTTGGGACTTCCCGCTGATGAACGTTGCCTCAGCCATGGTGATGTCGGGAGAGAATTCAGATAAGACGATTGACCGCATCCGAATTGCCGTGAACGGCGCGGCCGCACGTCCGTTAAGGCTAAAGACAGTCGAAGATGCAGTTCTTGGCAAGCCACGCAACGCCGCAACCGGAGAGATGGCGGGAAGAGTAGCCGTGCAGGGAGCGGTCCCATTGCAGTTCAATGCCTACAAGATCCCGCTGATGCGAAATCTGGTGAAGCGCGCCATCGTCAGACAGGGAGCGGGAGTGGAGGACGCAGCATGGGCTTCTTAGAGTGGGCGACGAGTCCGTGGGGGCAGAGTGTCCCGATTCATATCGCCTGGTTCTTGATCTGGGTTGCTGTGATCGCAGGATTCCTGTTCTTTATAGTTCATGCCACCTACCTGCGATATTTTGCCAAACCAAGAGAGTTTGCGGGCAGTATTTCGCCGGCCGTAGCGGCGCGCATTCCCGACCATGTGCCCAGACACTCGCTGGTTGCGCGTCTGTTCCATTGGATCATGGCAGCTTCCATGTTCGTATTGCTGTTCACGGCTTTCCTCCCGAAAGTCGGCGTGCAGTTCAATTGGGTGACCTATCACTGGATCGCTGGCACGGTGTTGACCGCTTCCATTCTCTTTCACATCATCCACGCATCCTTCTTTATGGACTTCTGGGCGATCTGGCCGGACCGCATTGACCTGCGGGACGCATGGCGAAGAACGGTGCGGGCTGCCGGGAAGCCTGAGCCACCACCGGACAGATTCGCCAAATATCCTTTGGAGAACAAGCTCTACCACGGCGCCATCATCGCGGCTGGTCTCTCCGCGATCATAACTGGTGTGTTCATGATGTTCCGCGTGCGCACCGTCTTCTTTCCCCGCGATCCGTATCTGTTCAGCGACATGACCTGGGGCATGATGTACGTGCTGCACGGGCTGGCCGGCGTCGGACTGATCGCGTTGATCATGGTGCACGTCTACTTCGGACTCCGCCCGGAGAAACGGCCGATCACGAAATCAATGATCTTCGGTTGGATGAGCCGCGACTTTTATTTGCAAGAACACGATCCCAATCGATGGGTGGTCGAGACATCTTCGTCCTCATCTGCTTCACCATCTACATCCAAGGGGTTGGAAGGCCGAGGGCTAACCGATGTTGGCTGAAATTGGGAATCGTTGTGAGGCCGTGGAAGAGTGCTATGAGTTTATGTTGGCCTATGCAGCCCAGGGGCTCGCTAGCGACGAAGGCAGCAAATCGAGGGCACAAGTCCGTGAGTTCCTGCGGCGCGCAGTGCTGGCATTGACCGGGCTGACCGAAGCTTGTGCAGCAGCAGTCAGAGAGGAAGGACTTGAGCCAGCCGACAAATACGAGGCGTTTTTTGCGGTGCTCGATCGCGATTCTCGCGACTCTCTTGCCGCCATTGAGCTGGTTTTCGCCCAACCCGTCATCAGTTCTCAGTTGATTGACAATCTGAACGCTTCCATTCATCTCCGCGCACTGCTCACCGACTTGTTTCTGGTGGACGAAATCCTGAGGAAGCATAACAAACCGGCGGAGCAGATTAGCACGAACAAAGGCGACTGATCTGGCCTGTATAGGGGCCGCCCAGGGTGTGTTGTCGGCAAACCTTACCTTACTGGGTTCTGGCGCTACTCTCCGAAGCCATTTCTGGAACTTCTTTTTCATGCACAGTCCA
>DATFZT010000081.1:0-2657 GCA_035314185.1 Terriglobales bacterium
AACGCCGGCGGCGCCGAAGGCGTAAGAACAGCTTCGAGCCGCGAGCTTCGGGCTGCGAGCTGAGGGCAAAGAGATTATGGAATTTCGAGCGGAAGCTAGATACATGCGGGTGTCGCCGCAGAAGGCGCGGCTGGTGCTGAACCTGATCAAAGGGCAGCGCGTGGAAGCGGCTAGGAACACGCTGGCCTTTACCAAGAAGCGGGTTGCGGCGACGGTCGGGAAGCTGTTGCAATCGGCGATCGACAATGCGAACTTCCTGAGCACGGAAAAGGGCCTGGATGTCGATCTGGATAACTTGTATGTGAAGCACGCGGTGGCGAACGATGGTCCGCGCATGAAGCGGATTCGTCCGGCGCCGATGGGGCGCGCCTACCACTACGTGCGGCGCATTGCGCACATTGAAATCGTGCTGGCGGAAAAGAACCGGAATGGCGTGGCGGTAGGGACGGGAACGACGCCGGCGGCGGGCGAGAAGGCGGCGAAGGCTGGTGCTCCTCCGAAGGCGAAAGCCAAGGCTAAGGCGCCGGCGAAGAAGAAGGTGGTCGGCAAGAAGGCGACTGCGAAGAAATAGGTCGTGTGGTGACGGGGCTCTGCCCCGTCGGGACGGGCCAGAGGCCCGTCAACACACAAGCAAGAAGCTGCACAAGCAGGACTAGGAGCAACGATGGGACAGAAAGTTCATCCTTACGGATTTCGGCTCGGCTACACCAAGCCGTGGAAATCGCGCTGGTTTGTCGAGAAGGATTACGACAAGCTGCTGCTCGAAGACTACAAGCTCAAGACCGAGCTGAAGGAAAAGCTCAAGTCGGCGGGCGTGAGTTCGGTCGAGATTGAGCGTCCGGGCAATAAGCTGCGGATCATCATCAAGACGGCGCGTCCGGGAATCATAATCGGGCGCAAGGGCGCGGAAATCGACAAGCTAAAGCAGGACCTGCAGAAGAAGACGACGCGCGAGGTGCATGTCGATATCCAGGAAGTGCACAAGCCGGAACTGGACGCGCAGCTGGTGTCGGAGTCGATTGCGCTGCAACTGGAAAAGCGCGTGGGTTTCCGGCGGGCGATGCGCAAGTCGGTGGATTCGGCGCTACGCTTTGGGTGCAAAGGCATCAAGGTGCGGGTGAGCGGGCGGCTGAATGGCAATGAAATCGCGCGGTCGGAGTGGTATCTGCAGGGCCGGTTGCCGCTGCACACGCTGCGTGCTGACATCGACTACGGCTTCACCGAGGCGCGCACCACGTACGGCGTGATTGGGGTGAAGTGCTGGGTTTATAAGGGCGAGATTCTGCCGGCAAAGAAGCGCGAAGCGACGCCGGCACGCGAAGTAAGCACGACCGGTGCATTCTAGATTTTGATTACGGGCGGTACGGGGCAGAGCCCCGTTACCACACGAGACGATTTGCCAGGATAACGATCTTATGTTGATGCCGAAGAAGGTTAAGTACCGCAAGCAACAGCGCGGGCGCATGACGGGCAAGGCCTGGCGCGGAAGCGAGCTGTCGTTCGGTCAGTATGGGCTGAAAGTGCTCGAACCGGGCTGGATCACCGACCGGCAGATTGAAGCGAGCCGCGTGGCCATGACGCGTTTTGTGAAGCGCGGCGGCAAGATCTGGATTCGCCTTTTTCCCGATAAGCCGGTCACCAAGAAGCCGGCCGAAACCCGTATGGGAAAAGGCAAAGGCGCTCCGGACCACTGGGTTGCGGTGGTAAGGCCGGGAAAGATTTTGTTTGAGATGGAAGGTGTGACCATCACGGATGCGAAAGAGGCCATGCGCCTGGCGTCGCACAAGCTTCCGCTGCGGACGACGTTTGTAAAACGGGAAGTGCTGTAACTGCGGCATGTGGCGAGGGAAAAGCAGGTCCTTCGCTTCGCTCAGGATGACAACGATGGATAGGAACTATGAAAGCTGAAAAGATTCGCAACTTAACCGACGTCGAGCTCAAGCACCAGGAGCGGGATTTGGCGGACCAGCTCTTCAAGCTGAAGTTCCAGATGAATATGGGACAGACCGAGAGCCTGAAAAAGATTCGCGGGCTGCGCCGGGATATTGCGCGCGTCCAGACCGTCCTGCGCGAGCAGGAACTGGCCGCCAGCAAGACGGAGAAAAAATAATGGCGGAAATCGCAGGCCAAACTGAAAAAGTTCAAGCCGAAAAACAGTCGCACCGCAAGATCCTGATCGGCACCGTTGTCTCGAACAAGATGCAGAAGACGATCGTGGTCGAGGTGACGCGGAAGAAGGCGCACCCGATGTACAAGCGCGTGATCTCGATCCGGAAGAAGTTCTACGCGCACGACGAGAAGAACGAAGCGCATCCGGGCGATACGGTGCGGATCGAAGAGTCGCGTCCGTTGTCGAAGCTGAAGCGCTGGACGCTGAAGGAAATTGTGCGCAAGACGGCGCTGGTGCCGGAAGTCGACATTGATGCCGACACGGTCGTTGGCCGCTAGTTCGGCTCCCGGCGACAGCAGCGGTGCGGGCAAGGTGCATAGGTCCTTCGCTTCGCTCAGGATGACAGAGCAAGACAGGATGACAGCGCGGGAAATCGGAAAAGGAGAAATACGATGGCCGTAATGATGAGATCGATGCTCGAGGTCGCCGATAACTCCGGCGCACGCAAGCTGCAGATGATCCTGCCGCTGGGCGGCTCGACCGGTCT
>DATFZT010000082.1:0-6700 GCA_035314185.1 Terriglobales bacterium
CAGCTATCGCGTCAATCGGGAGAATGGTCGCCGGATCGCCGAACACACCCGCCTCGTTGATGGCCGGATCGTTTCGGTACCCGTCATTCATGTCGGTGCCATCCAGCAGAAAGTTGTTGGCGCGTCCGCGAGATCCGTTCATCGAGAAGGTGCCGTACGAACCGGGCGAATCGGAAATCTGGTCGGGGGAACCAGCCACACCGGGGTTAAGGTAGATGAGTTTGGTGTAATCCCGTCCGTTCACCGGAAGATTTTCGATAGCACCGGCGGTGATGGTGCCGCCCAGTTCGGAGGAGGTCGTCTCGACGGTACTTAGTTCCTCGCCCGAGACTTCCACCTGCTCCGACACCTTGCCGGCCTTGAGCGCCGCGTCCACCCTGCGTTCGTTGGCTACGTTCACCTCGACGTTGTTGGTGACTGCGGTTTGGAACCCAGTCTGAGTGATGGTGACGGAGTATGTGCCGATGGGCAATTCGGGCACGGAGTAACTGCCATCCGTGCTCGTGGTCGTCGTGCGCTCCAGACCAGTGCCCAGGTTGCGCACTTTGACCGTTGCTCCGGCAACGTATGCTCCGGAGGAATCGGTAACGGAGCCGAGGATTGTCCCACGAAACGTCTGGCCGACGAGCATGGCCGTGGAAAGCAGAACGAACACTACCAATAAATGCCGTTTCATTCCTGGTCCTCCCTTAGTCATCGCGGGCACTGGAACAAACCCACGCTCCGCGAGTTGCAAACACCGTTCCATTTGAATGCGCGGCATTATATACGAGTGTGCGCGAAAGAACAGTGCGCAACTTCACAGAAGGATGTTAGTGGAAGGGAAATCGCCTAGAGTCTACGGAATAGCGGATCGCGAATCTACCGAATAACGGATGGCGAATGGATAGATTCTAGAAGCTGAAGGCTACGCCGCCGCGCGCGGAGCGAGCCGACTGGACGAGATAAACCGTGTGTCCGTCCTGTCCCATCACGGGTACATAGCCCTGGGCTAGAAGATTTCGCAGGTCCATGAGAACTTCCATGCGTCCGGCGAGGAAACTTCCTGGAATCGGCTGCCGGATGTAGAGGTTCAAGTACGGATCAGACTGGCCCGCTGAAGTATTGAAGAGGTCGACTGGCGTCAAAGTGCGACCGCCCGTGTAACGATAGGAGGCGATCCAGCGCGTTTTCGCCTTGGGCAGAGTTCCGCTGAACTTCGCTGCCACGGCCTGTCGCCGCTCGGCGTGAATCCACTCACGTGCATCCTGGAGCTGGACGTCGGGGCGCGAGAGGTCGAGCACGCCTCCATAAGCATAATCGAGGGTTGCGGTCAGATCGGAGTACAGCTTCCGCTGCAGCACCACGCGCAAGCCGCGCGTCGCGAAATCGTTTCCCTGATAGCTGAAGGTACCGGAGTACGCATCGGGCAGCACTTCACCGGATTCCGCAGTCATTTCGCCAACTCCGGTCAGCACCGGATCGGTCAGGCTGTCTGAGTAGAACGCGACCTGCATACTATTCTTGCCGATGCGCTGCGATATCGACACTTCCTGGTGACGGGCTTGCTCGACCGCCGGAGAAAACCCCGTGATGCTCATACGCGGCGCGGTTTCGCTCAGGTCCGACGAAACCGAATCCAAACCAGAGCCGCCCGCAGCCAGACGATCCTGCAGTCCTATATTGGGGACTGAACTCGTATATTGATACTCCAGCACGGTGTTCGGCGTGATGTGTAGATCGGCTGACCCGAACGGTTTGATGGCGTTCACGCGCCCCATAAACTGTATGGTTTGTAATTCGCTGCCGAGCTTGATCTCGAGCGTGTCGCCGAGGACGATCCGATCGGAACTGGTCACCGACAGCGCTTGCAGCGAGGCGCCGGGCATCGCGTTCAGATCAGGCGAATTGATCCTGAGCGCGGTAATCGCCACCGATGGTTCAAACATACCGTTGAAACGGTTGGTGTAGGTGGTTCGGAGCACGGCGGCTGGGATGCCTCCGCCGTCGGATCCATAACCGACGTTGCCGTTCAGGCGAAGGGTACCGCTCGATAACAACGAACGCTCGACGGCAAAGCCAGCAGTCATATCGGAAGGGCTGCCGAAACCCTGCCCGGGCGATCCGGCCAGGAAGCTCACGGTACCTTTCAAGCCGTGATCAGCGGCCGACTCCCCGCTCTGCGCGACCACGGTAGTGCCATCCTCAAGCAAGCGCAGAATGGGCCGGTTGGAGACCGAGCGCAGCGTCCACTTCCAGTCGTCATCGTCCACCGGACCACGTAGCGGAACCAGTTGAATGGCCTCGAACAGCGTGGTCAACGTGACATTCACCATCAGCCTGGCACCGGCGCGCACGCCGATCTTCTCGCGCAGCGTAGGAAGGAACGAAGGCGCGCTCACTTTCACGCTGTAGGTTCCGGGCAGCAGTTTTGCGACCGAGTAGAAACCACGATCGTCGGTGAAGACCTTCAGCGCTTGGGCAGCCGAGCCGAGTACTTCCACCATCGCACCCATTTGCGGTGCGCCGCTGCCGTCGCGAACGTATCCGGAGATCGCACCAGAGATCGCGCCGGAGGCAGTTCCAGACCATGCCGGAACAGACACACTCGTGACCGCGATGACGACAACTACGAGGAACTCGAGCTTTCGAAACATCTCGCCCACCACCTCTGGGGAACCAGGCAGCAGCTTACTCCACGGCAAAAGTCGCCGTTGGATCCACCGTCTGCTTGGAAAGGTTGTCGTTCACTTTGATCTCGATCTTGTACAGGCCCGGCTGCAGGTTGGCGGCGGAAAGCGTCTTCTGCAGCGTGACCTGGTCGCCCACATTGCCCATCGTATCCGTCGATTCGACGGTATGGATGACAGCCTTGTTGTTGGCGTCGGTCACATTGTATTCGAAGGTAGCCGAAGGTTTGTGGGTTTTTTCGTCCACGCTGAGGTTGTAAACCTGCATCCAGAAATTCAGCTTCTGATTGCGCTTGAACAAGATGGGCTTGCCATCGGAAGGCGCCACCCGCGGCCGCACTTTGGTGGTTCCGATCACGAAACTGCCCGTGCCTACGTTCTTGGTCGCCACCGGTTCCATCTGGTCGGCGATGATGAGCGTTGAGCTGCTCAACTTGTCCTCGCTGAAGTCCGGGATCATGATCGCATGTTCCCAACTTCCGCTGCGATCTCCGTTCACGTCCTTCACTACGATGTCCAGACGATAACGATTTTGGCTGATGCGCAGCGGCAACGCCTTCCAGTACACCGAGGAATTCTCGGCGGTCTTGGGCAGCAGTTCCACCGGCACATCGACCTGTACGGTATCTTCAAAGGTCTGCACGATCTTGCCCGTGAGCGTGGTCACGCGCCCGAAGATATTGACCGTGCCGCGCTCCACGCCATCTTTGTTCTGGAAAGTGACGTCGCGGTTCTTGATCTGAATGGTGATCGGAACCAGCACCGTGTCGCTGGTCACCTTCACGAAATCCGCGCGCACATCAAAGGGCATCAGGTTGACGCTGATATGGTGGCTGACTACTTCTTCCAGATCCTTGAATTTCACCGCCGGCGCCGCCTGCAGTTTGGCAAACTGTCCCAGACGGTCGAATTCCTTGGACTGCAAATCATTATTCATGGGTGATCTGCCCAGTTGCTCGATGCCGCCGCTAGTGAAACGATCTGCTTTGTTCGCCATGCCCATTTGCTCGTACAACGTCAGGCCGGCATTCGGGGTGTACTTCAAGGCGTCTTTTTCCGAGCGATCCAGCGTCATGTGATAGTCGCCGCACATGCAGGTGTCGACGAACTCGATGATCACTTCCTGCCCGATCCCCTCGATGTAGCGATATCGCCATTGTTCGAACGGGAAAGTAGAAGTTTCACCGCCGCCTTCTTCCATCGGACGCTCGTAGCTGCCGCCTGAGGGATGGGACTCAATCTCATCCGCCGGACCGAAGACAATGTAGATCCGGCCGCGGTCGCTCTTCCAACCAGGGATGCCGGCCGCGTAGTGCTCGTTGGCATAGGCGATGCGCCGGTAGTGCTCTTCTTTAAACTCGTTCTCTTCAGTGTCGGGTGTGGGATCGCGACGTTGCCAGAAAGCCTCGATGAACTGGTCGCGCTCTTCGTCGTTCGAGAGCTGCATGAAGGCGGATTTCTCTTCGTCGGTGATGATCCAGCGCACGTCCTCGTCCAGCCACTTGCGATAAGTCTTGCTCAACTCAATCTTGAGCGCCTTGGCATTGGCCTTCCTCTGTTTTTCCGGGATCGGGCGCTTGAGAGGATCTACCTGGCTTCCCTGGGCAGCCGCCGCGTTGGGATCGGAGCCCTTCACGTCCTTGTCCTGGGCTTGGGAAACTCCACTAAAACCTAGCGCCATCATTCCAGCCAGGACACCCACCGAGCAACCATTTCGAAAACCTGTGGAGAGCATAGAAGGGCCTACCTCACAAGAAACGTCAGTTGCCTAATTCTATGTTCATTGGATACAACAAGGCAAGAAGAAGTGGCCTGGCAGGGTAAAGATTTCCTGGGCGGGGACCTTCTTCTAAATCCCTTAAGAATCCGCGTCTTGCGGTCGGGCGGCGATGGCTCAGCAATCCGGCTGACGGCACGCCGGGCACGATATAATGAATTGCCACCGCCGGTCTGCCATCCAGGAGCGTAAAAGGCGACAAGAGGGAGCGGGATTGCCTCGCGAGAGGGGAACTTTCTCCCTCGCCTCAACGTAACTGTTCATGGGCAATTGGTGTGCGTTTTCGGGGTTCTATGTGCCAGACGGCGAGAACTCTGAGTCATCTGCAAGCGTTCACGGTCGGCTGGGCACGAAAATCAGTCGCTAGAGTCATAAAGACTTCGCTATGAAGACCTGGAAGAAAGCATTGATCGGCGCGGGCGCGGTCCTGCTGCTCGGCATCATTGTTGCGGTCACGGTTTACCAGAGCCGGAAAAACCTGGTGACAGTGCAAACCGGCAAAGTGCAAAAGCAGAACCTGGCTTCCGTGGTCAGCGCTTCGGGCGAAATCAAGCCGAAGACCTACGTGAACATCGGAGCCAACGCCTTCGGCAAGATCATCAAGCTGCACGTCAAGGAAGGCGACCACGTGAAGAAGGGGCAGTTGCTGGCACAGCTTGAGAACGTGCAGTCCTCGGCCGACGTGAATGCGACCCGCGCTTCCGTGCAGGCGGCGGTAACCGACGCGGCCGCCTCCGATGCCGGCCTGAACACATCGCTCGCAGATCTGAACCGCGCCAAGTCTGATGCCATCCACGCCAAGCTCGACTGGGATCGTGCCCAGGGCTTGTACTCCGCCGCCCTCATCGCCAAGCAGGATTACGATGTCAAGAAAGCGGCGTGGGAATCCGCGGACGCCGGATTGGCCCAAGCCGAGGCTCGCGTCGTGCAAGCCAAGGCGCAAAAGGATTCGATGGACAAGCACATCACCCAGAATCAGGCCAACTTGACTCGGGTTTCCGACGTTCTGCAAAAGACCACGTACGAAGCGCCGTTTGACGGCGTCATCACCAATCTTCCGGTGCGCGAAGGCGAGACCGTGGTTATCGGAATCCAGAATTCACCCGGCAGCACGCTGATGACGATTGCCGACATGTCCGTGATCACGTCCGAGGTCAAGGTGGACGAGACCGACATCGTGAACGTACATCTCGGCCAGCCCGCGGACGTGACTATCGACGCCATCCCGCACAAGGTTTTTCACGGCGTCGTCAGCGAAATCGGAGACAATGCCATCGTGCGCTCGACCGGTGTGGCTACCTCGCAGGCCACCTCGACCAGTGAAGAGGCGAAGGACTTCAAAGTGGTGGTGACGCTCACCGACCCGCCTACGGACTTGCGCCCAGGCCTCTCCTCGACCGCCAAAATCACGACCGCAACACGCGGTGACGTGCTTAGTATTCCTATTCAAGCGTTGACCGTACGCACCCGGGCCGATCTGGTGCCCAAGGATGCTGCGAAGGGCAATAAGGTGGAAGCCGCCACCAGCGCTCCGGCGGACGCGACGAAACAGAAGGAAGAAGTGCAGGGCGTGTTCGTGATCCGCGCCAAGAAAACCGAATTCGTTCCGGTGGAGACGGGCATCAGTGGCACCACGGATATTGAGATCACCAAGGGCCTGCAAGAGGGTGACGAGGTAATCACCGGAAGCTACAAGGTTTTACGTACCGTGAAGCCAGGAACGAGCGTCAAAGTGGATAACTCGACCCCGAAAAAAGAAGAAGAGAGTTAGTTAAATGGAGAGACGGGCGGGGACGTCCGGTGCTCTACTAACTTCTGTCAGGCTAGAACGTCCAAGATAGAACAGCTATAGGAGCGTGCGTGCCCGAGCCCGATCCGGATAAGGAGAGCAAGATGGCGACCGCCGAGGTATTCCCAATCGACAAGCCCGCAAATTGGGGCGCTCCCAATTCCCACATGATCGCAACCGAGGATCTGTGGAAGACCTACGATATGGGCTCGGAACAGGTGCATGCGCTGCGTGGCATCAACCTGCGCATCCAGCGTAATGAATACGTGGCCATCATGGGCCCGTCCGGCTCCGGCAAGTCCACGCTGATGAACCTGATCGGCTGTCTCGACTCACCTTCCAAAGGCCAGTACTGGCTTAACGGACAACTGGTGAGCGAACTCGATGACGACGAACTGGCCCGCATCCGCAATAAGGAAATCGGCTTCGTCTTTCAGACTTTCAATCTGCTGGCCCGTGCCACTT
>DATFZT010000083.1:0-22002 GCA_035314185.1 Terriglobales bacterium
ATCCGCTGCTCCGCACTCACGTAGCTGAACACCGCTCCCTGCTGCTCGTCGTTTCCTCGCATCCCTACTTCTTATCAGCTTTCCCTGTGCATCTCTCGTTCGAAATGCGATTCTCCATCGACTTTTTCCGCAAGCTGTTTACTCGTGCCGTAAAGTCATCGAAAATGTGTCCGCGCTTTAGCGCCTGAGGTGCGCTGGGTGCCCCACAAACATCGACCGAAACAACTGGGGGTGCGCCACATCTCGCGCTTCTCGAGAAGTGTCGGTACCGGGTGCCCCACACATTCGCGTTTTTTGCGAATGTGTGGGCGTCAGCGTCAAAATTCCGGAGAAGCCACCAACCCGCGCGTCACCGCATTCCGATGTATGTAATTGTCAGCCCCGCGGTAGCGCAATGCTGGCAACATAGCAGGCCAAAGAAATGCTGACGCCTGTGAGAGGCGCGCTGAAAAAATAAACCTTGCAGAGCACAAGCAAACCACCAAGCACTGCCAGCCCGACAACCAGCAGGAACGGTGACTGAAAGAGGAGCTGTGCGTGAGCCAATGCGAGATAGCCGAAAACCAGGCCGAACAAAATAAGTCCCATGCTGTGGCTGGCATTGAAGCCCACCCAAGCCCGCCACATTGTTGTTTCTATCGTAATGACAGGTGAAATCTGGCTCATGCTGATCTGCAGCGTGGGGTCCCGGGGCGTGAGCATTGGGCCCCAGAACGTATAGACGAGGTGGACGGCTCCGAGCGTAAAGACAATGCTCGCACTCAGAACCATAAGAATTCTTGCGGCCAAGATGCCCTCCCTATTTTGTGGGCCTAACGCCGAGTGGGGCCACATTACGTGGCAAGTATAACGCCGGTGTGTCTTTAGAACGTGGGCCGAAACAACTGGGGATGCGCCACATCTCGCGCTTTTCGAGAAAGCCTGCACTGAGCGATAGCCGAAGGGTGGCCTGCCGCGGGCGTCTTCACTTCCGCAATCTGACCCCTGACTTTTTTCATCACATCCTTTAGCCGCAGAGGTGAGGCTGCGACGCGAAAAAACTCGGTTTTGTCCTTGCTTTTGGGTGGCGCAGCGGTTCACCGCTGCGATAAGTGGCTCATTTTCCGTGCCGGCTTTAGCCGCTGAGGTAAAGGCCGCGACGGTGGGTAAGCGACATTATGTGGCGCCCGCGCCATATTCTGAGAATCCCGTCAAGGACACAATTGCTTTTGAACAAAGCCTCGACTACTACAATGCAAGTATGTCGTTGTTTGACTTCGATGCCCAAAACCGTGAGACCGCCGCAATCTGGCGCTTAGTTCGAAACATGCCTCTTCACTACGGTTTGGTCGACGGGAGAATTTTCCGATGGTGGGCAATAAACATTCCGCTCAACTTGCTGCCGTCGTCCAGCTTTCGTGGCGACATAGACCTGATGGTCTGCACGCTTTCTACACCGCGTGAATCTCCCGGACTGTTCTATAAGACTTGGGAGATCAAGTTGGTGTTGCTAGGAAAGGCCGGTCGAGTGCGGTCACTGAAAGGAGGTAAAACCCCAGATATTGTGAATCAACTCCAAATCCACCGAAAATTTGGATCGCCCGACGTCTCTCTATTGGAACTGTATCTCCACGAAGCCGGATCCAAGACTTTAAAGTTTTTTCCAACCCCCGAGGTTTTCCATGTCGTGGAGCAGCGTGCAAAGGAGCTACGAAAGCAACTTTTTGGATACCAGATCTTACCCTTCGCACATGGCAAGAATGAAAAGGCAGAAGACTTCGGAATTTACGGCATACAGAACCCGCTCCAACCGTCTAGGATTTCCTTCGAATTGATGAGAGCAACGAGAACAGAAGCGAAGGGGGAGTTCCTGAATCTTGCTCAGTACTTGTGGGCATTCGCCGAAAGCGAAGCAAAGCAACGGTCGAAGCCACTTGGGTTTGTCGCAATCACGTACTGCCGAACTTGCAAGAATCTTTGTCTCATTCACCGACGCGAGGAGGCTCGCTGTTACCATTGTTTCAAGCCATTTACGGGCAAACACCAAATACCGCCGTTCACCGACCTCCAATTAAGTAAATATTTGACGGGATAACCAGCAGGAAGCCCCACTATCGAGGGGAAGATAACGCGGACTTGTTTGAACTTCGATCCGAAAATACCTGGCGGAAAACCAGCTTGACTCACCTGTTAAAATAGATTCATAGCAAACAAGCATTTGCCTCAGCACCACCTGCTCCTTGACAACAAATCCGAGCGGTAATCGTTCATTGTTTCAGAGGCCCACCTCTTCGACCCGTTTATCGGGCGTCTAGCGAATAACTCCATTTCTTCCAATACTTTGAGAGCGGACCGGCAACTCGCCAGAAAAGACCCCTGCTAAGTGATTGATCCCCCGTGACGGGCCCCAGTAAAGACGCGCAGAACCGGCCGGAAGCCAAGCTAACTCCTTATTCCGGAATACTTTACCAATAAGTCCTTATTCCCCAAAGACCTGGAAGGAATTTTTCTCTAAGTCAATGATTCCAATAGACCGGAGGTAGGGGGGAGAGAGAGTACCAACTGGTAAACACGTCGCGTCGACGTTCGACATTCAAACGACCGGGAAGCTCCGTTCCAGTGTCCGACAGAGCACAATGGCACAAACGACTGAAAAAACACTGAAGTCACCGCGATAATCCGACCATCCTTCTGGCACACTACACTAGTGGGACTCCCCAAAAAAATATCGCAGTCGAAAAAATAGTTCGAACCAATGTCCGAAGTAGCCACCATTCCCGCAGTTCTCGATCGTCGGCCAAACGATCAATGGCCCGAGCCGCCGCGCCTGCTCGTGGAATGGTCCTCGCGCTGGGAAGAGTTTAAGTCCGCCTTCGGTCCCGCGCTCACTCGCGCTCCGAAAGCCTTGGCGGGAGAAGCGCCCATCGGCATCTTCCCGTATCGCGGAATGCTCGCCAGCTGGCTGCTCGAATTGCTGCTGCTGATCGCGATCATCGTGCTCCCCGCGCGCTTTGAGAGTCTTCAGATGCCCGCTCCTCCAACTCGTCTGCACTGGGACGTGATCTATTATTCCGGAGACGAACTGCCGCAAACGCAAGATCGAGGCGGAGCGCAGTCCGGCAAGTCCGGACGCGCCGGCGGCGGGCAAGCCCACCATCGGACGCAGGCCATCCGCGTAGCGCGCGGCGACAAGCCCAGCGAAAAGGTCGTTGACGCTCCCAAAGTAAATCTGCCGCACTCCGATTCCGCAGTCGCCAATCTGCTCGCGTTCAAATCGAATCCCGGACCACCGCCCGCCGAAGGCCTGCGTTCCACGCTAACTGCGCCAGCGCTGCCGGCAATGAGCGTAGTGCCGCCTTCGCCGGAGCTAAACTCCTCGACGCATCGCACTCCGAATACCCTGACGACCAACGTCGTCCCGCCTTCGCCGGAGCTAAGCGCCTCGACCAGCCGCACCGCCAACAGCCTGACGACCAGCGTCATCCCGCCCGCGCCCGAAGTCTCTCCCTCCAGCACGCGCACTTCGCCAACCTTGAGCACAAGCGTCGTCGAACCCGCGCCGAATGTCTCGCGCGATAAGATGCAGACCGCAAACCCGCTCGCGCAGACCGTCATCGCACCCGCTCCACAAGACACGCAGCGCGACCTGGCCAGTTCCCGTCTCCCCATGACGCAGACGGTCGACGTGGTTGCACCGCCGGTTTCCGCGCCCCAGCGCGACGTATCGTCTACGCCCAGAATGTCGCTGCCCGCGCCCGCAGTCGTAGCGCCCCCACCGTCGCAAGTAAGCCGCGACCTCAACAGTTGGGGAAGCTCAGCCACCGGAGACATGCAACCCAAGCCAGTGCCTCCACCCCCAACCGCATCCGGAGGATCACTAGCAAGATCAGGCGCAGCCACGCTGATGCCGCAAGTTGTGCCACCGCCAGCCAGCATCGAGGGCGGGAAAAACGGATCCCAAGCAAACGGCCGCTCCGGACAATCCGGGACTCAATCAGCAGGTTCGCTGCTCGGCGCAGCCAACGTCATCCCACCCCCACCAGGCCTGGGCGGAGGCAAAGCCCTCTCCGGCAGCGGACGAGGTAACAAAGGCACGGGAGCCGGAAGTCCGCTAGATCTAGGCACCGCAATATCTCCGCCAAGTAACGCCGGAGGCAGCGCCGCCGGCAGCGGAGTCGTAATCTCCAACCAACCCGGAACCAAGGTTGGACTACCAAACTCCACCAGTGGAGCTCTAGCCATGTCGCCCACCGGCACGTCAAAGACCGGTCTAGGAGGCAGCGGTGGAGGATCAAGCATAGGCAAAGGCAACGGCCCCGGCAGCGGATTACAAGGAGAAGGTTCAGGAGCAGGCCGAGAAGGCACAGGAAGAGGCACCGATCCCAACGCCCGCGGAGGAATCTCGCCCTACCCCGGAACCGGTGGCTCAGGCAACGGCACCACAGGCGCACCCGCCGTCCCCGGAGTATCCGTGCAAGGCGGCACCACAGCCAGCATCACCCTGCCCAGTTTCGGAGCCGCCGGTGGCGACCCGCCATCGACTGGCCCCGGCCGTTCTTCCACCGGCGCCCGCGGAGGTCCGAGCTACACGGTAAAAGCTACCTCAAGTTCCGGCGGCGTCTTCAATCGCTATGGCCAACTGAAAGGCGTCAACTATTCGACTTACATCGAAACATCGCTCGGAACCGCAGTGATGCAGTATGCCGATGCTGCGCACCCTTACTCCGGAGACCTCACCAAACCAGAGCCTCTCCGCGTCGACCTGCCCCAGGGACTGCGTCCGACCTACGTAGTATTCACCTGCATCCTCGACCGCTCCGGAAATCTGAAAGACCTGAGAGCACTCGAGCCCGGCGCCGCCGAAACTACCTCGAAGATTCTGGTGGCTCTGCACAGTTGGAAATTCCGCCCCGCAATGCGCGGAAATGAGCCAGTGGAAGTAAACGCATTCTTGGGATTTGGGATCGATACGCGCTAGGAACATCCTTTAACAGCGCGGGTGCCCCACTCATTCGCGTTCTCTGCGAATGAGTGGGCTCCCAACCTCCGCAAATAGCGACCGCTGATTATTTAATATCCTTTGCGCTTGTCCACCACGGCCCGCAACGGCACGCCATTCAGATAGCGCTGCAGATTTTCCGAGAACAGCGCATAATGCCGCTCCCATAATTTGTCGGTCAACGCCGCCGTGTGCGGAGTGATAAGCAGATTGGGGACGTCCCACAGCGGCGAATCAGCCGCCAGCGGCTCCTTCGGAAACACATCAAGCGCCGCGCCGCCAATCTCCTTTCCACGCAGAGCAGCGGCAAGCGCGGGTTCATCCACGAGTTGACCGCGACCGACGTTAATCAGGCAAGCGTCCGGCTTCATGAGCGCGAGGCGTTCGGCGTTCGCAATCGCCTTTGTGCTGGCCGTGACTGGAGCTGCCAGCACGATGTAATCCGCTTGCCGAAAGATCTCGCCGATTTGAGCCGGCCCGAAGACGGCGTCCGCGCCTTCGCTTCCCTTCTCCGGATGCTCGCGCACCGCGATCACCCGCATGCCCAGAGCTTTCGCACTCTTGGCGACCGCGCGTCCGATACTGCCGAGGCCTATGAGACCGACGGTTGCGCCCGCAACCTCACGCACCCGCGGCGGTTCGTCCCACAAAATCTGCTGTCCCCAAACATGCTTCTGCTGCAGGAGCACCGAGCCCGGGATTTTCTTGGCCAGCGCAAAGATAAGCGCGATCACATGCTCGGCCACAACCGGTCCGTGTACTTCGCGCGCGTTAGTGAGAACGACGTCGCTGTTGACGAGTTCCGGAAACATCAGCTGATGAACCGCCGCCGCTGGAGAGTGAATCCAGCGCAGCCTCTTCGCCGCCGCGATCTGCTCCGGACGGATCGACCAGGCGATAACGACTTCAGCATCGGCGATTTCTTCAGCGACACGCTTGTAGTCGGGAAGGTTGACAACGTTGACCTGCGGAAATTCCTGCTGCAACCGCTTTGGGAACCAATCCGGCGCGTTCCATTGACCAAATGGATGATGGACGAAGATTAGCAGCTTCATGGGCAACAAAATCCTTACCACAGGGGACACAGGGGCGCACAGGGAAAACGTAAGTTTCGGTGCGCCTGGCACTGATACTGCGAATTCTCTAGCCTCGCTTCACGCGGAGATCGCTTCCGGTCATTTCCTGCGGCTCGGCAATCCCGAGCATGCCGAGCATCGTCGGCGAAATGTCCCGCAGCGAGCCATTCGGCTTCAGCGTGTACTGCTTCGCATCATCCGCCATCAGAATAAACGGCACTGGATTCGTGGTATGCGCCGTATGGGGGCCGCCGCTTACGGGGTCAATCATCATTTCAGCATTGCCGTGATCGGCGGTGATCAACATGGCTCCGCCTTTGGCGCGCACCGCTTTCTCGATCTCGCCCAGGCAGGCATCGACCGTCTCGACCGCCTTGATGGTGGGCTCGATCTTACCCGAGTGCCCGACCATATCCGCATTGGCGAAGTTGACGATGATCACGTCGAAGGTGCCATCGTTCGCGGCTTTGACAACCGCCGCGGCGACGCCAGCAGCGCTCATCTCCGGCTTTAGATCGTAGGTCGCAACCTTTGGCGACTGCACCAAGACACGATCTTCGCCCGGGAAAGGCTGCTCCACTCCGCCATTAAAAAAGTACGTCACGTGCGCATATTTCTCCGTCTCCGCCACGCGCAGGTTGCGCATGTTCATACCGCCCATCACGTTCGCCAGGATGTTGGCCATCGACTCCGGTGGAATCACCACCGGCAGGTTGAAGTTCTTGTCGTACCGCGTCATGCAAACATACTTCAGATTCTTCGGCACGCGTTCGCGCGGGATGGTTGCGTCGAGTTCGGCAGCACCCGGCAAATCGCTCCCGCCTTTTTCGTTCAGCCCGCTGTTGCGACACAGCGCGCGCGTGATCTGGCGCACGCGGTCGGCGCGAAAGTTGAAACAGATGCAGGAATCGTCGTCGCCGATTTTCGCGATGCCGTTTTTTGCCAATGCGTCGCCACGAGTGTCGGTGCAAACGAACGGCACCACGAACTCGTCGGTCACGCCCTTGTTGTAAGACTCTTTCATACCTTGCACGGCATCAGCGTACGTGCCGCCCTCAGCTTTCCCGTCGACCATCGCGCTGTAGGCCTTGGCGATGCGCTCCCAGCGGCGGTCGCGGTCCATGGCATAGTATCGGCCGTTGACGGTGGCGATCTTGCCGGAGTTGTACTCGCGCATCTTCTGCTGCAGCTGTTCGAGATAACCTGCGCCATTGGTCGGCAGCGTGTCGCGGCCATCCATAAAAGCGTGCACGAAGACGCGATCGACTCCGTTCTGCTTCGCCATTTTCAGGAGCGCGTACAGATGCTCCTGCCGGGAATGCACGCCGCCATCCGACAGCAGTCCGAACAGATGCAGCTTGCGCCCATCCAATCGTGCATTCCTCATTGCATCGAGCAGCACCGGATGCACGAAGAATTCGCCGTTCAGGATCATCAGGTCAATGCGCGTAATATCCATGTGCACGATGCGCCCGGCGCCCATATTCAGATGGCCGACTTCGCTATTTCCCATCTGTCCCTCTGGCAGTCCAACAAACGGCCCGCTGGTGTGAATCAGCGTGTTCGGATACTCACGCAGCAGCCGGTCGTAGACTGGCTTACGCGCGAGCGCGATGGCGTTAGCTTTGGTTTCGGCCCGGTATCCCCAGCCGTCGAGAATGATGAGTACGAGAGGTTTAGGACGAGGCATAAATCCGCTATTAGCTCCTGGCTTTTGCTATTTGGCCTTTTTGCAGATTAGACTGAATCGCTTTCTGCGGGCACACATCTCATACTATTGCAGAAACTGTCCCAGAGGATAAAACATGCCCATCAATGAACTGCTCCTGACCGAATTCGATGAAGAAATGAAAAAGACGCGCACCATGCTGGAACGCGTTCCGGAAGACAAGAAAGACTTCGCGCCGCATCCCCGATCCATGCCGCTGAACAAGCTCGCGCCTCACGTGGCGCAACTGGCTGGCTTTGGCCTCATTATCCTTACGACTCCTGAACTTGATTTTGGAAAGACCAAGATGCCGCCAGTGCCCTTTGACTCCGCGGCGCAATTGGTCAAAGCGTTCGATGAAGGCGCAGCCCAAGCTCGCGCCGCTCTCAAGAAGACTCCGGATGAAGCCTGGACTCAACCGTGGAAGCTAAGTTTCGCAGACAAGCCCATCTTCAGCGGGACGCGCTTTCTGGCCTACCGCCAAATGTTCCTCAATCACCTGGTGCATCATCGCGCCCAATTGGGCGTGTATCTGCGTTTGAACGAAAGGCCGGTGCCATCGACCTATGGTCCTTCGGCAGATGACAGGATGGGATTCTAGCCAGGAGTAGTATCACCAGAACAGGTCTTCAATCTCCTTGGGCAGGGGGCCGCAAAGTCATCCGGCCGGTGAGCTCGTTCTTGCAGAACCCAACCGAATCCTCTGCGGTTCTACTCCGACGTAGGAATCGGCACAAGCTTTGCAACCGGCTCACTATGGTCCGTGATCACGACTTCCTCCCCGACAGCGATCCTGTCGAGCAACTCTTCGAACCTATCCTGCGCTTCGCTGACGCTAACTTTCATAGCTATGTATCCATCGGCAGCCTATCCTTTGTAGTTCAGCGCCTTCACCCCCAAAAACCGCGCCGCCCCGCCCAACTCCTCTTCAATCCGCAGCAATTGGTTGTATTTGGAAATTCTGTCGGTGCGCGAAGCCGAGCCCGTCTTGATCTGCCCCGCGCCGGTTGCCACGGCCAGATCGGCAATAAACGTGTCTTCCGTTTCGCCCGAACGATGCGAGATCACGGACGTGTAACCATTGCGGCGGCCGAGGTCGATCGCGTCCAGGGTTTCGCTGACCGTACCAATCTGGTTCAGCTTGATCAGGATCGAATTGGCAATTCCCTTCTCGATGCCCTTGGCGAAAATCTCAATGTTGGTGACAAAAATGTCATCGCCCACCAGCTGAATCTTATCGCCCAGTTCCTCGGTCAGCAGCGCCCATCCGTCCCAGTCGTTTTCAGAGAGCCCGTCTTCGAGCGACACGATCGGGTAATCTTTCACCCATTTCGCATAGTAGCGAATCATGTCCTCGGAACTCTTGGCCGACTTGTCAGATTTCTTGAAGACATACTTCCCATCCTGATAAAACTCGCTAGCCGCCGGATCGAGTGCAATCGCGATCTCCGCACCCGGCTTGTAGCCCGCCTGCTGAATCGCTTCCAGCACGACTTCAATGGCCTCCACGTTCGACTTCACCGACGGAGCAAAGCCGCCCTCGTCGCCCACCGAGGTGTTGTATCCGCGTTTTTTCAGCACGCCTTTGAGCGTATGGAAAACCTCTACGCCCCAGCGCAGCGCCTCTGAAAATGACGGCGCTCCCACCGGCATCACCATGAACTCCTGGAAGTCGACATTGTTATCGGCATGGGCGCCGCCGTTGAGGATATTCATCATCGGCACCGGCAGCACGTTCGCCGCCGCTCCGCCCAGGTAGCGATAGAGTGGGAGTTCGCAAGCCCGAGCCGAAGCCCGCGCCGCCGCCATGGAAACCGCCAGGATCGCATTCGCTCCCAGTCGCCCCTTGTTGGGCGTACCATCGAGGTCGATCAGCCTGGCGTCAAGCGTGCGCTGGTCGGCGGCGTCCACCCCAGTGAGAGCTTCCGCAATCTCGCCATTGACGTTGGCAGCCGCCTGCAGAACGCCCTTGCCGAGATAGTGTTCCTTGTCGCCATCACGCAATTCGACGGCCTCATGCTCACCGGTGGACGCGCCACTCGGCACAATGGCCCGCGCGCTCGCGCCGCCATCAAGAAAAACTTCGGCTTCAACCGTCGGATTGCCACGCGAGTCAAGCACCTGGCGTCCGCGAATATCAGCAATACTGGTAACAGGCATAAGTGCATCCTTTATTGGTCTGAGGATTTAGAAACATCGGCCTAACCGTAGAGACGCGGCTCGCCGCGTCTGGCTGCGATCTCCCAACTGAGAAGCTGAATTATATCGGACGCAGAACCACCCGGTCTGTGCGCCATGACCACCCGATCGCATCACTCACGCAGCCATCCCCCGTACCCCTTCCGCTATTGTTCCCACTTTCCACCTCGCTTAAAGTCGAACTCAACATGAAGAACCGCACCGACACTCTGGAGATCGGATCGCGCGCCCCAGATTTTTCGCTGCAAGCGGCTAACCGCGAGGGCACGTTCACTCTCGCTGGTCTGCTCGCCGAGGGCACGCTGATTCTCGAGTTTGTGCGCGGTACCTGGTGACCGAACTGCGTGAAGCGCATGACTCAGTTTGAGTCGAGGCTGCCGGAAATCAAAGCAGGGGGAGCGCAGTTGGCGTTCATTGCCGCCGAAAAACGAGAGGGTGTGTGGAGGCCGGGAAAATTCCTGGAGAAGCATCCCATCGCCAGCGTCTTTTTGCTTGACGAGGATCGAACCGTGACCAAAGCCTACGGGCTCCATCACGCGCTCGGCACAGATGCCATTAACATCGCGCGCCCGGCTACGCTGGTGATTTGCCGCGACAGTGATCGTGGAGGCTCGGTGCGTTACATCTATCGCGGCGATAACCAACTCGACCGCGCGCCGCTGGATGATGTTGTTGGAGCTTTGCAAGAGATACGAAATTGAATTTTGGAGGTAAGAATTAACATGAAAAGAACACTATCGCTGGCATCGCTCATCCTGATCGCAAGTTTCACCTGGGCGCAATCCGCCCTACCCACGGGAACCGCCGTCAAGATGAAGCTCGAAACCACGCTCGCAACCTTCAGTTCGAAAGCCGGAGATCCGTTCTCGGCAAGAGTCACTGAGCCGGTCGTGATCGACGGCAAAACGGTGATTCCGATTGGCACGACGGTCGAGGGGCGCGTCACCAAATCGAACGAACCACGCCGCATCGCCGGCAAGCCGACCATCGCTATCTTTCCCGAAAACATGGTCCTCCCGAATGGCGACCGGTTCATGCTCAACGCCACGCTGGTTGACACCAACCGGGGCCACGGTACCGACGTCAACACCGAAGGGCAGTTCAAGGGCGCTGGGTACGACGGCAAAGATCTCACCGAAATCGGCATGGGCACCGGCGGCGGAATGCTGGTCGGTGGATTAGCGGGCGGCGGCAAAGGCCTGCTCATCGGCGGAGCGGTAGGCGCCACCCTGACCGTCGCACACTGGCTCGGCAAACACCGTTCCGCGATGCTCCCCGCAGGCACAGAGATGGTAATGGAATTGAGTCGGCCGATGACCCTGACTACTGTGAGCAGCGGACAGTGACGAAGTTGGCGGTTCGACGACTGGGCCTTCGCATCAGAAGCTTACCCGGTGCATGATGGTATATAGCCAAACCAGCACCGCAATATTTCCCAATGCCAGAAATGTTCCCACGCGCAAGAGTCCGCGTACGACCCCGTGTTTACCGGCCGACAAGAACAGTAAAGCAGCGGGAAGGATGGTAAGAGCCTGCCACATTCCCACGGAGAATATGCCTGCGGCGAAGAATACCGGCACGCCAAGTCCCGCCCATCCCGCTGCCTCGCCCGTTGGTGGGTGAAGCTCCGAATACCAAAGTATGAGCAGTGGCGGAACTGCCTGAAGCAGAATCCCGAGAGCAACGCCCAAGGTTACCTGCTGCGGCGAGGACGTCGGTTTCATCGCGCCTCCTGAGAGCGGCTGTTACGGCCATCTCGATTTGCGGAAGGCCAACCGCGGTTCGCAAGTCCACTCGATACCGAAAACCACGCCGATGGAGTGCGCAGAATGCCTTTGCGGCTAAGCTCTACGCCCGATTGGCCGGGCGGCAGATCGTCGACCAACCACTTCTTGTGTCCAGTTGCGGTAATTGCAAACAACTTATGATGGGTCGAAAAGGCATACACCGTGCCATCCTCGGCGATCGCAAACTCATCCTCAAGACGTTCGTCTCCCGTGTAAGCCGCATCCGGCCGGAAGACCCATTTCGTCCTGCCCCGACGATCGAGCGCATAGAGAAACCGCGAGGCAAAATACACCGTCCCATCTCCCGCAACGGCGACACCGCCTTGCCCGAACTTGTCCTCGGAACGAAAGCTCCAGAGTTGGTGCCCTTGCGAGTCGAAAGCAATCAGGTTCCCCGATGGCACGCTGACCAGAACTCTACCGTCGGCGTCAACGGCAAGGGTTGACGGTCTTCTTAGAACTGGAACGCGCCAGCGTTCTTGGCCCTGTGGTGAAATGGCAAGGATTGCAGCACACAGACGACGACAATCGTCAATCGACTGTACGCCGGAGAAGATGTAAACCGTGCCATCCGGGCCAATCGCGGGTGGCACCCAACCGCCCCACTGCTCTGCCTCATTCGTCACACGCCATCGAACACTGCCGTCGGCATTGTAAGCAGTAAGTGTGCTGCTGTCTCGCAGCGATGCCAATAGATAAACGGTACCGTCGCGACCCAGAGCCAGCGGCATGTTAATGTCATCGATGGGAACGGTCCACTTCAATTCCCCGGTTCGGCTATAGACACTCAGGGAGTTCTCGCCATCTCTCGGACCCTCCATGTACAAGGTTCCATCTTCGCCGACTGCGCTGTACAGAACCTTGATATTGGGAAGGAAACTGCGGCAGTCACTCGGATCGCCGCCAACCGAAAAATCTCCGCCGTCGTAGTAGTACTTCGCGCCCGTCGCCTCCGCTGCGCAGACAGCGATTGGTTGCAGCGGTTGCGGCCATCCTGGATGCATTTCCGGAGCCGGTTCCAATGCCGCCTCGGAATTCACATGCATCGCCTGTCGCCACCCCGTGTCGACAGCGCGGAGAGCAAACGGCGACACAATCGCAGCCGCAGTCGATATCAGGTAGACGACGAACAGCGTTTCGAGGCGCATTCGTTTTTCAGTGTAAGCTCAGTCCCGCGCTCAAACCAGAAACCGCGACCGGGTCGAGATAACCAGGGTAATCGCAAGCGCCACGAGTCTTTATCCGCCCAATGCCAGCAGATCCGCTTCCGTCAGCAGTTCCAGGTCGATCCATCCCTCCACCGGTAAGGCGTCGACCGGCAGATTGCTCTGCCACAAGCTGAAGCGCAGGCGCAGCCGCGTGGTCAACAGGTCCGAGCTTTTTGTTCCCCGCACTTTTTCAATTTCCAGCGGAGCCGCGAGCAGCCAGGTAAGGGGCAGGCGAAACTCAAAATTCCGGACGAGCGCCACCCGCGCATCTTTCGCATCCGCCGACTCTGCCACCGTCTTGTCTTTTCCCTGCGTCACTTTCCACGATTGCATGCGGCCTCCATCCACCGCCGCACCCAACCGAAGTTCGCGCCGCGGCTTGGCTGCATGGTTGGCCCACGACTCCAGATTCACCACCACTTCGAACGCCTCTTCCGGCACTTTGCCGGCGAAATCCAGCCGACCGTAAACATACTGCTCGTCGATCCCGGCAAACACTTCATCCATCAGAAACTGCTTGCCGTGCATGGCGCCCGAACGCTGGTCAGAGGTGTAACATGCCGCCCCCATCCACTCGAAGTAGCGCACCATGTCGCCTGCAACCCGGGGACGGATGTAGGCGCTCTGCGGCGTAAATGAAGGCCGAGCTACTCCCCTGATGATCGGCTGCGCCAGATAATCCGGCGGCGTCCCGCCCAACGCCTGGTAAACATTCGACAGGTGTTTGCGGTAGAGTTCGTCGAAGTCGCGATCGTTCGCCGAGTGGTGCTCGGGTCCGTACCACCAGTTCCAGTCGCTGCCCTCGGCGATCAGGATCTCTTCAAACGCCAGCTTGCGTTGTTGCTCGGTTGCGCCCGCCGCCGCTTGCGCATAAAAATTGCGCGCGTGATAAAGGTAGTCCCAAGCCTTGTTGTCCTCTGGCGCTCCTATCCAAACGTTGAAGTTCGCGCCGATCCACGACCCCGGTACCAGCGACTTCAATGGAGCGGGGTTCTTGTGGCGAGTCATCGCCTCCGTCACCGTCACCGCTTCCATCCCCGGATCTTTCTGCAAACCGTCGTAGAACCTCCGCAGAAATTCTCGCCCTGACTGCGGGTAGTATTCCCAGGCATTTTCGCCGTCCAGAATAATGGGGACCACGGCATCTTGCCCGCTCGCCAGAACCGGCTTCGCCGACTCCCGAATCTTCTGGATCAGATTAGCGGCAGCCTCTTGTGGCGGCATTCCCGAATACACGAATCCGATCAGGTCCGACAGGGTGTGGTCGCGGAAGAGCAGATTCATCCTTGTATCGGAATTTTCGTATCGATAAGTCGTATAGAGCCGCCGCGCCCCATCCGCATTCAGATAACCGCTGCCGTCGCGTGAGAAATTTATCCCCAGGCTCCGTCCCAGCACGCCTTCGTCGGTCGCCATCCACTGCACGCCAAGCTGGTGTGCAATCGCCAACGTCTCTTCGGAAACGCTGCCCTCCGACGGCCACACTCCTTGCGGCCGTATCCCAAACACTTTTTCGTGAAGATCCAGTCCGCGCTGCAGCTGCTCGCGCGCATCCTCGGGATGACGATAAGCATTCTGCGGCAACGCCAGCCCCGGAGACGAAACCGCCCCCATCTGCGTATCGCAGATCAGCGGCAGAATGGGATGATAATAAGGCGAAGTCGAAATCTCGATCAGGCCTTTCTTTGCCGCCTCCGCATGCACCGGCAGCACCCGGCCGAGCAGTTCGCGTTCCCGCGCAACCACAAAGCGCTGGTCTTCGAGAGTAAAATTCCGGCCTTTGCGGATCACTTCCGCGACCTCCTTCTCCGCCAGAAAATACTCGTCGAACCATCCAATCTGCGAAAGCACCTGCAAGTCGGTGTAATCCTGAGACTGAAAATATTTTTCCGCCCGCTCGGGAACACCTCCCGCCCCGTGAAATTTCTCCCACAGTTCGCGGTACCGCGGATAGCGCCCGATTACATTTACCGGATTCGCCTGAAATAAATATTGCAGCGCAAACCGCCGCTCCTGCTCCGTCAGGTCTTTCGCCGGCTTGCTCGCCACCAGCAGAAAAGGGTCCTGCGCGTCGCCCGAAACATAATCCTGAATCTGCATGATCAGCGAGGGCACAAGATTGAACGTCTGATGCACCTGCGGAAACTCGTCCAGCAGTTTCACCATCCCGTAGTAGTCCTTCAAACCGTGGAGGCGCGTCCAGGGCAGACGATATTGTCCCGTCACCAGGTCCTTATAGAACGGCTGGTGCTGGTGCCACAGGACGACAACGCGCAGTTGAGCCATAACTCCCGATTCCACCTAATACATTCGGTGATTTTTCAGTCTAATTCATCTGGCGAGTGTGGTGACTGGGCTCTAATTTCCCGTGGAGACGCGGCTCGCCGCGTCTCGGCAGCAATGCGAATCCGCGGGCGATCACTGCACTTCAATCACCTGGTGATCGTGACAATCGGGATGGATATTCTGATAGAGGTTCGCGAGCAATTCCGCCCCATACCGCGCCACGAAACTCACTCCTGCGACCTCTCGCTCCTGCAGCGCCTTGTGCGGAAATAGCGCATTGGACAACGCGTCCGCGTGCCGCGCGATGACTTCATTGCGCTGCTGTTCCGCCCGTGCCACGCGCGCGCGCAGGCGATCGATTTGCTGCGCCATGCTGGTCCGGGTACTGTCAGCCGTATCGATCAGGGTTGAATCCAGTTTGCCGATCGATTCGCGAAGCGCCACCATCGACTGCTCAACACTTGCATAGGCTTCCGAAAAGCGCGCCTGCAAGTCCGGTGGCAGAGAACGAGCGGCAATAGCTTCTCGAACTTTTTCCGGGCCTTGGAACACGTCGGGTAGTCCCAGTTGGTAGCGCGTCAGAATGCGCTCCGCCTTGGCTTCCAACAACGTCGCCGAAAAACGCGGCAGGATCGGCGTCACCCGTTCCAGCAGTTTCTCGTAGACGACGGCGACCTGCGCGAAGTATGCGACTTCCGCCGCTCCGCCGGTATAAACCAGCGTCGGCAGCAGGTAGTCCTGTACCACGGGGCGCAAAAGCACATTCGGGTTGAACTTCTCCGGAGCCGCTTCAATCCGGTCAACCAGCTCTGCAGACGAGACACGCTCATCGCCCACCGCAAACTCACCATTGGCACCATTATTCTTGCGCCGCACCACGGTGCGCGCGCCGTCCTTCACTTCAAAAAGCAAAGTTGTCGTCGAGGTGACCTTTACTTGCTGGTGATATCCCGCCGCCTCCAGCGCCTTGCCCCGCGCCAACAGCCCCTCATCGAGTTCGGAGGCACGTTCGATTGCGGACCGGAACAGAGGCTTCGCGAGATCATGAAAATCCTTCTCAGCAGGATCGAGCAGAATGACGCCCCATTCCGCAAACAGCCGCGCAAACAGCAGGGCAAACGCGCTCCCCAGGCTTTCTCCCGGACGATACGCCTGGCGCAGCCAAGTCGCGACCTCGGAATCTCCCAACAGCGCGGCGGCGCGCTCGACCACCGGCTCAATCTCAGGTCCGAACTTCACCGTTCCCACCGGCGCATCGGCCACCGCATTACTTTCAAACGCCTGACTTTCCACTGTGAATGGTTCTGGCAGTCCATGCTCCGAGAGCAGCCCGACTTGGTTGACCTCGGCCAAATCGTGATCCTCGGTCGCCAGCCAGAATACCGGGACGCAATCAACTCCGGCGGCCGTAGCTTGCTCCGCCAGTTTGACCGCGGTCAGCGCTTTGAAAATCGAAAACAGCGGCCCGCCAAAAAGACCAACTTGCTGTCCCGTAACCGCCGCCAGCGCACCTCGCCGGAACCGCTCAATATTGGCCAAAGCCTTCGGAGAGGCGCCCCAGGCGCGATTCTGCTGCTCGAGAATCTCGCTCACCTTGCCGCGGCGCGCGGCATCGTAAACGACGCGCTGCGCTTCTTCTTTCACCCACTCGGAAAATATCGGAGATCGTGGATACAGCCCGCGAACGGAAGGAGTATAGGAAAGATAATCAAGGAAGAGACGCGTGCTGTGCGGAATCTGCGTGAACGGCAAACACTGCGACTTCATTGGCAGTTCTCCCGACAGCTCCCGATACATCTCTCGATACACCGGCACATTATTGCGATCCGCATGGGTTCTCAGTTTCCCGAAGGCCAACGCCTGGCATTTTTCGCGTGCGCTCAAAAGTAACACTTCCAAGGCAGCCAGCGCCAAACTTCAACTACATCTGATGATGCGGAAGCGCGCAGGGTGCAGAGAGTCTGGATGAATTCGGGGAAAACTAGACAATTAACAGGATGGGGCGGAGTCGAGCACAGTTTCCCTTCAGCACACTCCCCGGGCGTTGAGGAATTCGCTGTATTCCATGTCGGTTTTAAGGATGTGGTCCCGCAACCAGCTTTGCAGGAAAATCAGGAACGCAGATGCAATGTCGGGCCTGCCCGCCATGTTCGACAGGTTGAACTGGGCGAGTTTCTGGGCGAGTTCCTTGTGCTCGCTGCGATGGGCGGCCAAGCCGGGGAATCCGTGCTGCTGCATCAGGTCTTCCTCGGCGGCGAAATGGTCGATGGTGTGCTCAACCACCTTCTCCATGACGTCATCGAGAACGGAGTCTGCCCGGCCAATGCTGAGCGCGTACTCGAGTTCGGCAACCGTGCGGAACAGTCGTTGGTGCTGATGATCAAGCTCAGCAATGTTGACGCTGTAGCTATGGTCCCAGCGAAAGGGCTGGCTCATGCGTGCAAAACTCCCGAGGCGTTCAAATCGACAACGTCTTCTTACGCTAGCCCCGTGCCTTATGACGCGAAAGTGCCCTTAGTCACTCGCCTTGGTGACTACTATCACAGGCGGCTGGCTGCGATTCGCGAGTCCGTCAAACCCAAATAGATCGGATGATGCGGGAGTGGCCGCGATGCAAAGAGTCGCTAGGGATTCCGGTTAGGCGATCCGAAGGGCCAAAACGATGCGACTCGCGTTGCTGGCATAAACGCGCTGCTACAAACAGCCATTTGCCCGGGGCATTTCGGATTGAGGGGACAAGTGTTATATTTTCGGTCGGGCCGCGAGGTCAAATCGAGAATTCCCGGCCCAAAGCCGCGACAAGAAGGAGGACGGCCATGGGATTTATCGCTTGGATTGTGGTTGGACTGATCGCAGGTTGGCTTGCTGGCCAGGTCATGAAGGGCGGAGGATACGGCGTACTCGTGGACATCATTCTCGGAATCCTCGGCGGCGTTGTGGGCGGCTGGGTGTTTGGGCTCTTGGGAATCTGGCCGGGAGGCGGCCTGATAGGTTCCATCGTTGTGGCATTCGTTGGCGCGGTAATCTTGGTCGGGATTACGCGCTTACTGAAAAAAGCCTGACGGTATCGCCTAACCCTTAGCGCCGCTCAAACACCACCGCAACCTTGTCCTCGTAAGCTACGCGCCAATCCCGCGGAGTTTCGCGGAGCAGGTTGGCCAGTGTCGAATCAGCGGGCAAGAGCGCCGTCCGAATCTTCCACTCTTCGAGCACGCTCTGCCATCCCGGCTCCGCCCCGGTCAGGATCAGGTACTGGCGAATCCGGCCCGAACCGTAGAGATCGTGACGATCATCGATCACGACCTTCCGTTCGGGATACATTCGGTAGATGAGATAGCCTCCCCATGCATCGGTCGAGAAAACCGGCTCCATGCTCGGCTGATTCCCCTGCAATTCGCTCTGCAGGAAAGTCACCGCCGCGACCGGCACCTTCCGCGGATCGAATTGCGCTTGAATCAGCTGCCGCGAGCCAAGCCATCCTCCTTGAAGACAAATCGCGAGAGCCAAGGCCACTGCAACAACCGGCCACAGGTGCCCCCGAAGCTCGATTTCCTGCGCGCCCATGCGATCGGAGAAATCTGAAATTCGACTCGCGCCCTCACGCAGCCATTGCCAGGCACCCGGCTTGTCGACCAATGAAGCAAAGTTTTCCCACAGCATCGGCCCGGCAATCAGCGCCAGCAGCATCGACGAAACCGGAATATTGCGCGAGGAATAGAATCCCGCATACACCGCCAGCAACACGACCAGCAGGTGGCTGAGCCGCAGGTTTTTACGACTTTTCGCAAACGCGATCAGCACCAGCACCAGCATGATCGCAAAACAGCGCTCGGCCCATCCGTGAAAATCAGGCGAGCGAAATTCGTCAATCCGGTTCATCAGGTAACGATCACTCAGATAGCGATAGATGTGTTCATGCAGCCGCCAGCCATACGGATTCACCAGCGTCGCCGCCGCCGACGCCACGAAAGAAGCGGCCATGGCACGAGCCCGATGCGCGGCGCGAATCGCGGCAAACGCATCATTTTTCCGAGCGCGCCAGCTCTCGACGAATGCAGCGAGCGTATAAATTCCGAGCAACGCGATCCCAAAGAGCCACCCGCCATGCAGATTTACCCAAAGCAACATCGACGCGGGAAAGAACCAGCGTATCCAGCCCGGCGGTCTCGCGTGTTGCCAGTGTTCCCAACGTTCCCAATGTTCCAAAGCAACAAACCAGAGCAGAGAAAAAAGCCAGCTCACAATATGCGGTCGCGCATAGAGATGAATCATCGAAGCGGCCTCGGCCAGCAGCATGAGCACAACCGCCAGCAGCAGGCCAGTCCCGCGCCGCAGCAGTTGCGAAAACAGCAGCGCAAAAATCGCGGCGACCAGCAAAGCGCACAGCCAAACCACTCCGTTCAGTCCGCAAGCCTGGTGCAGAACTCCAAGCAGAATGTCGTAAAGCCATTCCCAGGCAAACCACGGCTGACCCTGCATGGTGGAAGAAAACGGATCGGTGCGAGGAAGCGAGTGCGTTGTCAGAATCTGTTCGCCGGTCCGGATATGCCATCCGATATCGGCATCCGCCAGCGGGCGATTCGACAAAGGCCCCGCCAGCAACGACCAGAAAAGAAAAATGAAAATGAGGTCGCGGACGGAAGGCAGAAGAAAACGCAGGGCGAACGAACTGGGCTGCGCCGGGGTCATCAAAGTTTGCGGCAAAGTATGAAGAAGGAGTGTACAAGGTTTCAAAGTTTCAGAGTTTCAAAGTTTCAACGTGCGACCCGAACCGAGGCAGGTCTTTGAAACCTTGAAACTCTGAAACCTTGAAACCAGGCTCTTATCAAAAGTTCCACCTAAGCAGCCATCCCGCCAATATCGCTACGATTGCGGTAACGCGAATATGATTTGAACAATCTCAGTGGTTTCCTTGGATGCAGCTTCAAACCTCCACTTGCGCACCGCATCGATGGCCGATGGGATCAGGACCGGGGCGCCCCCCAAGGGCTTCGTAGACTTAACCGTCCCATTTGCCCCGACCACAATTTCCAGCCTGACCACACCCCTAATGTGGTCACGCTTCGCAAGTTCGGGATACAGAGCCGCCACTTTGTAAACCACTCTTCGTTCCGGATGGCCCGGCATCTGAGCCGTACCGATCCCTATGGACAGAGCGGCAAATAGTGCCGCCGCAGCGATCAAGATGCCTGCTCGACGCATAGAAATAGAAGAAAATAGGCCCTTTTGCTCTACTCTATCGACGGTTCCTTCGAAGTAGGAAGTGTCGAAGGTAATGAGGCGGCCAATCTGGGGATTTCACGCCCATCGAGTAGATCGGGCACGCTGGCGACACTCCGAGCCGAGTGAGTTGGTGAAACGGCGATTTAACACCAACCAGAAGCTAGGGACCGCTGGTCTAGCGATGCAATCGCTTGCTAAGAAACCAGAAGCCGGAGCTGCAACCAAGGCCGAGGATGAGTAGTGGAACACCGATCACCCAAGATCCTCCGTAGATCGAAATAGGGTCCCAACCGACCGACCCGTCAGAGGCAATTCTCAAAACATACTTGGCGTATATAGAGAGCGACACGAGCAGTAAGGCCAGCGACAGGACAATCGCCAACACTCCAGCGGCGAGACTCCCGAAAAATAGCAGTACCCAGCGCATAAAGGCATTCTAAGCCTGAAAACTGGTCAACGAGTGTAATTGATTCCATAACAATGTCGGCTCCGACGCCCGAGTAGACTTTGGTGGTGCCAACCAACCAAGGCCCGGGAGAAAGGAGCCGAACAATGATCATTATAGGAGCGGATTACCATCCGGGCTTCCAACAAATTGCGTTTGTGGATACGGATACGGGAGAGTTACAAGAGCGGCGACTGGAGCACCGAGAGGAAGCGGAGACGTTCTACCGTGAACTCGCAGCACAAGGCCTCAAGGTGCGCGTGGGGATGGAAGCGAGTGGGCACGCTCGCTGGTTCGAGCGACTGCTCGGGGAGTTGCGATTTGAGCTGTGGATTGGCGATGCCGCCGAGATCCGAGCCAAACGAGTCCGCAAGCAGAAGACGGATCGCCAGGATGCGCAGCTGATTCTGCGCTTATTGCTGGAAAATCGTTTTCCCCAGGTGTGGGTACCGAGCTGGGAGAATCGCGATCTGCGGCAACTGCTGTGGCACCGTCACCGGATGGTGCAGGCGCGGACGCGGATCATGAACCAGTTGCAAGCGGTGGCGCTCAACGAAGGGGTGCGCTGTAAAAAGCGGCTGTGGCGGGATGCCGGACGCGAGCAACTGCAGTCGTTCAAGTTAGCCCCGTGGGCGAGCCGGCGACGGCGCGATCTGCTGGAGTTGCTGGATCGACTGACGCCGACGATTGCCGAGTTGACGCAGGCCATCGAGCAGGAAGCGGACAAGTGGCCTGAGGCGCAGCGCTTGCAGACGCATCCGGGAGTGGGTGCACTGACGGCCTTGGCGTTCGTGCTGATCATCGGCAACGTGGAGCGCTTTCAGTGTGGGAAACAGATCGCGAGTTACCTGGGACTGGTGCCGCTGGAGGATTCGAGCGGGCAGCGACGACGGTGGGGACACATCACGAAACAAGGCAACTCGCTGCTGCGTTTTCTGCTGGTGGAAGCGGCCAGGTTACGGTGCGCGGCGACCAGGAATGGCGCAGGAAGTATTTTCACCTGGCGCTGCGACGAGGACGGAAGATCGCCAAGGTCGCGATGGCGCGGAGACTGGCGGTCCGCCTGTACTGGATGTGGCGTAAGGGATGGGA
>DATFZT010000084.1:0-4602 GCA_035314185.1 Terriglobales bacterium
TGCCCTGATACGAACCCACATTATGCGGCATCGCTAAAGCGATGCCCTGATACGAAACTAGGGTTTTCAGCAAACTGTAAAGGCCGATTTTTCGCCCGGCCGAGGGTCGATCATCATCTTGAACGGGGGCAGAGGGTTGACCGCGGCTTCGTTCGCGGCCTAACATAGCCGCCGACGGCACTGAGGCCCTTAGAATGATCGGCCAGACAGTCTCCCACTATCATATTGTCGGAAAACTCGGTGGTGGTGGCATGGGTGTGGTGTATGAGGCGGAAGACACGCGCCTGGCCCGTCACGTTGCCCTTAAGTTCATCCCCCTGGATATGGTCCACGATCGCAAGTCGTTGGACCGCTTCGTGCGCGAGGCTCGCGCCGCTTCCCAGTTGAACCATCCTGGCATCTGCACGATTCACGACATTGATGACAACGACGGACACCCCTTCATTGTTATGGAGAAGCTGCAAGGGGTGAGCCTGAAGGAGCGGATGCGGGGAAAGCCGATAGAACTCGACGAGATGCTCGACATCGGCATCCAGGTGGCGGATGCTTTGGCGGCTTCACATGCGAAGGGGATCATTCATCGCGACATCAAGCCGGCCAACATTTTTGTGGCGGAGAACGGTCAGACAAAAATCCTCGATTTCGGGTTGGCCAAGTCGGTGCCCGAACCGGGATCAAGCGAAGCTGCGCTGGAAGACTCGTTGACGGCGGTGGGGGTAATTCCGGGAACCGCGGTTTACATGTCTCCGGAACAGGCGCGCGGCGAGACACTGGACGCGCGCAGCGACCTGTTCTCGCTCGGAGTTGTGCTCTACGAGATGGCGACCGGCAAGAAGCCCTTTGCCACGGGCAACGTGATTACCACGCTGGACGCAGTTCTGAACCAGAAGCCGGTCTCTCCGCTTAGCATCAATCCGGCGCTGCCCCCGGACCTTGAAGGCATTCTGGGCCGGGCCATGGAAAAAGATCGCGGACACCGCTACCAGAACGCGCTGGCGATGAAGGGCGATCTGCAGTCGTTGCGGAAGGAAACGGAATCGGGGTTGACCAAGACTGGGGCGCGACGGCCAGCCTTGCCGTATCGCATCGCCACGACCACGTTTCAGGCCACGAGCAAATTTTCAACTTATCTTCTGCTGGGAGTGAGCGCGCTGCTGCTTACGGTTTTGTTCGCGGTGGGAGCGGTGTGGTTCAAACAACGTCAGATCGTCGCTAGTAGCGCGCCGAAGAACACCATTGCGGTGCTGCCGTTGCAGAACATGAATGGCGACATCAGCGTGGAGTTTCTTCGCTTCGCGCTGGCCGATGAAATTGCCAACACGCTTACTTACACCAGGACGCTTGACGTTCGTCCATCCGCGATCACGCGAAAATTTGTAGGCAACGACGTCGACCCGCAAGCGGCGGGCCGCGAAGTGCACGTCGCCAACGTGCTTACCGGACATTTCCTCAAGCAAGGCGACCACCTTATGATCACGCTCGAGGCGATCCAGGTGGAGGGGAACCGACTTTTGTGGCAGACGAATGTGACCGCGCCGGCTGAGGATCTGATTGCATTGCAAGCGCAGATGGCAGCACAGATACGTCAAGGCTTGCTGCCGGCGATCGGTGTGGCGGGTAGCTTTCTCGATACCGGCACGCGTCCGAAAAACGCCGAGGCTTACGATCTCTACCTGCATAGCCTGGCGCTGCCGCACGATCCCGGGCCAAATAAGGATGCCATCTCGGTTCTGGAGCATGTGGTCGAAGTGGACTCCACTTACGCGCCTGCATGGGAAGAGCTCGGAGTGCGCTGCCACTATGACGCCGAGTATTCCGATGGTGGCGAGCCCATGTTCCTGCGGTCCAACAAAGCCTGTGAACGTGCTATTGAACTCGATCCGAATCGGGTGGTTGCCGCTGGACAACTAATCACCAACCGGGTTGAGCGAGGCGAACTCGGCAAGGCATACCAGGCGGCGCAGGCGCTGGTGAAGCGTCGTCCGGATAATGCCTACGCCCATTATGTGATGGGCTATGTCTATCGCTACGCCGGGATGATCGAGCAATCGGGGAATGAATGCAACACGGCGCTGGCGCTCGATCCTGGCAACTATGCTTTTCGTTCTTGCGCGTGGGCGTTCATGGAGTTGGGTAAGCTCGAACGGGCCGCGGATTTTATCCGTTTGGACGCCGGTTCCGAGTGGGCCGCATATATCACGCCGTCCCTGCTGCTGCGCGAAGGCAAGATTCCGGAAGCACGAGAGGCCGTAAAGCGGATGGCGGCGACGCCGCGCTATCACCGCGATCTGCTGGAGGCTTGTTTGCAGTTGCGTCCGGCCGCGGATCTGGACCGGATGGCCGCGGAAGCGGAAACGAGTCTGCCCACTGATCCCGACCCCGAGACGTGGTATTACCAGGGATCGCTTTTCGCGTATTGCGGCAAGAAACAAGCGGCTCTACATCTGCTGCAGAGCGCGGTCGAACAGAACTATTGCGCGCACCAGAATCTGCTTTCCGATCCACTGCTTGCCAAACTCCGCCAAGATCCAGCCTTTGACAAAGTGTTGACCGCCGCGGGCGCTTGCCAGGAGGCGGTGCGAGCCGGGGGCAACACGCCAACCCAGTGAAAGCACGCCCTGAAACGACCCGGGCTTTCTGAAGCCGGGCGACGTCGCATGTCCGTCACAAAACCCGAAAGTGAGCGAGACGTTCCCGCGGCCAGGGGTTCCCACCAGGACGGTCGCTTCAAGAATATAAGCGTTGGCAGTGGGGCCACGGAAGGGTAGTGGGTCGGGCTGAGGAGACACGTTCCCCCAGCGGCTAAAGCCGCGATTGATTTGCGGCAATTACGGCACGGCTGAAGAGGCTGCGGAAAAACGCAATCGGTCGAGAAAGAGCGACCACCAGGGCTAAAGCCCGCCCTGATTTCACGGGACTTACGCGGCCCTGAAGGGCCGCTCTTCCACGGTGATCCGCGCATTCGTGAGTTTTTCCGCAGGCTCTGAAGCCGTGCCCTTTCAAAGCACGTTCAAACTGACTGACTACGCACGGAGTGCGTGTTTGCGACGCGGAGGCGCGAATGTATACACTGTACGCGCGGTTTCCGCCCCCGAAGCTTTCGAAAAAAGCAGAGCCAGACAGAGGTTGAGTGATGCCCAAGCCTCGCAAGTCCGCGATGGCAGCGGCGGCAATTCTGGTCGTCGTACACCTGATTCTCCTCACGTTCAGGTATGGGACCCAGTTTGCCTCCCTGTGGGGTGACTGGATCGGGCCGGCGGCGGTGCTGCTGGCAGCCGTCGTCAGTTGGTCTGCCTCCCGGCGATCGGGTTCCTTTGGCAAGCGGGTCTGGCGCCTGATTTCTTTCTCTCTTGCTCTGGCCTTCATTGACCAGATCGCTTTTACCTACTATTTCGATTATCAGCACCCGACGGGTGCGCTCTGGGGCACCGACATCCTGGTGTTCTTCTGGGCTGTGCCCGCCATGATGACGCTGTTTCTGAGTCCGCGAGACCCAAACAGTGGATACCGGTGGCTGCGGTTCTACGATTTTGTGCAAGTCAGCGCTCTCGTGCTTGCCCTCGAGCTTTCTCTGCTCTTTGTGCCCTCCCGATGGCAAAGCTCGGCACGCGTTATGCAATTCCGATTTTTTTATGTCGGACTTGCCTTCTTCGGGCTGTTAGCTTTGAGTTTCCTGGTTCGCGGGCTGCTGACTCGATATCGCACGGCACGAGCATTCTTTCTTCGTCTGGCGGGATTCTTTTTTGCCTTTGCAATTATTTCCAATCTGACTCTATTTGCCTTTGCTAACGGGGACTATCCGCAGGGGGCCTGGCCTGACCTGATGTGGACCGTGACGTACTGCATTCTCGTCGTGATTGCTGGTGCCTGGGACGACACCGAGCAGAGCCCACTGGAGGCGGTCGACGGCTTCGCCCCGCGCATCCAGTTGCTCGCGCAGTTCTCTCCCTTGCTCATCCCCGCGATCGTCTTTCCGCTGGTGTTGCAGATTGCCCAGGAGCAGTTCGGCTGGTCCGTCCTCCTGGTGATGGTTTCGTTCGCCGCCGCCGCCGGGCGCTTGTATGTAGTGCAGCGCCAGTTGCTCTTCAGTTCTGAGGAAGCGCAGAAAAATCTGTCCCTGCTGCAGGGGATTATCGAAGGAACCACGGACGCTGTCTACGTCAAGGACTTGCAGGGCCGTTACCTGATGGTCAATTCCGCCGGTGCTCTTCCCCTGGGACGGACCATCGAAGAGGTCATTGGTAAAGATGCCAGCGAGCTTTTCTCTCCGGAAATCGGCCGTCAAATTATGGAACGCGACCGTTCCGTCCTCCACCTAGGTGAGACCTGCACCTACGAGCAACGTGGAATCCCCGCCGATCCAGCCCGAGTGTACCTCAGCACCAAGAGTCCGTATCGGGACGCGAACGGCCTGGTGATAGGCCTGGTCGGAATCTCGCGTGACATCACCGATCGCAAGAAAGCGGAAGAGGAGATTCGCAAGTCCGAGCAGAGGTTGCGGATTCATGTGGAGCATACGCCGCTGGCGGTGATTGAATGGGATCTGGAGCATCACGTGGTGGCCTGGAATGCGGCGGCCGAACGCATCTTCGGATTTTCTCG
>DATFZT010000085.1:0-2026 GCA_035314185.1 Terriglobales bacterium
ATTGGCCCACTTTGGTTCGGCCTGCGCCTTCTCAAGCGACGCCCAGTGGTGATACGCCTTCAGCCTCCACTGGAGCATGAACTCCGGTTCATTCTTCTTGGCCGAGATCACACGAATGATGTCTTCGTTCAACCCCTTGGGGACCCTCTCTTCCTCCACTTGGGTCACGAAGCCCCACTTGTACTCCCGGTCGGCAAGATCCTGGATGGTGTTCACGTTGGTGCTCATTGCATTCTCCCGGATACAAAGTCAATCGTCGCCACTAGGCTGCCGCGCCCATCCCGGATCATGGTCAGATGCAGCGGCTGAATCAGGTCGGAGAGCATTACGCTCCCCAGCGCTCCGCGCACCGCCTGGCTGATGATCCGTTGATTGTTCTTAATCGGACAGCACGGCTCCAGGTCGCAAAGCCCGGAGATGTCGGTGCTGCATTCGGTGAGCGCGATTGGCCCTTCCAGAACAGCAATGACCTCAGCCACTGAGATCTCGTGCGGTTCCCTGGCCAGGCTGTATCCGCCTTTGATGCCTCGGTGCGAAACCAGTAGCCCACCCTGCAGAAGCTCCTTCAAGAGCTTGCTCACCGTGGGCAACGGCAGCCGCGACTCTACGGCCAGGTCGCGCGCCGTGTGCAGCGACCGATCATGGCTGTGCGCAATGTAGGTCATCAGGACCAGTCCGTAATCCGTCAGTTTGCCTAGTCTGATCATTTCTTCCGGTCCCCTTCGGGCGCTGCATGCCCCATCTCTTGGGGCGGCGGGCTGAAATAGTACTGTTTCAGTACGATTTAATTATAGCCTTTGATTACTCGGGTTTCAAGGCTTGGCCAAGGCCAGCAGCGGGCTACGTTGAATTTTCTCTCGGACGAAGGAGCGGGGCGCTACTCGCCCTGCCCGTTGCATCGGCTGCGACATAAAAGTTGCGAGCGGTGATCCAGATTACAAGCATGTGAGCACAAGCTTTGTGGAACGGCAGAATTGGACGGTTCGCACCACGATGCGGCGCTACACGCGCCTAAGCAACGGATTCTCTCGCAAGCTGGAAAATCACGCAGCAGCGACGCCGCTAAATTCCTTCGCGTACAATTTCATCAAGATTCACCGGACGCTGCGCGTGACTCCGGCAATGGCGGCTGACGTTACAGATCGGCTGTGGGACGTAAGCGATGACCTTGTTGCTCTCTGGGAATCATACGAGCGGAGGGCAGAAGAGCAGCGTAGAGGAGGGATGCGGTTCCCCGGAAGGAAGAGGTAATCCGACAAGAGAATCGAAACGCATCAGAATAACTTGGCCGCAGAACAAAAAATTATGCAGCCAGTTGCACGCACGGTGCGAGAAAGCATTTTTGTGCATTGTTATCTTGCATGTGGGCACATGATCACGATGTACAAAGAAGACCTCAAAGAATCGTCCCTTTCCTCGATTGAATGCTGGGCATGTGAAGAAGCAAGCAAAAAGGGGTTTCCGTCAAAATAGCCCACTACCCCAAGGCCACGCTAGTGAGGACGTAAAATGCTAGCGTCATCCACGTCACCCCCAGAGATAGATCCGAAATGCCAGCCCAAAGGCAATTGGGCCATGTTACTGACCAGGAAAGCATGGTACGGGCTGATTGCCGTGAAGCACCTGGCGGAGCAGCCGCGCGAGAACTCGTTCAGCGCCAAAGACCAGCGGACCTTTATGGATTTCCCCAGGAAGCGCTGGCCAAGATCCTTCAACGACTCGCTAGGGCCGGCCTGCTACTGTCGCATCACGGAATCAAGGGCGGGTATACACTGGCACGTGACCCGCGCCAGATTTCCGTGCTCGACGTGATCAAGGCGAGCGAAGAAGCGCCGCGGGATGCCATTGACGGAAAACACGGGCGGCACTTGGAGTCCGTGCCGGACCACCAACCGCACATGGTCAGCCAAATCGTCGAGGATGCACTGCGCCGGGTTAGGATCGCGGACATCGAGGAACAAGCCTCCAGCCCCACCGACAGTTACGATGCTAGGCGATGCTGAAAGCTAGCGCGTCGGAGCGCAGG
>DATFZT010000086.1:0-29380 GCA_035314185.1 Terriglobales bacterium
GCGCTTCGCGACTCGCGATCTTTCTACTAACAGCTGGTGGGTGGCTGTGCTGGCGTTTGGCGAAGGCTGGCACAATAATCACCACGCGCACCCGACCGCGGCCCAGCATGGGTTCAAATGGTATGAAATCGACATGAACTGGTACGGAATCTGGGCGCTGCAGACCCTGGGCCTGGCCTGGGACATCAAGCGGGTGAAGCTGGACGAAGTTGAGCGCGGACTGGTGCCGACGCCGAACGGGCGCTTGATCACTGCAGCGATGCCGGAAGTTTCAGTAGCGGGGGACTAGCGGTTCGATCAGTTCAAAGAAAAATCAGCTCCGGCCCTGTTGGCCGGAGCTTTTTCGTTTTGGAAGGGTAGGGCGCCTCGCAGGTTTATACGCGGATAATCATCACTTCGGTGGCCTTGATGAGGGCGGCGGCGGTTTGTCCCTTCTTCAACTGCATTTCGCGGGCAGAGGTGGCAGTGATAATCGACGTAATCTGTTGGCCGCCGATGGAAATCTTCACTTCCGCCATCAAGCCGCTGATGCGAACAGAATCGATGCGTCCAACTAGTTGATTGCGGCCACTGACCCGGCGGATGGCCTCCTGCCGTTCTTTTTCCGTATTCCCTCTGGTTCGGAAGAGTAGTTTATCCACTTCACTTTGCGGAATCCGGTGGTGTCCTCCCGCCGTCTGAACGCTGCGGAGTTTCTTCTTGTAGATCCACTGCTTGATGGTGGGGAAACTCACGCCTAGCTGCAAAGCCGCATCCCGAAGTTGCAGCAGGTGTTCAGTCTTAGCAGTCCGTCGGGATTTGCCGTCCGCCCGCATCGGAACCAAATCGTACAGCCAACAATGGGCAGGGTCAACACCCAGCGTTCCCAGCGCGCGCCCGATCAGAATGCTCACTTTTAGTATATAACTGCGTATTTGTAGACAGTAAAAACGTATTTCGTGTACACTTCCCAATTCATTGACCCATTACCAGGTTTGGAGGCTGAATGCGTTCCGCTTTTCTTTTCTTGCTGCTTTTGTGGCTTGCGATGGGTGCGTTTCCGGCGTGGGCCCAAACGGGAGCGAGCCTTTCCGGCGTGGCGATGGACCAAACCGGCGCAGCCCTTCGCGATGTCGCGGTGACAATCAAGAACGTCGACACAGGTGCAACGCGCACGATCGCAACCGACGGCGGGGGGCACTATCAGGCGTCCGGCCTGCCTCCGGGGCGCTTCGAGATTCGAGCGGCAAGACAAGGGTTCGCCGATGAAACGCGCACGGGAATCAGCTTGGCGGTTGGCCAGGACGCGACCGTCGACATTAAGATGCAGCGGAGGACGCTCGACGGCACTCCCGACGCCTGCGCGAGCGGCCACGAGTTCGCCACCACCGATTGCACGCTGACCTGGCACGGCATCACGGTGTACGGTGCGTACGACGTCGGCGTCGGCTGGGTCAGCCACGGCTTACCGGAAAGCGGCTATAACTATGAAGGCGAATCTCTAGTGAACCGAAATGGCTATGAACATCGATTCGTCGTCGCACCGAACAACCTGCAGCAGACGGGTCTGGGCATCAGGGGCAAGGAAGAGTTTCTGCCTGGCTGGTCGGTTGTGTTCAACGCTTCGACTGGCATCAATCCGCAATCCGGCCTGCTCGCCAACGCGTCAGCCACCCAGATCGCCAACAACGGCCTTCCCAGGAGCAGCTATTCGTACGCCATCGACGGCGCGCGCGCGGGCCAACCCTTCAATGACGAATACTATGGCGGTATATCGTCCAAGATTTTCGGCACGCTGACCTTCGGTCGTCAGCGCGCTCTCGGCACGGATGCGATGCTGCTTTACGATCCGGCGGGCGGCGCCTATGCCTTTTCGTACATCGGGTATAACGGCACGATGGCTGGCGGCGGCGACACCGAAAACTCGCGCTGGGACGACGCCGTGAAGTATCGCCTCACCTATGGCCCGGTCCATTTCGGCGCGATGTATAAATTCGCCAACGGTTCTGCCGGCTGCTACTCGGCCTCCGCAACCTGGACTGCCGCCACCTGTACGCCGGAAGCGGCGCATAACAACGCCTATGGATTCGACCTCGGCGGAGACGCCGGCAAGTTCTCCGCCGACTTCGTCTTCCAACATTACAACCAGGCGATCAGCGTATTGAACCCCTTGCTGGGGCCTCAGAGTCTGGCGGCGCCCTATCAGTCGACCACCGACAGCATCAATACCAACCCCATCAACGGGGGGCCCGGCCTGGGGCCCAATCTGATCGACCCGAACGGTACCGTATATGGCATCGTGACCGACAACAACGCAATTATGGTTGCGGCCAAGTATAAGTGGGACCCGTTCAAGTTTTTTGCCGGCTACGAATACATCTGGCAGAATAACCCGGCGAACCCGTTAGGCGTTGGCGCCTCGGACCAGGGCGGTTACAATATGAGCGGGGTCGAAGACAACAATCTTGATTCTGAAAAGTTGGTGAACATCTGGTGGACGGGCGCGAAGTACACATATCGCAGCAAAACCGACTTCACTTTCTCCTGGTATCAACAGCGGCAGAACGACTTCCGCGTTCCGCCGACCTGCTCGCCCGCAGCCGGTTTCCGCGCCTCCTGCGCGGGCACCCTCAACGAGGGGTCGCTCTATGTGGATCATCACTTCACAAAGCGCTTCGACGCTTATGCCGGAATTGCGTATTCCTACGTGAGCGGTGGTCTGGCCATCGCCATTCCTCATGGCCCCGGCGTCCCCTCTTTCTCCGACAACAACTTTGCTCCGACAGTTGGTGGTCGTTTCAGCTTCTGATTGTTTCCGCGGCGGCGGCGAAATCGCCGCGACAGCATTCCACCTGACAGACCACAATCCGATTTTGTCGATACACTTCCCGTCCTGAGGCCGGACAGCACGAGAGTATAATTTCCGCTGAACAAGGAGGGTTCCATGGGTATTCAGCGCCTTCTGGTTCTCACGCTGCTGATTGTGGTATGTGTTATGCCGCAGGCGGCGCAGGTGGCTGGGCCACCAGGCTGCGCAATTATGACGGCACCGGGGCCGGTGCCAGGCAACGTGTGCAAAAACCATTTTTTTCCCTTCATTACATTTACACATTCACGCGCCAAGGGCGGCGGACCAGATCGCTGGCAAAGACTATCTCAGGACTCAGCCAGCCTCCCCTACTTTCAGTCTCAACTACCCTCTCACGACGACGGGGTCAAGCGGGCACATCTCGACGTCGCGTGCATTACTGCTCCACCAGAATTTAGGCTCACGCTTCCGGATAAATTCCCAGCACCTTCACCAGGTCCGTGATTTCGCCAAGATGGCGAACGGCGTGGCGCAGGGCCTCATCGTCGCCGCGGAGCAGATCCACAAAAAACACGTATTCCCACGGACGCCCGCGCATGGGCCGCGACTCGATCTTGCTCAAACTGATGTCGCGCAGTGCAAACACGCTGAGCGCCTTGAACAGCGCTCCCGGAATGTTCCGCACGCTGAACGCCAGTGACGTCTTATCCGCAGGTCGCGTCGCTCGCGACTTTCCCCGCTTAATCAGGAAGAAGCGCGTGAAGTTCTTTTTGTCATCTTCAATCCCAGCTTTCAGAATCTTTCCGCCATAGACGTCGGAGGCCCGCCGACTGGCAATGCCCGCCGCATCGCGCAAGCCCTCCGCGACAACGTGTTTCACGCTTCCCGCCGTGTCGTAGAACGGCACCGGCTCCAGCTTCGGATTCCTGGCAAACAGGTCGCGGCATTGATCGAGTGCGACCGGATGAGAGAACACGCGCCGGACCTCTACAAGTTTTGTGCCCGGCTGAGCGATCAGGTTGTGCACGATGCGCAGGCGAAACTCGCGGACGATGTGAACGTCGCGGCTGAGTAAGAGATCGAAATGTTCAGCCACCGAACCGGCCAGCGAATTCTCGATTGGGATCACGGCGCCGTCTACCGTTCCCCGCTGCACTCGGTCAAACACCTCCAGCGAACGCGCGCACGGAACCACCGAGGCTCGCGCCATCATCGCTTCGGCCGCTTCGTGGCTGAAGGAACCGAGCTCTCCCTGGATCGCAATCTTCATCAAATCTTTCCTCTTTCCACCGTGAATTTCGATGCGCTCCTGAGACGCGGCGAGCCGCGTCTCTACAGAGATGTCCGTTTCGAGCACGCCAGCTCTTTCATCATAACCAGCGCGTCCATGTGGTTTGAATAGTAGCCGGAGACAGTCTTTTCCACGAAGTACCCGTGCTGCTTGTAGAAGCGGATTGCGGCGTCATTATTCACCGGCGTCTCCAGCACCACGGCGACCGCACCCGCATGCAACAACCGCTCTTCCGCAGCCCGCAACAAAGCCGAGCCCACGCCCTCTCGCCGCGCCTCCGCCACCACATCGATGGTGATGATGTGTCCAGTGTTCCGGCGCGTCTCGGCCACAATAAAACCTAGAATGGCGACACCCGAAATCCCCGTCGCTGCGTTGCCGTTGCCCGGAACCTCACCGCCTTCGGTTTCGGCGACCAGGGTAAACGACCTGGGCCGGCGCATATAGAAGGCCATTTCCGGCTGCGAGTACGCCAATTGCGGATCAAAGCATGCCTGGTCAATCTGCCACAGCGTGTCAAAATCGGCTTTCTCGAATTGTCGGATGCGGAATGGCACGCCGTCATTGTAGCGGAGAGCTTCCCCCAAACAGTCGGTATGAACTCTCCAGCGCATCGCACCCATGTGCCCAGCGGTGAATTCTGGTAATTTCTTGTCATGAAAAAACCAGTCCTGCTGGTGATTGACATGTTGGTTGACTTTCTTAACGACTGGGAACCGGATCGAAAGAAAAGGCTGGTTAGCTCCATCAACGAACTGGCGGGCATTATGCGGAGCTTCTCCCATCCCGTGATCTGGGTGCCACAGGAGTTCGAACCCGATCTGCGGGACGCATTCCCGGAGATGAGAGCCAAAGGAATTCACATCACGATCAAAGGAACACCGGGGTGCGGAATTCTTTCGGAGCTAGCGGTCGCCCCCTCGGACGTTGTCATAGTTAAGAAACGGTACAGCGCGTTTTACGGAACCAATCTTGATGAGACAATTGCCCGACTCGGACCGGATGCAATCATCCTGGCAGGGATCAATACCCACGCTTGCATTCGCACGACAGCCATCGACGCATACCAGCGAGATTGGCCGGTAATTCTGGCCGCAGATTGCGTGGATTCATACGACCAGGAACATCACGAAATCTCGCTGCGGTACATGGAGGACAAGATTGCTGCGCTCATGAGCAATGAAGAAATCCGGTCAGAACTCCAGCAGCAGCAATGAACGGCGAAACCCACTCATTCGCACAGAACGCGAATGAGTGGGGCACCCGCTTTTTTCCGGTTTCCGCCCCTTGCGCAATTGCATCTATTAGAAGTACGATTTCTCCCAAGAGGCACCGTGGGGCGTTTCATTCTCATCGACGTGGTCGTGGCGCTAGCTCTGTTGTCTCTCTGGTACGCGTGGTTTGTCCGGTACAACCGGCGGCGCGCCAGCAGCGTGCTGCAGTGGGTGCAGGCGGCATGCCAGGGAAAAGGCAGCGTCGTCGATCTGCGATGGCAGGCCAGCAGTTCCCGTCTGAAGGCCACGCTGAATCTTTCCTCGCGCTGGTTTGAGGACGCCCGTCTCACGATCCGCCTGTTGCCGCGCCCGCTTCCGGTGCAGTGGGCGCTGAGCCGCTGGCGGCAGCAGCAGGAAACACTTACCTTCGAAGCGAACATGGGATTCCCGCCGGGATTCCACCTCGACGTTATCCGTCATCGCTGGTCGGGCCACTCGGGAGCGAAAGGTTCGGTGGCGAAAATCTCAACCGGCGCTCGCGCTTGGACCATCACCCGCCCCGGCCCTGTCATTCTCACTACTAAGGAAGACTGGCCCGTCGAACTGAGCCCGGTGGTGAGCGCGCTGGCTTCCTGGCGCGACAAGGATTTTGTCGGCGTTCGCTTCAACTCCACTGCGCCGCACTTCACCGCCACGGTCGCTCTGGAAAACCTCTCCGACCAAAAAGCGACGGCTGCCTTGCTTGGCCTCTTCCGCGAACTGGCCGCGAGTTCCTCCGCGAAACAGCACTAGAATTCATTGAGTCATTGATTGATTGAGTCATTGAATCTCTTAGAACCTAATGATTTCAATGATTCACTGACCCGATGACTCAATGATTCAATAGCCTCGCCCACTCCCCGGCTTTCATTGACTCGCCTGTTTCGTCCACGTAAGATTTGCGCCAGTGATCGGGCGAACTATCTCGCACTACCGCATCGTGGAGAAGCTCGGTGGGGGCGGGATGGGTGTGGTGTACAAAGCCGAAGACACCCGGCTCCGTCGTTTTGTCGCTCTCAAATTTTTGCCCGATGAGGTTGCTCGCGACCCCCAGGCATTAGCTCGCTTTCAACGCGAAGCGCAAGCCGCATCCGCTCTGAATCACCCCAATATTTGCACGATTTACGACATTGGCGAGGAGGACGGCCAAGCGTTCATCGCCATGGAGTTTCTGGACGGGATGACGCTGAAGCATCGGGTGGCCGGAAAGCCGTTCGAGACCGATGTCTTACTCGGTCTGGCGATTGAGATTGCCTATGCGCTGGACGCCGCGCATTCCGAAGGGATCGTCCACCGCGACATCAAGCCCGCCAACATCTTCGTTACCAAGCGCGGCCACGCAAAGATTCTGGATTTTGGACTGGCGAAGGTCGTGCCCGCCATCTCCTCCAGCCACATAGCATCGGCGAACACCGCGACCGTCGACGATCAACACCTCACCAGTCCCGGTTCCACGCTGGGGACTGTGGCCTACATGTCGCCGGAACAAGCACGCGCGAAACAGTTGGATGCCCGCACGGATCTTTTCTCGTTTGGAGCTGTTCTTTATGAAATGGCTACCGGGCAGTTGCCCTTCCGCGGGGACAGTACGGCGACGATCTTCGATGCGATTCTGAACCGTGCACCGGTTGCCCCGGTGCGGCTGAATCCCGATGTGCCCGCCGATCTGGAGAGGGTCATCAACAAGGGTCTGGAGAAAGACCGCAATCTGCGCTACCAGAGCGCGGCGGAAATGCGAGCCGACCTGCAACGGTTGAAGCGGGACACGGACTCCGGCAAGTCGGCGGCTGCGACCGAGTCGGCGCCCATTTCTGGCAATAGACGGATCCAATGGATCGCTGCCGGGGCAGTTGGGGTTATCGCCGCAATCGTGATTGCTGTCTTCCTTTGGCAGTCTTGGCATTCCGCCGTCTCCCGCGTTGATTCTCGAAACCCGAAGGCGATCGCCGTGCTGCCGTTTCAGAATGCAGGTTCCGATCAAGGCACTGATTTTCTACGGCTCGCCTTGCCCGATGAAATTGCGAATACGCTGAGCTATGTGCCGTCGTTCTCGATCCGTCCATTTGCCGCAACGAGCAAGTACAACGGGCCGAACCTGGACTTGCAACAAGCTGGCCGGGAGATGGGGGTGACCTCAATCGTGACGGGACACTACCTCACGGAAGGCGACCAGTTGGAGGTCACGCTGGAGGCCGTTGATGTCGCCGATAACCGCAGTGTTTGGCGAGACACCATCAGCGTTGCAGCGTCGGACAGGATTGCGATGCGGGACCAAATTACATCGAGAGTTCGGCAAGGCCTTGTTCCGGTGCTTGGAGGATCGTCGGCCTCTGGGGGGGCAGGAACGCGACCGAAGAACGAGGAAGCCTACGATTTGTACCTCCGGAGTATCGCGGTTCCACACGATATTGCTCCCAACAAGGACGCCATCGCGATGCTCGAGCGTGCGGTGGGCATTGACCCCAGCTACGCGCCTGCCTGGGACGCTTTGGGGTTGCGCTATTACTACGACGCTTCCTATGCAGGTGGCGGAGAGCAAATGCTCAAGCGTTCGGACTCGGCCTTTGAACGCGCGATCACGCTTGACCCAAATCTAATCCTTGCGGCTGGGCAATTGATCACTAACCGGGCGGATCGAGGTGAGATTGGAATCGCTTATGCGCAGGCAACCGCATTGGTCAAGCGACGCCCCGACAGCGCCTCAGCCCACTTCGTTCTGGGTTACGTTTTGCGCTATGCCAGCTTGTTGAACGAGTCGGCACATGAGTGCGACACCGCTCTCGCGTTGGATCGAGGCAACTATCAATTCCGATCGTGCGCTTTGGCCTTTATGGAATTAGGTGAGACGCAGAGGGCAATGGACTTCGTCCACCTCGATGCTGGTTCGGAATGGGAAGCAAGGCAGACAGCTTTTGTTCTTATGGGACAAGGCAAACTGGCCGAGGCACGACAAAGCATCCAGAGGACCTCGGACATGCCGCTGATGGCTCGTGATCTGGTTCAGACCTGTCTTGACCCCCAGCAGACATCGCAATTTGAGCGGGCGGCCCAGAGGATCGAAACGTCCGTGCTGGCCGGAGTTGACTCGGAACCTCGGTATTGGGTCGGAGCTGCGCTGTCGTACTGTGGTCGGAAGGACGGTGCTGTTCGCTTGCTGAGAAGCGCTATTGAACACAACTATTGCGCCTACACCGCTTTGCGGTCCGATCCGTTGCTGGTGAAGCTCCGGGGAACTCCGGAGTTCAGCGAATTGCTATCGGCAGCGAAAGAATGCCAGAACAGGTTCCTGGCGCAGCGCGACCAGAGTCCGCATTAAAATGCGCGGAACACGGGCCAGGGGTTCGAACCCACAGGCCGTCTACTCCGGCTCCGCCACCAACCGATACCCCACTCCGCGCACCGTCTGCAAATGTTTGGGCCGCGACGGATCGTCTTCGATGTAGCGCCGCAGCCGCACCACAAAATTGTCGATGGCGCGGGTGTCAGTATCTTCGCGCAATCCCCACACATCTTCCAAAATCGCCTTGCGCGACACCACGCGACCTTCGCTCTGCACCAGATAGCGCAGGAACTCCGCCTCCATCACGGTCAAATGGATGGTGTTTCCCAGGGAGCGCAGTTCCAGTTCTTCGAAGTCAATGGTCTTGCCGGAAAAACTGAATGTGTCGCCGCCAGCTTTCCTCTCGCCGAACAGCGCCGCCCGCGTTTTGTCACCGTCAGTGTCCGAGCCAGTTCCGTCGCCAGTGCCCGGCGGCTTGACGTCTTTCATCCACACACTGCGCCGCAGCAAGCTCTCGAGGCGGGCAATCAGAATCGCCAGTTCGAACGGCTTCGGCAGATAATCATCCGCTCCCGCCGCGAATCCCTGCAGCACATCTTCCGGACGCCCGCGCGCGGTCAACATCAGAATCGGCACGTAGTTCTTCTTCTCGCGCAGCAGGGCCGCGACATCGAAGCCGCTCTTGCCCGGCAGCATCACGTCCAGAACCACCGCGTCGAAGCGTTCTCTTTTTTCCACCAGCCTTTCCAGCGCCGTCTCGCCGTCGCCCGCAACTTCCACGGCGTGTCCTTCGGCCTGCAGGTTGAAGCGCAGGCCCTGCGCAAGATGCGCTTCGTCCTCCACCACCAGCACCCGGCTCATGCGCTTCTCCGCGGCAATTCCAGGGTCACGGTGGTTCCCTTCCCTGCACCTCCGCTCTCTGCGAACACCCGTCCGCCGTGCTTGCGCGCGATCGAGCGCACGATGAACAATCCGAGGCCAGTGCCTTTCGCTTGCGAGAGCGAGCGCTGAGTCACGCGATAAAACCGCTTGAACACGCGCTTCAAATCTTGCTCGGGAATCCCCACGCCCTGATCGCGCACCCGCAGCACGACGCGCTTCTCATCCGGAGCTTCCAACTCCACGGCGATATGCACGCCATCGGGTGAGTACTTCACCGCATTATCCAGCAGGTTCGAGACCGCGGTCCGCAACTCCTCGGGATCGCCCAGGACGCACGCGCCGCAGCCGTTCTGCGCAGGTTGGGATAAGGATAAAGATGCAGACTCGCGATAGTCGAGATCGCCCGCCTGCAAATGATGACGCACGCGAGCCAGGTCCACGCACTCGCGCACCAGCGTGTTGAATTCCAGCGGCAAGCGCTGGGCCGGGCCTTTCTTGTGCACCGCCTCTCCCGCTTTCAACACCTGTTCCACGGTGTGCAGCAGGCGCTCGGTATCGAGCAGCATCAACTGGTAGAACTGGCGCCGCTGCGCTTCTCCGACCTCGAGTCTCTGCAAAGTTTGGAGATAGAGCTGGATGGACGCGATCGGCGTCTTCAATTCATGGGTGACCGCGTTGATGAAGCTGTCGTGCTGCTCGTTGCGGCGAATCTCGCGAACCAGAAAAATGGTGTTGAGGACGAGGCCGGCGACGATGGCGCCAAAAAAAATGATGCCGAGGAAAACCTTGATGCCCTCGCGCCAGTTGAGGATGATCCAACCGCTGCCGACGGCGAATGCCACCGCCGCCAGGCAAACGCCCAGCGTGAGGAAAAAGTAGATGGCTTTCTGGCGGCTGATGATGCGCACAGGAAGATTGTAGCGATTTCACCGCCGAGACGCAGAGGACGCCGAGGAATACTCAAAAAAGAAAAAACCGGAGAGCGTTCCCCGGTTCTCTCTGCGTCTCTGCGGTGAAAGGACTCTAGTCGTTGCCTGCGGCCGCCGCCATCGCCCCAGCCGCCTTCACATCTCGTACCAGCGCCGGTTTGGGCGGCAGGTTATCGAGCGCAACCTTGTACACGTGGCGCGCCAGGCCGAGTTTCTTCAGCGCCCAGATGCCGTACCAGTTCATGTCGATTTCGTACCACTTCAAACCATGACGCGCGGAAACCGGGTGCGCATGATGATTGTTGTGCCAGCCCTCACCAAACGTAACTATGGCTACCAGAAAGTTATTGGTGGAGAGGTCTTTGGTGGCGAAGCGACGCGAGCCCCACAGGTGTGTGACCGAGTTCACCATCCAGGTGGCATGCAGACCGACCACCACGCGGGCAAATACTCCCCAGAGCAGCCAGGGCAATCCGCCGATGGCATAAAGAATGACGCCCAGAATAACGTTTGAGGTCCAGTGATACTTGGTCAGCCAGACATGAACTTTATCTTTGGTCAGGTCGGGGACGTAACGGGCGAGGGTGGTGGTGTCGTGATGCATGGACTTACCGCTCAAGATCCAGCCCATGTGCGACCACCACTTGCCATCGATTGGGGAGTGCGGATCGCCGTCCTCGTCGGAAAACTGATGATGAATGCGGTGGGTCGCCACCCAGAAAATCGGTCCGCCTTCGAGCGCCAGCGTCGCGCCCCAGGTCAGAAAGTATTCCACCCACTTCGGGGTCTTGTATCCGCGATGCGTCAGCAGGCGGTGATAGCTCATCCCGATCCCGAGGCTGCCCGATATCCACCACAAGAAGATGGCGACGAAAAATGCCGGCCAGGTAAAGAAAAATAGCGCCGCAATTGCACCCACATGAAACAGGCCCATGGCGGTCCCGGTGACCCAGTTGAAGCCGTCATGGCTCGCTCGCTCTCTGCGATTGGCGCCATCTCCTGCTTCGTTCATTGCCTGGCTGGTCGCTTCGCTTATCGTGTCGCGCGCTGTCTGGCTCATCGTTTTTCTCTCCCACACTTTCTTACCGAGGTCTGCATTAGACAATAGCAAGAGTCCGCGCACTACTTTGTAATACTTCTGTAATCCTCGCTAGTTAAAGGGGTTACGAGCGTAATGTCAGACAGAACAAAACCCCATAGCACTGGAATCGGGTTCATGGTTGGCCGCGGCACGGGTGATTTTCGCCAACTCAGAGCCCGCAACTTTTGCGTGCACGTTCTCGTGTCGTGGAGTATCGTTGACTGTTTCAACCGTGCTCCCGAATCGGAGGTGTGTGTTGAAAAGGGAAATGTCGAAGAAAGCTCCCCTCATTCTTCTCAGCTTGCTCTTTCTTGGGTTTGCGTTATGGGCGCAGCAGAGTCAGCCCCCGGCAAAGGGGGCGGAATACAAGATTCCCGCCGAAGATGGCGCCCGGGTAAACCCCGTCAAACCGACCGAGGAGTCGCTCTCCAAGGGCAAGAAGCTGTACGTCATCGACTGCGCGATGTGCCACGGGGACAAAGGCGACGGCAAGGGTGATATGGCGTCGGACATAAAGAACGTCACCGATTTCACCAATCCGGACGCGTTGAAAAATCGCACAGATGGCGAACTCTTCTACGTTATCCGCAAGGGCAAGGGGGACATGCCCCTCGAAGGCGACCGCGCCAAGGATAATGACATCTGGAACCTGGTGAACTACGTCCGCTCGCTGGCCAAGAAATAAGAACAGCGGTCGTGCAGGAACGGGCGCTTGAGCACTTCGCGGCCGCTTGGGGTCGGCACCACTGTAGATTCGCTATTAAGACGCCTGCCTCTACTTGGATGCCGCTTTCACTTCCACTCCCGCCCACTTCTCCAGCAGCGTAAGTGTCGCCGCGTAGTCCAGATCCTGCTGCCCTTCCTCGGCGGCGACGTCGTAGACCTCTTCCACCGCTTCGAGTCCGGGCAGACGCACCCGCGACTCTTTGGCGGCTTCGAGCGCCAGGCGAATGTCTTTCAACATCAGCCGCAGCGGAAAATTGGGCGAGAAGTCGCGCTTCAAAATAAACGGAGCTTTGTAGTCCACCACTCCCGATCGCACCATGGAAGCCTGTATGAGCGGCAACAGCTTCTCCACGTCCACGCCCAGCTTGGCGGCAAGTGTGAGCGCTTCAGCAAATCCTTCGAAGATGAGCGCAATCTGCAGATTCATGACCAGCTTCGTGGCCTGTCCCTTGCTGGTTTCGCCCATGTGGAAGACCTGCTTGCCCATCGCCTGAAAAAGCGGCTGCAAGCGCGCGAGCACGGCATCATCGCCGCCCACCATAAAAATCAAGCTCCCCGCTTCGGCGGCGATCTTGGAGCCGGTCATCGGAGCGTCCACGTAGTCGACGCCACGCGCCTTCACGCGCTCCGCAAAACGTCGTGTTGCGGACGGCGAAATCGTGCTCGAGTCGGCAATAATCATACCCGCAGTCAGAACTTGGTCCATGCCGCCCGGGCCAAACAGCACGCCCTCCACCGCCTTGGTGTCGGAGAGGCACATCCACACCACTTCAGCGCCCGTCGCCGCATCCGCGGGAGACGCCGCAGTGCGTGCGCCTTCCACGTCCTTGCCGCTACTTCGATTCCAGACTGCGACCTCGTGTCCGGCTTTGACCAGGTTGGCGGCCATCGACCGTCCCATAATTCCCATGCCAAGAAAAGCGACGCGCATCGGCGTTGACTCCTCCAAACGTATTTTGTCTGAGCTTTGGATTATAAATAGGATCAGCAAAGTCACGGCCAAGGAAAACAAGACTATTCGCTTTTTGGCGGGGCAAAGCCCCGCCACCACACAATCTCTCCAATCCGAAGAACATGGCCGCTCGCGTGTCGATACCGCGTTGCCGAGCATCTATAATAGTTAGAGACTTGAGAGAACAAAGCCGATAATGTGTCAATAGTTAGCGTTCCCAGCGTACTGATCGAATCATACTGGTCGAAGCGATGTTAAAGTCTTCATTGAAAAACCCCGCTCTGCGCAAGCGCGCAAGTCAATTCACGCGCCTGGTGCGGCACTCCGCGGTCACGCCGCGCACCGGAGAGACCCACAAGCCGAAGTTGGTTTCAAACGGCGAACTGGGCGTCACCTTCATTGGACATTCCAGCTTCTTCCTGCAGATTGGCGGACAGAACGTGGTGATCGATCCCAACTTCGCGCGCTGGCTGTTTATTCTGAAACGTCTGCGTAAGCCGGGATTGAACCTGCGCGACCTGCCTCCGATGGATGTCGTGCTGGTGACGCACGCGCACTTCGACCACCTGCATCGCCAGTCGTTGCGCACCATCGCGCGCCAAACCCGGCGCCAGACCGGAACCGCACCCACGCTGGTAGTCCCGCATCACCTGTTCGATCTGGTGTCGGATCTCGGCTTCGAAGAAATCGTCGAACTGGAGTGGTGGAACACCTATCGGCACGGCACGCTCGACATCACTCACGTCCCCTCGCGCCATTGGGGAGCCCGCATTATCAAGGATTCGCATCGCGGTTATGGCGGCTATGTTTTGCGCAGCGGCAAACACTCCGTCTATCACGCTGGAGACACCGCGTATTTCGCCGGCTTTCACGAGATTGGACGCCGTTTGTCGCCGGAACTCGCGCTGCTGCCCATTGGCGCCTATAACCCCGAACAATTCCGCAACGTGCACACCAGCCCCGCCGACGCCACCAGAGCCTTTCTCGATCTCAAGTCCCGCTGGATGGTGCCCATGCATTATGGGACGTTCCGCCTGTCGCATGAACCCATCGAGGAGCCGCTCCAGTTGCTGGAGCAAGAAGCGATGGCGGCCGGCGTGAAAGACAAGGTGGTCGTCCTCGAAGAGGGCGTCACCCGCTTCTTTTGATCATTCTCAATACACCCGGAAACCTCGACTGGGCGCGGGAAGTCGGCCGACGGCTGTTTTCCTCCAGTCACCACGCACGGTGACAAATGTCACTGCTTTCTTCTGTCCAGAAGACTACAGTTCTCTTCGTCGACCCTCCCTAGACTGTTCGTTTCTAGTGTTCTCTTGCACTCTGCGGTGCAAAGGTGCACGACACTAAAAATCCAAATCTCATGATCCCGGCTACCCACCCCCCTAGGGCTGTCCGCCAGGTCACTTGAATTCTGTGGAGGAAAACGAATGAGGCGAGTTGCAGTAATAATGGGTCTATGGGCGCTGCTGGTACCAATGGCGGCTTGGGCAAGCGGGATTGATTTATCTAACCAGTTTGGCACGGTTACTTTCACCAACTCCGGACTCGTATCCACGGGGTCCGAGCTTATGAGCTTCGGAGGGATTAAAGCGACTGCCGGACACGACCTGGGCACGGTCAGCTTTTCCACCGGCGCTTTCTCCGGCACCAGCATCTGGAGCGGAGGGACCTTTTCAGCTACGGGCTCGTCATTTGACGTCATTGGCATCGGCGCGTGGGCAAAAGCGCTCACGGGAGCGACACAAAACCCGGTTACGCTCTTTACTGGCAGCTTTGTCGGACCGATTTCCTGGACAGTGGTCAGTCACGTCCATGACGACTACATCTTTCTGCTCTCGGGCGCGATCTGGGGGGAACTGTATAACGGCCGTTACGTGAGCGGAACAACGACGCAGACTATTTATGCGTTCACGGACCAAGAGCCCTTCGATCACAAGGGCGGCATCCGTCTCGGCAAAAGCAATCTGGCCGTTCCTGAACCCGGCACACTGGGATTGTTAGGCACAGGCTTGATCGCCATCGCCGGAAGCGTGCGTCGCAAGTTCCTTCGATCCTGAACTGACCTGGTTTCGTTTCGCCGGGTAATCCTAGTTCCCTTTTCCTGGAAACGGGGGCCGCGTCCCGTCCTTGAGGTTATTGTCAAGGATGGGACTCCACGGCCCTGTCCTTCTTGGCAATTTCGCGCGCTGCTCTTATATGTCTCGCCGTTCTCACTTGCCGGCGCTTACGAAAGCCCCGGTGGTCGCGTTAATCACACCGATGCCCTTCCTGTCCTTCTCGCTCGCGCCGTAAATGACGTACCAGACCGGCGCGTTCTGCTTCCGGTCCTTGAGCAGCACATACGTGACGGGCTGCTGTGGATCCTTCTTGACGATAGCGTCGCCCCCGTGTTGCTGCGCGGTCGCGAATGCCTGATTCGTATCGGTTTTCAGCAAATACTGTGAAAAGACAAGACTGGCCGATTCAGCGTTGTAGGCGGCATCCCCCTCGGTTGAAACTCCGAAGGGCGGCGCATCGGGTCGCCGGCTTCCCGAGCAAACGATGGTCTTGACAGCCCGGCGAGCGGGCGAGGCAAAATACCCTCGCCAGATGGTTGCTTTTCCGTCCTGGCCTGTAGTTTCCGGGGTGAGAACGGATTCCACCCGAGCCGGTTGCGCGTCCGGCGACCACTTCACGGCGAGAGCCAACATCCGATTGAAGGCCTCCTCACCGGTGTAAGGCACGGGTGCCGGCGGCGGTGCGGCCGCTGCCGGCTTGTCGGGCGCACTCTCCTTCGGTTTATTCTCGGTTGAGTTACAACCTGCGGTCAAGATTGCAAAACTGATTACGCTAAGCGCAAATGCGAGACGATATAATTTCATACCCCATCCCTCCAGGAATGTCTTGTGCAGATGTGATCCCATGAAACAGGCATTTTTCTTCAGATTTGAATCGCCCGAATTGTACCGCTTGTGAGTGGTTTTGCAAGGCCGGGACCCGCTTGACAGCGTACGGCGACGGGTTACCTACCGAGCTACCGTCGCATAAATTTGCCCGGAAATGGCGTAGTATGTGTCCGCAGGACAGGGTCGAGCCGTGAGTCTGGGTATTTCCCGGAAAGTCGTGATTCTTGCGCTAGCGTTGCTGGCATGCCACGTCCTGGTGCTCGCCCTGCACGCCGCCCTGCTTAGCAACCTGGTGGAGTTGGCGTTAGCTGTGCTCGCGGCGGCAGCCGCCTATCAGACCGCGCAACGAGCCCACGGTTTTGCCCGCCGCTTCTGGCGGCTGATCGGCGTTTCCTTCACGCTCTACTCTCTGGGCCAAGCCTTTTACACCTACTACGACAGCATCTTGCACGCCTCTCCTAACCTCTGGTGGCCGAGCGACGCTCTGCTGCTGTTTTACGTCGCCCCCATGGTGATGGCGTTGTTTTTGGGGGACGACAGCGCTGAGGCAAAAGCCTTCTCCAGTCAGCGCCAGCTCGACTTCCTGCAAGTCGGCATCGTGACACTGTCCACTTATCTGTTCTTCTTCTATCAGCCCTGGTCGGGCGGGCCACCCCACTCGATAGCGACACTGATCTGGCGGGTGGAGATTGTCCGCGATGTGGTCATCACCTCGGCCTTTGCCTTACGCGCTCTGCTGACTCGCTCCCGCCTGGTGCGCTCGCTGTTCGGGCGCGTCGCCCTGTTTCTGCTGGTGTTCAGCGTGGGCGACCTGGTTTATCTCAACGTTCAAGTCTGGGGCGACATGCAGAATGCGTCCTGGTACGAACTTCTGTGGACGGTGCCGCGCACGCTGCTGATTTTGCTGGCTGCCAGCTGGACTCCGCCGGTAGAAGCTGAACCTGAACCCGGCAAAATTGCGGCGGAACCGCTGCTGCTGGCGCAGTTCGCGCACATCGCGTTGCCCCTTCTGGTTTTGATCACGGCGTCCCACGCCCAGCGCAAGCAATTGGCCGTCGCCCTGATTGCGGTGGTCGCCTCGTTCGCTTGCTCGAGCGCGCGGCTGGTGCTGGGGCAGCGCGCCCAGCAGCAACTCAGGCTTCGCCAGGAACAAACCGCCGAATCGCTGCGCGCAGCCGAAGAGAAGTACCGGAACATTTTCGAGAATGCCGTCAATGGCATCTTTCAGGTCACGCCCGAAGGCAAATACACCGCCGCCAATCCAGCCCTGGTAAAGATGCTGGGCTACGATTCCGCCGAGGAGTTTCTGCAGACCCGCACTTACAACGCCAAGGAAAACTATGCGGACCCCGCCATGAAAGGGCAATTTCAGGATTTGCTGCGTCGGGACGACGAGTTGCAGAGCTTCGAGAGCGAAATCAACTGCAAGGACGGCAAGAAAATTTGGACCTCGGAGCACCTGAAGGCCATCCGGGACGGCTCGGGGGAGATCATCGCCTACGAAGGCACCGTGGAGAACATTACCGAGCAGCGCAAGTTGCAGCGGCAGCTACAACTGGCGCAGCGCATGGAGTCACTGGGAACGCTGGCGGGCGGAATTGCCCACGACTTCAACAACCTGCTCACCGTGATCGGCGGCTACAGCACCCTGCTCATGGATGGCCTGGTGGGAAACGCACGCCTCCATTCTGCCGCCGACCAGATTCACAAGGCTGGCCAACGCGCCACCGCGCTCACCCGCCAGTTGCTCGTCTTCAGCCGCCAGCAAATTCTCCAGGGCAGTACCGTGAACCTGAACACGGTTATCACCAACATGATGCAGATGCTGCAACGGCTGATTGGCGAGCACATAGACGTGCAGACATCTTTGGCCGCCGACTTGCGCTTGATGAAGGCCGATACCGGCCAGTTGGAGCAGATCATCATGAATCTGGCGGTAAACGCCCGCGATGCCATGCCGGAGGGCGGCAAGCTCATGGTCCAGACCAGCAACGTTGTCCTGGACGAAGCCTTTGTCGAGAGCCACGTGGGCTCACGCACCGGCCCTCATGTGCTGCTGGTGGTCAGCGACAACGGCACGGGCATGAACGCTGACACCCAGGCGAGGATCTTCGATCCCTTCTTTACCACCAAGGAGGCGGGCCGCGGCACTGGGCTAGGACTTGCCGTTGTGTATGGCATCGTCAAGCACAGCAAAGGCTACATTTCGGTGTACAGCGAGGTGGGTCACGGTACCAGCTTCAGGATTTATTTGCCGGTGGATGAGCGCGCTGCCAAGCCGCAAGCAGCATCCGCCGCGCGCGCGCTTCCGCCGCGCGGCACAGAGACCATTCTGCTGGTGGAGGATGATCCCGCGGTGCGCGCCCTTGCCAACACCATCCTCCATGACAAGGGCTATGCCGTGCTGGCGCCGCAACATCCCGCGGAAGCGGAGCAGATCTGCGCGCAGCACACCCAGCCCATTCACCTGCTGCTGACCGACATGATCATGCCGGGCATGAGCGGACGCGAGCTGGCACGCCGCGCCGTCGCCTTGCGGCCGCACATCAAGGTACTTTACATGTCCGGTTATACGGATGACGCCCTGATTCACCGCGAGGTCTTCGAAAACCGATTCCACTTTGTGCAGAAGCCCTTCACGCCGGTCGAGCTCGAAACCAAGGTACGCGAAGCGCTGGACTCGGTGCAGCTCTCCGCCCAAGCCGTTACGCCATCGTAAGATGCGTCGCGCTTCGGCTTTCTTGATGTTCCGGAAGATTCGGACTGCCCCGCAACGCGCAAAAGATGTCGCTCGGGAGTAACCACCAGCGGGTTTCGGCATCCAACTAAAGGGGCGCTTTCGCGTGTTATACTGCGCTCAGATGGGGTGGTTGGATCCCTGCAAGTCCCTGCCCGAGTATTTCGAACTGAGTATTTCGAACTGAGGTTTTCGACACATGGCTGGTAGTTCTCGTCGTTCACTCTTCCTGCTAGTTTTTGTCCTTGCTACGTTCGGTTTGCTGGGAATGCTGTTCGCGCAAAGAATCAGCCCGGCAACCACGCCCAGCACCGACTCCGACGTCCGCGACAGCTTCAAGCAGTTCACCCAGGTCTATGAAACGATCGAGCAGAGCTATGCCGACCCGGTGAATCCCGACAAGGCGATTTATAACGGCGCGATCCCGAGCATGTTGCACCAGCTCGACCCGCACTCCAACTTTTTCGACCCGAAATCCTATTCCCAGCTGCGCGAAGAGCAGCGCGGCAAGTATTACGGCGTGGGCATGACGGTCGGCCCGCGCAACAATAAAGTTATTGTCATCGCTCCCTTCGTCGGCACCCCGGCCTATCGCGCCGGCATCCGCCCGGGCGACATTATCGCCGCCATCGACGGCAAGCCCACCGACAACATGAGCACGTCCGATGTCGCCGATCTGCTCAAGGGACCGAAAGGCACCACGGTTCGCATCACCATGTTGCGCGAAGGTTCCGACCATCCGCTTGAATTTGCCGTCATCCGCGACGAGATTCCGCGCTACAGCGTGGATTTGCACTTCATGATCAAGCCCGGCATCGGTTACATGCACGTCTCCGGGTTCCAGGAAACGACCGAGCATGAAGTCGCCGAGGCGCTGGATCAGATGGGCGATCTGAAAGGCCTGGTCCTAGATTTGCGTCAAAATCCCGGAGGACTGCTGAGTGAAGGGGTAGGCGTAGCCGACAAGTTCCTGAAGAAGAACCAGCTGATCGTCTCGCATCACGGCCGCTCGTCCCCGGAGAAAAGATACGTAGCGCAGCACGGCAACGGGGGCAAGGAATATCCGCTGGTAGTGCTGGTAAATCGCGGCACCGCATCCGCCGCTGAAATCGTAGCGGGAGCAATCCAGGATCACGATCGCGGCCTGATCGTCGGTGAAGTAACCTTCGGCAAGGGCCTGGTGCAGACCGTGTATCCGCTCGCCGAAAATACCGGCCTCGCCTTAACCACCGCCAAGTACTACACCCCGAGCGGACGTCTGATCCAGCGCGATTACTCGAATCTTTCTCTCTACGACTACTACTACAATCGGGAGAGTGAAGAGAATAATACCAACCACGAAGTCAAGCTCACCGATGGCGGACGCACAGTGTATGGCGGCGGCGGGATCACTCCGGATGTAAAATTGCCTCCTTACAAGTCCAACAAGTTCCAGGAGACACTGCTGCAGCACTACGCTTTGTTTAATTTTGCGAAGCGCTACGCTCTCAGTCACAAGATCACGCAGAGCTTTGAAGTGGACGATGTGGTGCTGCAGGAGTTCCACAAATTCCTCGACGAAGAAAAAATATCCTATAGCGAAGGCGAGTTGATCGAGAACAACGATTGGCTGCGCTCCAACATCAAGAGCGAACTCTTCGTGGATGCCTTCGGCCAGGAAGAAGGATTAAAAGTGCGAGCCGAAACCGATCCTGAAGTAATCAAGGCTCTGGACCTGATGCCGCAGGCGCGCGCCCTGGCTGACAATGCCAAGAAAGTGGTGGCGGAAAGAAACTCGGCTCCTCCGGTCACACGGTAGCGAAGGTGTTACCAACGCAATCAAGGCCCGGGCGACCGGGCCTTTTGCTTTGCCCAAAGCAATCAGTTCTCAGTTCTCGGTTCCCAGTTCTCAGAAAAACCTAAAAGCCTTTGTCATCCCGAACGAGTGAGGGATCTGCAGTTCCTGAGAACTGAGAACTGGAAACTGAGAACTTTCTCTTGAGTGTGGCTTCCGAAAGCCCTACAGTACAGGAAGCGAAACGCGTGGAGGCGCCCGTCTGGCAGCGGAAATCATGCTTCAATCCGGGCCCTGGATCTTCGCGGTACTGGTGGCGATGGTTGCGGGATTTCTGGACTGGCGCTACCGGCGGATTCCAAACTGGCTCACCGTGTCGGGCTTCGCGGCCGGGGTCGCAGTTAACACGATTCTCTACCGCTGGCCGGGACTGAAGGGTGCATTGCTGGGCACGGCGCTGGGACTGGGACTGCTGCTGCCTTTCGTACTCGTCCGCAGCCTGGGCGCCGGAGACTGGAAACTGGCGGGCGCTTTGGGAGCTTGTCTGGGTTGGCGGCAACTGCTTTCCGTGCTGGTGGGCACGATCCTGGTGGCGGGAGTCATGGCGCTGGTGGTGGTCATCTGGAAGGGACGACTGAAGCAGACGCTCTTGAACATGGCGCACTTGCTGGCGGCGTTGTTCAGCCTGCGGATGCCTGCTTCCGAGGTTTCGCTCGACGATCCGCAGTCAACAAAAATTCCGTTTGGCGTGGCCATGGCGCTGACGGTCTTGTTTTATGGAATCGGCAGGGCGATGGGGAAAATCTAACAGCATCGACAAACGGCTTTATAATTTGTGATCTTACTTCTGATTTGTCATCCCGAGCGGAGCGAGGGATCTGCAGTTTGCTGAATATCAAACGAATCACGGGCAGACTTGTCCGCACGGACGGGTCGGAGATTGCCGAGGTCGCAGTGGTACTGCCCCTGGTGTTCATGCTTCTGTTGGGGATCGTGTGGTTTGGACGGGCCTTCAACATTTATTCCACCATCCAGCAGGCGGCGCAGCAGGGAGCGATCACCGCGGCGCGGGCGACGTGCGCCACGTGCGGAGATGCCGCCGCCACCGTTACCACCGTGGACAACGCGATTACCGCGGTGATGCAGGCCTCCAACCTCAATGCCAGCCAGATCCAATTGCCTGCCAGTCCCCCAAATTGTGCCGCCGGACAACCTTGCAGCGCGTGCCCGTCGCCACCGTTTCCGCCCCCGCCGTCTACTGGCTTTTGTTCATCGACTGCCAACATCTATGTTTGCCAAAATGTGCAATTGAATCCCACCGCCGGCCAGCCCACACAATGCGGGACCGTGGTGAGCTTTCAATATCCATTTCAGTTCAACTTCCCGGGGACTTCGCTTAACATGCAGCAGATTATTCTGTCGGCGCAGGCGCAGAGCAGGATGGAGAACTAGATGCTGCGCTTCCGAATTCTGCATCGCCGCGAAAGAGCCCACTTCTCCAAGAGCGCGAGAAGTGGGGCACACGGCGCACTCAGTCTGCTGAGTGATGTGCAGGGCGCGGCGCTGCTGGAGTTTGCCATCGCATTGCCACTGCTGGTGGTGTTCGTCGTGGGCATCTTTGATTTTAGCGGCGCTTTCAACCAGAAACAGAAGATCGAGCAGGCGGCGCAGGAAGGCGCCATCGTTGCCGCGGCTCAGCCGATGAGCGACATTCAATCGAGCAATCTCGACCCGGCCTCTCTGCACCCGGTGGTGACCGCAGTTTTCAACTCGCTGGCCAGCAGTGGAGTTCTGCCAAACGGGGGCCTATCTTGCGCGCCGCCCCCGCCGCCCACCCCGCCCACTCCGCCTGCCCTCACGTGGACTTACACTATTTCCGCGTGTTCCGGCGGTTTTACCGGAGACAACCTGGTCATCACCGTCAACCGCGGATCGATAACATCCGGGTCACCTTTTTCCGTCGGCTCCAGCGTTCGGGTTACATATCCATACCATTGGCGCTTCAATAGTGCGATTCAATTGCTGTTGCCGGGCGCGAGCTATGCGGCTACAACGCAGTTGACCGAGAGCGCCACGGTCCACAATCAGATGTGAGGATGCTTGCGACGCCATCGAACTAATTTGCGAGTGAATTTGCGAAACAGCTTGCGACCTGACTCGCGACCCAGCCATGAGCGAGGGGTCGTGATCACACTGGTCGCGGTGGTCATGCTGTTTGTGGTGGGAGCGATGGCCGCGCTTTCGATCGACGTGGTGACGTTCTACACCGCGCGCAGCGAGGCGCAACTGGCGGCCGATGGCGCGGCCCTGGCCGCGGCGCGCGTGCTCGCCAACTCGGGGGCGACCTCGGACCCAACGGGTACGTTACTCGCAAGCGTGGAAACCCCCACCACTGGGATCGCCACGACGGTCGCTGTTCAGGTGGCGGTCCAGAACCAAGTGGGAGGAACGAACGTGGCCGCCAGCCAAGTCGCCGTTGGCTTCGGCGGCACCTATACCAACCCGACTGTCACCATAGTCGTGCAAGTGCTCAACCTGCCCACGTTCTTCGCGCGTATTTGGGGGACCAAGTCCATTGCGGTGAGTGCGTCGGCCACGGCCGAGGCTTACAATCCTTCGGGCGCATATGCTTCTCCGACTGGGACGACGATCCCGGTCGCACCCGTTTGTGTGAAACCCTGGCTGCTTCCGAACGTGAGCCCAAATCCCGGCGCCGCCAATCCTCAGATTTTCGACTCGGCGAGCGGAGCCATCCTTGATACAAACCTGCTGGGATGGGAGACTCCGGCCGCCCCTGGGAATACCCATCTGAAGACAAGGTGCTCCGGCGGCACTAAGGACTGCCTCCCGGCGAGCGCCAACACTCCGGCCGCATGGCAGTACTATCCCGGCACTACCGATCCCGCCACCGGCAGCTTTCCTGCGCCCAGTGCGGCGTCCGTCGCATGTACTGGCTGCGTTGGGTTCAACAATTATCAGTTGAGTATTGCGGGCTGCGTGCAAACGCCGATCTCTTGTTACAGCTCAGCACCGCCAGCACAGATCATAAACATCGACACGACCAGCGATGCGAATCGGGACGTTGAGACGGGGGGCGCAGTGAATGGCATGACCAACGCGAGCGCAAACGGCTGGGCAGACAGCGTCGATACGGTCGCGCCGAGCCCACCCTTTCAGTTTGTGGCTGGACTCGGCAATCCAATTCCGGGCCTGGCAGGAAACACTATGATGGTGAGCGAATCACTGGTGACGGTGCCGGTGATCGACGCTGTCCCTGCGACTTGGCCGCCGGCCACCTACCCTCAGGTTCAGATCATAGGTTTTGTGCAGCTCTTTCTAAACCCATATGGAGACCCAAGTGCAAATGGTCACATCCGTACGGAGGTTATTAACCTGGTCGGTTGTGGAACCGGTGCTGCCGGACAGCCGATTCTCGGCAACGGCGCGTCTCCCGTGGCAGTGCGGCTGATTTCGCCTTAGTTGGCATCCCACCTTTGACTGAAAATTTCAAGGATGGCACGTGAAGCCGAAGGCAATGCCGGCAAACTGGAGATCCCTCACTTCGTTCGGGATGACAATTCTTGAGCGGAATAATGCTTGAGCGGGATGACAATCTTTGAAGGCGCCTAGAAGATGCTGGGATCGCGGCGCGACAGGATGACGCGCTCGAGGCTTAGTTCGTTTCCGACAAAAATGTAGTTATAGGATGACCCGTTCAAGAGCGATGCCAGCACATCGCGGGCGGAAGCGGGACCGAGAACGGCGGCCACTTGTTCCTGCTCGGCGCCGGCGGGAATGGCAATTTCGGCCTGGGTCTGGCGCTGCACTTCGAACAGCACCTGCGCAAGCGTAGCTTTCTCGGCGCGGATGCTCAGCATTCCGTTTTCAAACGTCACGGTCAAGGGCGGCTTCGGCGGCGGTGCTTCTATGACGGCGGCGGGAGGCGAGGGCGCCGTCGTGTTTGCAACTGCGGTAGAGAGTCTCGGGGTGGGAACATTCATGCTCGCGGCGGGCGTACCGGAGACGAGCGAAGCATTCTGAACTCTCGCGGCATGCGGCATGTCGGGAGCATGGACTCCATCTGCTGCGGTGACCGGACCTAGCTTCACCACGATCGCATTCTGGATGGTCGAGATTTGATACGACTGGGGCTCCATGAGATCGAGCACGATGCGCGTAATGGGAGGGTTGTCGAAAAACAGGCCGGCGCGAATTCCCTTCAGCGCGCCGCGATTGACTTTCAAGGCGCGCAACGCGGTGGCGGGGAGTGCGCCAGGGAAATCCACCACGATACGATCGGGTCCGGTAATGGCTTGAGTATCGGGGGCAACGGGCGCTCCGGAGGTCTGGATTTCCACTTCCATGGCAGCGCCGCTGCCGCGCACCACGACTTGCTGGACGCGAGCGCTATTCTGCGCGGCATTTTGCGAACTCTTTACAGCAAGCGTTTGCTCAGTCTTCGCGGCAGGCGTCTGCGCGGAAATCGGTGCGGACAACCACGCCGCGATGCCCAGCAGGGCTCCGAAATAGGAGAAGAGTAGCATTGGGGCTCTGAGCAAAGTCTAGCAGTTATGGGACCAGTAATCCGCACCAGAAGTTCTAGCACCAATTGCGGGTCGGCTAGTGGCGGGAAGATCAGCAGAAAAGGCTAGCCGTCCGGCGCAAAGATGGCGCTAGGCCGCGACGGGGTGGGCGGTTTTTCGATAACGCCACAGAACTAGCGACAAGCCGGCAGCGAGCAGCAGCATGGTCGATGGCTCGGGCACCACCGGTTTCTTGCGTTTGGGACGGCAGTGGCCATCAACCAGTTGGTCGGCGGCGGTGCACCGGCCGGTGGGAATCGGCACCCCAATAGGCGCGTACGGGAAGAAGAATTGGCCGGCGAGAAGCTTGGGTGGAGCCGGTTCGCCAGTGGGCAAGTCGGGCGCGGCAAGCAGGGGCCGGATGGGAAAGGACGGTCCCGGTTCGAGCTGCGCCACGGGTTGATCCAGAACATCTTCAGCGGGCTCTTCTTCGGAAACTTCGGGATTGGCGGTGTCGGAAATCTGGTTGCCGCAGCGGGCACGCGCCGTGATTTTGCCGTCGGTCAGCAGCAGTTCCCCGATGTGCAGGCGAATCTTCCTGCGGGTCCAGTAGACGGTGTCACGAATGCGATAAGAAAGATAAACTTCGCGGGCTTCGGAGGCGGGCACGAAATGTGCGTGGCTGAAATCGAAGTGGGCGTAATGCCGGCGAACGACATAGTCGCGCAACGACGCATAGCGAAGATCGTCGGCATCCTTGACGCCTCCGGGGATCACCGAGTACGGATAGACCCCGGGAATCCGCGCGCGAGATTTCGCAGGCTTGGCGGATTGCGTGGCCCTCAAAGCAAGATCTTTGTTGCCTCGCCTCCAGAAAGAGTCGGGCAAAACCTGAGAAGCAGGCCGAGGCAACGCGAAATAGCGTGTGGCGCTCTGCCAGCAGGCACCGGCTATCACTGTGATGACGACCAGAGCAGCTAGGGATCGCTGTACGCGCAGGCGACGTCGATACCAGCTCCGCCTCCGTCGCACGATCTTCCCGGTCGCACCGTCGTTCAAAACAGCACTCCTCCCCGGCACGAGCCCGTGGGCGGCTGAGAAAAAGCCAACTAAGTAAAGAGCAGTCCGGCATCCAAACGACGGCCCGGAACTGCCCCGTATACAGGGACTTAGCAGCCAGAACAGCTGATAGTAGCAGAGTTATGCAAGGAATTTCATTCAAAGTGATACTTTGAGCGTCTCGACTTCGCCAGTAAGTTCGGATTGAAAGCAAAGCAGGCCCATCTTGGACAATGCAATCAGTCGTGACGCCGTCCCATGCGTTTCAGCTCGTGCTTGCCATCACATCCGTCTCATCCCCAGATTTGTTAGAATCGCCCCCTCAGGTGCAGCTTTGTCGACTCGCTCTTCGTCTGCGTCGGTAGTCGCTGAGACCGTCATTGAATTCCTGAAAACTGTCCCGCCCTTCCAGTTCCTGCCTCGGGGCGAACTCTCCCGTTTGGTGTCGAGCACGACGCTGGAGTATTTCCCGAAAGACGGCACCATCATCCACGCTGGACATCGTGCATCCGAGGTGCTGTACATCGTTCACAAGGCGCCGTGCAGCTCGCGTTGCGCACCACCGTGGGGAAGCAACTTGTCTTCGATCTTCGCGGAGAAGGTGAGATCTTCGGACTGCTTTCACTGATGGGCCGGGACGTCGCCCGGTTCGATGTGACCGCGGTCGAAGACGCACTCTGCTACAGCATTCCGGGCACGGTGATTCAGGAACTCGCGTCACGCTACCCTGAATTTTCGGAATACCTGGTTCGCGCATCCATCACGCGCTACCTCGACCGCAGTCTGAAGGAACTTAGAGACCAGACGAATCTGATGGGTAACACCGAGCGCTTGCTTTACTCGCTCGCCGTCCAAGATGTCGTCAGCGCTCCGGCCGTGGTCTGTACCGGCGAGACGTCGATCCGAGAAGCCGCACGGCTGGCCGCAGCCTCGCGTGCCACCTGTCTGGCGGTTGTCGGACCGGACGGCCGCGCCGTCGGTATCGTAACCGACCGCGACTTCACCCACCGCGTTGTGGCTAACGGATTGTCTCTCGATCTTCCCGTCAGCAGCATCATGAGTGCACCCGTGGTTTCGGTCGAGAGCACGGCGCGCTTGTTTCAGGCGCTGCTGGCCATGATCTCCAAAGACATCCAGCACGTGCTGGTCACTGAGGAGGGGTTGCCGAAGGCCGTCCTCTCCAGCCACGACCTGATGTTGTTGCAGGGCAAGTCGCCGCTCACTGTCTCGCGGCATCTCGAGCAGCAGAAATCTGTCGAAGGCCTGGCCGACGCTCAAAAAAAAATCATGGAACTGCTTCCGCTGCTCCTGCGGGAGGGCGCGAGGGTAAGCCACATTACGCGCGTCGTTTCCGAGATCAATGACCGCCTGATGGCAAAGATTCTGGAATTCGCCGAGGCGGAATTGGGTCCGCCCCCGCTGCCCTATTGTTGGGTGGTGCTGGGCAGCGAAGGGCGCCGTGAGCAGACCCTCAAGACCGACCAGGATAATGCCCTGATTTATGCCGACCCGGACGACCTGAATGCCGGGATAGCGCAGGAATATTTCACGCGTTTTTCGTTGTACGTCCGGAACGCGCTGGCCAGTTGTGGGTATCCGCCCTGCACCGGCGACTACATGGCCAGCAACCCGCGCTGGCGGCAGCCGCTTTCCTCGTGGAAGAACTACTTTCGGATATGGGTCACGGAGGCTGACCTGCATTCCGTAGAGGATGCTCTTATTTTTTTCGACATGCGTCCGGTCGGCGGCGATTTCTCGCTGTTCGAAGCGCTCGCCGCTTTCGTTCGCGAAACTCTGCGGGACGCCTCTTTCTTCAAGTCAGTTTTCGCTTATATCACCATTGATCGCAAACCGCCGCTGGGATTCTTCCGCACGTTCGTGGTTGAGCAGTCGGGCGAGCATAAGCAGGAACTCGACATCAAGACGTTCGGCACCTGTCCGATCGTGAATGCTGCGCGTCTGCTGGCACTCGACGGAGGAATCGCGGCCACGAATACCGCTGATCGGCTTTCGGAGGCGCACACACTCACCTATTTCGACGATGTGCTTCGCCGTGATCTGCTGGAGTCGTTTGAGTTGCTCACACTTCTCCGCCTTGAACATCAACTCCAGCTATCGCGGACGGCGCAACCTCTTAGCAATTATGTAAACCCCGCGAGCCTCACCCAACTGCAGAGAAGCCTGCTCAAAGAGGCCTTTCGGACGATCGCCCGCGCACAATTGGCGATCGCCGATCATTTCCGTAATGCAGTGTGGGCGCAACTGGGGTCGCACTGAAGATGCCGGGGTGCCTCAAGTTTCGGGAACGGCAGGCTGCGACAGGCATATATCCACCCGATACCCCCATTAACTCAGTTCGCTATGTAGTCCTCGACACGGAATTCACTTCGCTGGACCGGCGCTCGAACCGTCTGCTTTCGGTCGGCGCTATCACGATGAAGGGCGCGAGCATCCTGATGGGCGAGCAGTTTTACCGCGTGCTGAACCCCGGCGTGGAGGTCCCCGCAGGGACGGTTGTGGTGCACAAGCTTCGGCCAAGTGACATCGAACAGGGAGAACCGCCGCTTCAGGTCCTGGCAGAACTGCGGGATTACATCGCGCAGGCGGTACTGGTCGGGCACTTTATCAAAATCGATTTGGATATTCTGCGCAAAGAACTGAGGCCAACCGAACATTCGCTCGACAACCCGGTCGTGGATACCGCCCAGGTCCATCGCTGGTTGTTGCGGAAGGGGCGCTACTCGGAGGATCTGTTCCAGCGCCTCGAAACTGTGGATCTGGCGTCGCTGGCGAAGATCTACAACATTGAATTCCGCGAGGCGCATCACGCGCTCGATGATGCATTTGTCACGGCTCGCCTCTGGCAAAAGTTGATTTATCAGCTCGAAGCTCACGGCGGGCACACCCTGGCCGACCTACTGAAAATTGGTACGCCCCGTTAGTTGTGAGGCGGCGCCAGGACGAGCCAATTCTTGGACTTCAATGGCGGCCCAATTAGCCTGCGGGTGTTCCGAACCACGCGGGCAGTGAATGGGAACCGCAGGTGTTTGGCAGTTCTCAGTTGGTGTAACAGAGATTTAACGCCAACTACTCAGAGGTTTTGTGATTGCGTCATCAAAGTATTCCCGTTTGACCGATAGGGTCTGGCCAGTAAAGAATGGTGGCAGCGAGTGAAATCAAAGCTTAAACCGACTTTCTGGTGACGCTGATTTCATGGGGA
>DATFZT010000087.1:0-16277 GCA_035314185.1 Terriglobales bacterium
TTCTCGCGTCTCACGCGAAGCGCCGGTGCTGATCTTGAAGCACCGCGATCGCAAGGTGGTTCCTGGCGGCGGCGCGAATGCCATCTACAACCTTGCCGACCTGGGAGTGAACGTCCTGCCGGTTGGTGTCGTGGGCGACGACGACTCAGGAAAGCTGCTGCTACGCGCTTTCCGCCATAAACGCATTCCGGTCAGCGGTGTTTTCAAAGACAAGAGCACTACCACTGTGACCAAGACACGCATACTAGCCGGATTCGCGCACACCGCCGGGCAACAGGTCGTACGTCTTGACCGGGAGCCCGCCGAAGGTCCCAATTCGCATTTGCGCCGCGAACTCGTGTTGAGCGCCCGCGAGTACGCCCGGGCCTCCGATGCGCTGCTGGTTTCCGACTATGGATACGGCGCCGCCACGCCAAACTTGGTGAATGTGATCCGAGAAAAGCGCGGGCTGGAGAGGGTTCCAGTGACGCTCGACTCGCGTTATCGCATGCTCGAATATGCTGGCATTACCGCCGCAACACCGAATGAATCCGAGGTGGAGGCAGCTCTCGGCATTCGCATCGGCAACGACTGGGAACGCCTTCTGGCTGCGGGAGACCAGATTGCAGGCCAGATGAATTTGGAATCGCTGCTGATCACGCGCGGCAAGGATGGCATGGTGGCTTTCCCGCGCCGCCACAAGCCGGTGGATATTCCCATCTCTGGGAGCGACGAAGTTACCGACGTGACCGGCGCGGGCGATACCGTCATCGCGACTTTTACTGCTGCCCTCGCTGCGGGCGCGACGGCGGAAGAGGCCGCTCACCTGGCGAACTACGCGGGCGGCATTGTGGTCATGAAGCGGGGCACGGCCACGGTGAGCCAGCAGGAATTGCTGGAGGCGCTCGATAAGACGCCGCCGGTTGTCCGAGAACATTAGAACTGGTGCTGTCCAGCCCCTGAAGGGGCGTCTGATTCCGAAAAAGTAGCGGCACCGCTAAAGCGATGTCCGGATACGGAACGTGAGCTTTGCAGCAGCCTGACAGATCGAGATCATTGAGCACTCCATCATTGAATACATCACTCCAGAAGATTGTTTCGCGCGACGAATTGCGGCAGCGTGTGGCGGATTGGCGGAGCGCCGGCGATCGCGTCACGCTGGCCAACGGGTGTTTCGATGTGCTGCATGTCGGCCATATACGCTATCTGCACGCCGCTCGGGAACTTGGGGGAAAACTGATTGTCGCGATCAACGCCGATGTTTCCGTGCGCGTGTTGAAGGGTGAAGGGCGGCCCGTGATGCCTGCCGAAGAACGCGCGGAAATTCTGGCGTCGCTGGCTGATGTGGATGCTGTCGTTATTTTTGCGGAAAAGGACGTGCGCGCGCTCATTCGCGAAATTCGCCCTGACTTTCATGCCAAGGGCACCGACTATACGGCGGAGAATGTCCCCGAGCGCGACGAGGTCGAAGCTTGTGGAGGACGAGTCGTCATCGTAGGCGATCCCAAGAATCACTCGGCCACCGAGATCATTCATTCGCGATCGCGCTCGCGGCTGGGCCCGCGAAAATCGTGAGGCGGAGCAGATTGCGACGCGAATGACCGACTCCATATCTTTCGCAGTCGGCAATCCGCGATTCGATAGCCTTCTCGTTGTGCGCCTTAGCGCCATGGGAGACATCATCCACACACTGCCGGCTGCGGCCGCGTTGCGCCAGGCTTTTCCTCACGCCACCTTGGGATGGCTTATCGAAGAGCGCTGGGCAGAACTGCTGTGCACGTTGCGCTATCCGCGTTCTGGACGACGCTCTCCGCAGCGTCCGCTGGCTGACCGCGTCCATGCTGTCAACACAGCGGAATGGCGTCGCGCGCCGTTCTCATTCAACACCTGGCAGCAGATAGCTGTGGGCTTGAGTCAGTTACGCGGAGTTCAATACGACGCGGTGATTGATTTTCAAGGCGCGGTGCGTTCGGCGCTGCTGGCACGCTGGTCGGGCGCGCCCATTGTGTATGGAAGCGCACAACCGCGGGAGAACGCTGCCAGCATGTTTTACACACGGAAAATGTTGACGAACGGCACGCATGTCGTCGAACAGGCGCTGGCGTTGGCGGGAGCCGTCGTTCCAACTGCTGGTATTTCAACGGCGATTGCGAAATCTCAGGTACAGTTTCCGGTGGATCCGGATGCAGAGAGCAAGATTACAAGACTCACGGTGGATGTGAAGGACTTCGTGATTCTCAATCCCGGCGCGGGTTGGGGAGCGAAGAGGTGGCTGTCAGAGCGTTACGGTCAAGTTGCGAATGAACTCGCAAAAGACGGAATATGTTCGCTCGTGAATTACGGGCCGGGAGAAGAAGAGTTGGCCGTGGCGGTGGAAGCCGCCAGCGAAGGAGCGGCGCGAAAGATCTCCTGCTCGATTTCTGAATTGATCGCGCTCACGCGCCGGACTCGCCTGCTCATCGGCGGCGATACCGGGCCAATGCACTTGGCGGCGGCATTGAAAATTCCGGTGGTGGCGATTTTTGGTCCGACAAATCCGGCGCGCAACGGGCCATTCGGAACACGATCGATTGTCCTGCGAAGTGCGAGCAGCATGACCGACCACACCCGGCACCGCGAATCGGAACAGGGGTTGCTCGAAATTACTGCGGGTGAAGTCATCGCCGCGGCTCGGAAACTATTGCAAGGTCAATTTGCAAAACCTCATGGTGCGAAACCATATTGAAGAACCCAAGTGAGTGAAGTTTCACAATCCGGCGCGCGAGCCTCCGAGACCACTGGCGACACCTGGTCGCGCGTGGCCCGACGTATCCGCGTGCCAGTGGGATTTATTTTTGCGGTCGTCTTCGTGTTGCTGGCGCGGCCAACGAGAAATTCGCTCATCGCGGGCACACTGGTGCTGATTCCTGGGCTGGTCTTACGCGGGCTGGCTTCCGGCCACGTGCAAAAAGACAAGCAACTCACCACTAGCGGTCCTTATGCCTACACTCGCAACCCTCTTTACCTGGGCTCGTTGATAATGGCCGCCGGGTTCGCTATCGCGGCGCGCAGTTGGTGGATCGTCGCAATTATGTTGGTGATGTTTGCCGTAATTTATGTTCCGGTCATCGCCGGCGAGGAGCGCTATCTGCGTCGGACGTTTCCCGAATACGACGACTATGCCCGTCATGTGCCGCGTATGTTGCCGCGGCTTACGCGCTACGGTGACCGGCAGGGCGCGTACTCTTACGCACGCTACTGGAAGCACCGCGAGTACGAGGCAAGCATTGGCTGTGTGGTAGTGCTTGCCGTCCTCGTCGTAAAGATGATGTGGTAGTCTGCCGTGGAGCATGAGCCGTTCACCTCAGGGGCTAAAGCCCGTCTCTTCTGGTTCGGGTTGGGGCGCGGCTGAAGCCGCGCCCTTTCAAAGCGTCCGCAGCCTGGCGACGCTTGCCTGTCTTCTCTGCTGCCTGATCTTCCTGATTGCGGGCATGTTGCCGGCACAGCAAGGCCCGCCTACAGCGACGATTGGACCTGCTCCGGTGCAGATCGATCCTCCACGTGCCAACTATCCTTTTCCCGATGGACAAGGCTACGTCTATTCGGCGGAGTGGCATTTGATTACCGCCGGGACCGCTGTCGTGAAAATGGAAGCCGCCGGGAACGAACGCAAAGTTACGGCGGGCGCCGAATCTTCAGGAGCCGTCAACATCATCTTCCCGGTGCACGACCACTTCGAGTCGCGCTTCGATCCTCGGACGTTCTGCTCGCTCTCGATCTTGAAACACAGCGAGGAAGGCTCGCATAAGCGCGAGACTTCGATCCACTTTGATTACGCTCGGAAGAAGAGCGCGCTCGATGAGAAAAACTTGAAGACTGGCGAGACCAAGCATGTCGAAAACGGCCTGGCCGGTTGCGCCACCGACGTCATCACCGGGTTTTACTACCTGCAGTCGCTGCCGCTGCAGCTGGGCGCGAGCTACGAGTTCCCGATCAGTGACGGGAAGACGACGATCGTACGCGCCACGGTGGAGAAGCGGGAACAGATCAGAGTGCCGGCTGGAACGTTCCCGGCGGTGATGGTTACGGCTGAGGCCACCTCCGGTTCACTGCAGTCGAAGGGCAAAGTTTGGGTGTGGTATTCGGAGGATCCGAGTCATACGCCGGTGCAAATGCGCGTCAAACTTGGATGGGGCACGCTGCTGTTTCGCCTGCAGAGGATCGAGAAGTGAAACTTGGTTTGTGATGATAAGTCGCGGAAACTCGGTTCCGCGGTCAGACAAAATCAGTGCAATAGCGATGTTACGCCAATAGGCGGATGTGCTCTGTAGAGCTTCCCTTGAGTGCCATAGTAGCTAATAGCTCTTTGTGCCGCTGCATCACAAGCCAGCCGAATCCCCTCTAGAATCGAAGGCAGAGAGGCCCCCAAATGAAAAGTCTCCTGCAGGTGTTCTTGGTGATGTGTCTAGCGGCAGCAGCATGGGCGACCGAAAATGCAACGAAGGCTCAAGGTCGCGTAAAGGCGGCAGGCACGATTCTACAAGAGATCCAGTCCGCCCCGGATCGTGGCATTCCAGAAAAGGTACTGGCCTCGGCGGCGTGTGTGGCGATAGTGCCCTCCATGTTAAATGGTGGCTTCGTTTTTGGCCTGCGTTATGGGCGCGGGGTCGCCACCTGCCGCACAACCAAGGGCTGGAGCGCGCCCGCCTTCTTTGTCGTGGAGGGAGGAAGCTTCGGCTTGCAGTTCGGTGGGCAAGCCGTGGATGTGATCATGCTGATAATGAACGACAACGGCATGACCGAGCTGCTCTCAAGCAAGTTTAGGCTGGGCGCACAGGCCAGCGTGGCCGCCGGTCCAGTGGGGCGCCAAACCGCAGCTGAAACGGATTGGAAGATGCGCGCTCAGGTGCTGAGTTATTCCCGTTCTCGCGGGGTCTTTGCCGGGGCCACGCTGGAGCACGGGACAATCAAACAGGACAAGGACAGCACACGAGCGTTCTACGGACGCATGGTGCCTTTCAAGACTTCGCTGCGGGGTGTAATCGACGCTCCCTCGACTACCTACCCATTTCTTGATCCTTTAGCCCTGTGGGCGCAGGCTGCGGCAGACAAATAAGTCCCGAGTCCCACCATCTCGTTCACACCGAGCACGAACATGCACCTTCTCGTTTTTTGATGCGGATCCGAATCGCCGCGCACTGTCAACTGGCGCAACCGGCATTTGCACTAACTGAGAATTGCTACCCACCGCTGCCCGCTGATCCTCGAACACTCGCCACGCCCGCTCGTCTAGCGCTTCCACGGCGGTCCCGGAAATCTCACCCCCAGTCGAGGGTGCAGTCGTATTTTGCCGGAGGATGCTACCACGTCACGGGGAGGCGGTGATTCTTACTGCAGGCGAAAGCGTTCATTCATCAGGCGCTGCAGGCGGGGGCGGTAGATGAGATCGTAGGCAAGTTCTTTGTCGGGAAACATGGTCAGGGCAGCGCGGCGGGCATTCGCGGCCATGTCCGCGGCTTCTTCCACGGTCAGATCGGGATCCTGGCTGATCACGGACATCACCATACTCATCATCAACTGCAGGCGGCGCAGCCTTCGGGTCTCCTCATTGTTCTTGTCCTTGTCCCAGTCCTTGCACGCATTGTGTTCTTCGGCCCGTTGAACTTCCATGCTGCCCCCGTTCTGCGTCTGTGCCCCCGTGGTTTACTGCGCTAACCCCATTGTGCCAGCTTCCGGCTGCGAATCAAGCTGCCCTTGGCCGTACACCTTGGTGATCGGCAAGACAGAGGGATAGTGACTGCCGTAATCTGTTGACAGGCAGTTTTGCGGAGGACGCATGCCACAGTCGACTAATCTCTCGCCTCAACCGGATCCAAACGAAAAGCTGGTCAAGATTTTTGACACGGAGCAGGAGACCGAAGCCATCGTCGTGCAAGGGCTGCTCCAATCCGCCGGCATTGAATCGGATTTGAAATCCATCGACGCGGTCCAGGACGCGTTTCCGGGCGTCGGTGGTACGGTCATTCTAGTGCGCGAAGACGACGCAGCCGAGGCGGAAAAGATTATCGACGCTTACCGCAAGTTACCGCCGCTGGATGATGAGACGGCTGATATCCCTGGGTAGAATCGGTGGTGAGCGGGGAGTTCCCGTAGAGACGCGGCTTGGCGATTCCCGGGAGTTACCTCGCTGCCGGAGACGGGGCTAGCCCCGTCTCTACCAGAAATACATTTAGTGCAGAAGGGCTACGTCGGGAGTCACGGACTTGCCGTCCAGATAAAAACTGACTGCGCCTTGTGCGTCGGTGCGGTAGGTTTTCACCCCGGCCTGCTGTAGCCGTTCCAGCACTTCGCGCCGGGGATGTCCGTACACATTGCGCGCGCCTACGGAAATCACCGCATAGCGGGGATGAACGGTGCGAAGCAGAGCGGCGGACGTTCCGCTGGCGCTTCCGTGATGCGCTACCTTCAGCAGCATCGCCTCCGGATGCTCTTCCACGACGCGCTTTTCCGCAGGACGTTCCGCGTCACCTTCAAGCAAAGCGGTCGTGCCCCCAAAGGTGGCGGTAAACACCAGGCAATCGTCGTTGGGACGCATGGAGCCGGTGAGTTGGTCGCGTCCGGGCGCGAACATTTGGAAATGCGCTCCGCCATAATCGAATTGATCACCGTCTTTTTTTACGGAGACTTTCATTCCCGCTCTTTGGGCTTGCTCGACGATCGGCAGCAATTGGCCTACCGGCTTATCGATACTCAGCCAGAGTTCTCGCGGGTGGAAATTTGCAATCACCGCAGGCATGCCGCCGAGGTGGTCGGCATGAGGATGGGTGATCACGACCACGTCGAGACGATCGATGCCTCGATTCCACAGGTAGGAAGAGACCACCTGCTCGCCGAGATCAAAGTCGGAGTGCATCCACTGGGGAAGGCCTCCGGCATCAATGAGCAGGGCGCGGCCCTGGGGCGTGACTAGCAGAATGGAATCGCCCTGTCCGACGTCGATGGCGGTCATCTCCATCACGCCGGGGTGAAGGTGAGGGCGCGAAGGGACAAAAGCGATCCAAGCCGCCACACCAAAAAGTAACGCGACAGATGCGAAGGCGGGCAGGCGAGTACGACGGAACTGCGCTGCCAGCATGGCGAGCGCCAGGGCCGCGATCGACGCCAGGATCATTGCAAGCGATGGCATGGCTACACGCAGGTCGGCGATGGATGCGCCCGCGAGATGGGTACCGCCAAGAAAGTGCACGGTTCCGGCGATGCCCTCGAGCGCGAGGCCGGAAATCCAAACCGCGGGTTTGGCCAGCGTGGTCGAGATGTATCCCAAGCCTACGGCGACGGCAGCGGCGGGCATCAGCACCTGAGTGAGTGGAATCACAGCCATATTGGCCGGCATTCCCATGGTGGTCGCGCGATGAAAGTGGTAGGCCATCAGCAGTGCCAGTCCCGCCTGCATCAACGCCGAAATGAAGATCAATTCACCCAGACCAATTGCTACTCGCATGATGATTGAGGGCAGTGCCAGACCGAGACGGTCGCCGATGAATCTCTTCAGGCGCCCTCCGATCATCCGTAGATCGAGCCGGAACTGCGCCACCGCTGGAGGGACGTGCAAGTCGTAGCTGGCGGCTGACAACAGTCGCAGACCTCGCGCGAAGGGGAAAGTCGTCCGTTCCAGAATCGGAGTGCCAATGCCGGCGATGATGAAGACGGCGAGAAACGTCAGTTGAAAGCTGGCGCCAAACAGGGCGTGTGGGTTGGCGATCAGAATTCCCAGGGCCGCCGCGCCAATAGCGTTCATCATATTGCGGCCGCGGTACAGGAGGCGCGCGCCTAAGTAGGTCGCCAGCATCAGAGCGGCGCGCCACACTGGTGGACCAACCCCCACCACGAACGCATATGCGAACGACACCACGACGGTCGTGATCGCCGCTACCGCGGGATCGACGCGAAACTGGCGTAGCGTCCAAAAAATGGCGAAGGCGAGGATGCTCAGATTCATTCCGGAGACGACCAGCACGTGATACGTGCCCGAGCGCTGATATTCGGTGCGCGTCGCGTTGCGCAGGAATGATTCTTCGCCTAGAACCATGGCGTCCATGAGGGAGGCCTGCGATGCGGGCCACAGCTGGTGAATTTTAGCTACGATGCTCGAATGAACACGAGTGCGCCAGAGTTCAATCCGGCTGCCGGAAAACCCGGGCAGGCGCTCAATGCCTGTTGCTTCCGCCGAGCCGAGGACGTTGATGCCGTTGTCGCGCAGATAGCCTTCATAGTCGAAGGCTCCGGGATTGCGGTAGTTGCGCGCTGGATGCAGCTTGGCGCGAATGCGCAGGCGCGTGCCGTAGGCCAACGGGATCGGGTCATTGGGTGATCGCGTGATCGGGTCATTGAAATTCACAGGCCCTTGGTCCTCAATCACCGCATCGGGCGATGATCCCGCCTCGGAATTCTCTAGTTTCTTGTAAATCGTCAGGCGAACTCCGGCTCGCACTGGCCAGCTTTCGCCCTGGCTTGCGACCTCTTCCGTTTCTATATCAATCGCTTCACGAATCTGTCGCGCTCCATCGGCTCGGGCATATGCTTCGCGAAGTACACGTGCCGTTAGTGTGACTTCTCGGCCATCCGCAACGGTAAGAATCCTGGAGGCATCCCGCTGAACTTTGTCCGGCGATTGGCCCCGAACCTGAATCAGGAAAGCACCGAGGAGAAACCATGCGCCCAGGGAAAGCGCCTTGGCCAGCCAGGCTCGCTTGGCAAGAAACCACAACGCCGCGAAGACGAAGGCCAGGAGCGCGATCATCCACCACGAAGGCGGGCGCCAGGCACGGACACCCGTCCACAGACCGAGCGATAATGCCAGCGCCGCCCAGAACAACGGCTGCCGTGGCGGGTTGTGGTTGCGGGTCATTCCGTAGGTCGATGTGAGGGGGAAGAATTGGACGACGTGAAAGCGGTCAGCGCGCCAGCAGCATCACCGATTCGATGTGAAACGTCTCGGGAAAGAGATCGAATAAGTGAGCTTCCTCGATGTGGTAACCGGCCGCCAGGAGAGGGGCGAGGTCCCTAGCCAGCGTCGCCGGATCGCACGAAACATATCGGACGCGAGGCGCTCCGAGTTCCACGAGAGAGCGGATCACCATCTTGCCGGCACCGGCGCGGGGAGGGTCCAGGACGACCAAGTCAGGACTTTTTCGCACCGGCCGGCCTTTCGGGAAATCGCTCCCCAGGGAATCGATCCTCAGGAAATCCTCGGTTCGCGCGCCGACCGCTTTCACGTTCGCAGGCACATTGTGCACAAGGTCGGCATGCGCTGTCTGTGACGCCTCTACACCAAGAATGTGATGAAAGCTCCGCGCCAAAACCGCGGAAAACAATCCCACTCCGGCATAGAGGTCGAGAGCGAAGTCCCCGCTGGCATTGCCGGTCACGACTGAAACCAGTTCGTCCACCAGATACCGGTTGCTCTGGAAGAAGGCTCCGGCATTGACTTGATACTCGTGGTCCTTCGTTTGATAGCGAATTGACTTTGCGCCGGACTGCGCCAGCGATTTCAAGTCGGCCGGCGCTCCATCTTCTTGTATTCGGCGCTCCGAAGATTGTCGTTCTGCAGATCGCCGCCGCGAAGAGAAAAACGTCACACCGCTGATCTCCGGCAACTTGTGCTGGAGCGACTGCGCCCAGCGCACTAGATGCTGGTTGTCTGACTCGCCGCCGCAGAACGCCCACGCGAGCAAATGCTCGTCGGCTGCGTCCGCGAAGAGCTCAATCTCCCCAACTGCTGCGGGGCAGCTCAAACCGCCGAGCTCAACCAGACTGGCCATGACGCGATTGATCAGCGGCGAGCTGATCGGACATTCGCGCACCGGAAGGAATTCACGCGAGCTAATGCGGAAGTACCCCAGACCAAAGTCAGGCACAGTCCGCACCTGCAGGCGCGTGCGGTTGCGGTAGTTCCATGGAGGAGAAGGATGCAGGCGAATTTCGGATGTTAGTTCAATTTTCGCGATCCGCTGCAGCGTCTCGCGCAGAATTCCGCCTTTGAATTCGAGTTGGCGCTCGTAAGGAATGTGCTGGTAATGGCATCCGCCGCATTGGCGGAAGTACGGACAGCGAGCCTCGACACGATCGGGCGACGCGTCCATAATTTGTGTTATCGAACCGCGCGCGAAGCCGGACTTCTCTTGCCTTATCTCGGCTTCAACCCGCTCGCCCGGCAGCACAAAGGGCACAAACACGGTCATGCTGCGGCCGTCCGCGCCGGGGGGCGTGCGCGCCAGGCCGTCGCCACCGTAGATTAGTTTTTCGATGGAAAGGAGCAAGTGGTAAGTGTAGCGCGGGCAGTCTCGCGGCCGCGAAGACCTGTGCCAGGCGCATGCGAATACAGAGGTCCTTCGCTTCGCCCAGGATGACAACGTTGATTTGTGTAACGAATTGGGGGACAAAACGTTAGTGCATGTAGAACAAACTCAGCCTCGGCCCGCCGCAGCGCTCTAGTAGCCGCTTGTGTACGTACTGTTTGTGCAACTGCTCAACCTGAGCGGCCGTCATGTTTCGCCGGTAGGGAGCTATATCGCGATCGGCTTCGGAGCGAACCTGTACCAGATCTTCATCGGGGGTCGCCGCCATTAACACCGCGAACAGCTTTTCCTCCATCACGCTGAGCCGCCGCTCCAGATCTTCCAGGCGCGGAAGGTTGCCATTGCTCTCGATCTCCGCCGCCATTTTACGCAGCGAAGCTGCTTCTTCCCGTGCCATCGCTACGGTCGCGAATCCTGCGCGCTCTGGCGGCTTCGCCTTCTCGAGCTTCTCGGCATTTCCACGCAGGAACGCCGCAATCTGCGCCGCCTCAAATCCCGGCTCGCGCTGAGTTTTTTCTTTGCTGGACGCACCCACCGCCGCTTCCTTCATGTCTTCGGCCGCAGCCAGCACGGCCTGCGAGCAATACGCGAGACTATTTACTTTCTTCGATTTCGAGGGACGCTCGTCGTATTTATCAAAAGCGTCATCCACGCCGCGCAGCACAGCCTCCAGCGGAATGCCCGCATTCTTCCAGGTTTCAATCAGCGCCCAATCCAAGGTCGAAAGAAGGAGGATTGTCCCCCGCCGGCGCTGGTAGTGTTCTTCGATTTCGGTGAAGTAATTGAAGTAATTTTCCACGATGCTTCAACGCGATTTCGCTCAGCGTGATTTAGGAGGCTTCGGCGGAAGCCACGGTTTCGCACCGGCATCCGAAGGATTGGCGGGCATCGTCGATTTCGCTGCTTTGGGCGAGGCCTCGCGGCGGACGGACTGGTTCCGATCCCATATGATGCGCAGCCCTTCGAGGGTGAGAAACTCGTCCACGTCTTTGATGAAGTGCGAAGCGGTGCCAATCAGCGAGCCCAGTCCGCCGGTTGCAACCACGCGTGTTTCCGCACCCAGTTCATCCATCAGCCGCTCGAGGATGCCATCGACCAGGCCGAGATAGCCGTAGTAAAGCCCGGACTGCAAACTGCCCACCGTATTCGATCCGATCATGCGCGCGGGCTTGCGAATCTCCACTCGCGGCAGACGCGCCGTGCGCTGAAACAGGGCGTCCGCGGAAATCCCTATCCCGGGACAAATCACGCCGCCCATGTACTCGCCCTTTTTCGAAATGCAGTCGAAGGTGGTCGCCGTGCCGAAATCCACAATCACGCAGGGCCCGCCGTATTTTTCAAATGCCGCCACCGCGTTCACGATGCGGTCCGCGCCCACCTCGGCGGGATTGTCGTACAACACCTGCATGCCCGTCTTTACGCCCGGCTCGATGAACAGCGGCTTGGTGTTGAAATAGCGCTCACACACCTGCCGCAGCACCGAATCGAGAGGCGGCACCACCGACGAAATTACGATTCCATGCACGGCCGACACTTCCAGGGAGGCCATGGCGAAGAGGTCGCGGAAGATCACTCCGTATTCGTCGACGGTGCGGGTCAGATGCGAACCGACGCGCCAGTTCGCAACCAGGCGCTCGTAACGGGGAGGGTCAGAGGTTACATCCTCGCCCGGACGGTGCGCCATCTGTTCGAAAACACCCAGTACCGTATTCGTGTTGCCGACATCGATAACTAGCAGCATAGATAGGTCACTTGGTTACCGCCGCGGCCGCCCTCAGCGGCTAAAGCCGGCACCGAAAAAAGCAAGTTATCGCAGCGCTGAAGCGCTGCGCCACCCAAGAACAAAATTGAATTTTCATCCGTCCAGCTTCACCGTACCGCTCAATACGGTTTGCAGGCCGTGCGGCGTTCTTATCCGCAAGAATCCTCGCTCATCCAACCCTTCGGTAATGCCCGCCAAGCCGTCGTTCTCCGCTATCCTGACTTTTCTGCTGCGCACCGACGAAGAGTTTTCCTCGAACCGGCGCAGGATCGCATCTCGCGCTCCCGCATCGTCAACCAAGCTGCGATATTCCCGGTCGAGTGATTTTAGCAAAGCGGTACAGAGCTCCACGCGCGACCACTCGGTGCCAGTCTCGATGCGCAACGAAGTTGCGAGTTCGCGCAGGTCGGCCGGAAACTTTACCTGGTTTACGTTGATACCCACGCCCACCACCAGATGGCGCACGCACGTTGCCTCGGCATTCATCTCGGTGAGAATGCCGCAGAACTTCTTGCCGCCAAGCAGCAAGTCGTTTGGCCATTTGAGATCCGCCTGGAGCTGCGGCGCAATCTCCGCCACGGCGGCCCGCACGGCCAGGCCGGCAGCCAGCGAAAAAATCAGCGCATCCGAAGGCGGCATCACCGGACGCAGGATCACCGAGCAATAGATTCCCGTCGAGCGCGCTGAATGCCAGGTGTGAGCGCCTCGTCCCCGGCCGGCCAGCTGTTCTTCGGCTAGAAATACACTGCCTTCTGGCGAATCCTCCGCCGCGGATCGCATGGCCTCGGAATTGGTCGAGCCAATTTTGTAATAGTGATGGATCTGCTTGGCTCCGCCACTTCCAAAGATTGTGCCCTTCAATGACGGCGCCAACATCTCCGGCAGCAGCAAGTCGGGAACCGCGCGCAGTTGATAACCCGTGGCCGGATGTCCGGCAATGTCGACGCCCAAGCCGCGCAGCTGCTGAATCAAGCGCCAAACTTCCGAGCGGCTGGTGCCGATCTCTTCGGCAATCTTCGTGCCGCTGACGACAACGATAGCGTGGTCCATGAGCAGGCGCACGATGCGGCCGAGGCGGACGTCCGTCGCTTTATGCACAGACGGCAGGCTGCGAGTTTTGACGGAAGCGGAGATGGAGGGATTATAAACAGTCGATGGTCGTTCGTCGTTGGTCGCTGGCAAATCGAATTCCCGGAAGATCCAGCCCGCGAACGACTAACGACTAACGACTAACGACCAACGACCAGCGACTGGGCTTTACGCCGGTGTGACCCGCAAACTGATATCCACAGCTGTCGATGAGTGTGTCAGCGCTCCAACCGAAATGAAATCCACGCCGGTCTCTGCGTAGGATCGCACGTTTTCCAGATCGATTCCGCCAGCGCACTCTAGAGGGATCCTCCTCGACTGGCGCGAACAAATTTCGACCGCCTTGCGCACATTCTCAACACTCACATGGTCGAGCAGGATCGCCTCCGCACCGTGCTCCAGTGCCTGCCGCAATTCTTCGAGCGACCGCACTTCTATTTCGATCGGCTGCCGGCCACGACGGTTGTGGATGGCGCGCTCCAGCGCCGGGACCGCGCCTCCGGCCAGCGCGATGTGATTGCTCTTGATCAACACGCCGTCGGAAAGATCGAGCCGGTGATTCTGCCCGCCGCCGCAGCGCACCGCGTATTTGTCAATCACGCGCAGCCCTGGCGCAGTTTTGCGGGTATCGAGAATCCGCACGTGCGTGCCCTCTACCGCATCCACAAACTTGCGGGTGGTGGTCGCAATTCCCGCCATGCGCTGCAGAAAATTCAGGATCACCCTCTCACACGACAGAATCACGCGCGCATTGTGCTGGATCACCGCGATCTGCTGCCCGGGGTGCACGCGGATGCCATCAAAGATGGAAGGATGGCTGGTCACCTCGTAATGCGACGTGACCGCGCCGTCAAGCGCCGCGTAGACGTCGAGAATTCGCGGCACGCATCCGAGGCCGGCGAGAATGCACTCCTGTTTGGCGATAATCGTCGCCGATGCGCGCTGATTGGGATCGATGCAGGCGTAGCTGGTCGCATCGCGCGTCGCCCGATCTTCGTTCAGCGCGTTCTCGAGGATTGCGGTAATGCGTCGTGAATTCCAGTCCATGTTCGTGCAGATCGATGTTCGTGTGGGGACGGGCGCCCTCGCCCGTCCATGCGGTTCAGAGAGCCGCTGCTCCGATACTGCGTCGAGCTTCGCTCGACGGGACAGCCGAGGGCGGCTGTCCCTACGTGAGTTCTTTCAACTTCGACAGCGTTTTCTCTCGCAGGACCCTCAGTTCTTCCGCCCGTGTTTTCAGACCCTCCACTACCTTTGCCGGAGCTTTCGCCAGAAACTGTTCGTTCGAGAGTTGCCGCTGGCCGTTGGCTTGTTCTTTCTCAATCTTCTCCAATTCTTTGGTTAGACGCTCACGCTCGGCCGCGACGTCGATCTTTTTTTCGTAGATGGCATGCACATCGAACCGCGACGTGCTGCGCGCGCCCGGCAAGTTTGCCAGGGAATTGCCCACAAACGTGATCCTCTCCACATTCGCGGGACGATCCAACAGCACTGCGGCGAGATTCTTTTCGAGCATCAAGCGAACCTCAGGCTCGTGGGCAAAAACTTCGATCGGCACTTTGACCTTCGGCTCAATTTTCAGTTCCGCACGCAAATTGCGTACGCTGACAATCAGGTCCTGCAGAATCGCCATCTCTGTTTCCGCGCCCAGATCGATCTGATCTTGTCTCGCCGCCGGATAAGCCGCCAGCGCAATCGACTTCAGCGGAGGCCTGCCATCGTAGATTGCATGCCAGATTTCTTCCGTGATAAACGGCATCACCGGATGCAGGAGCCGCAGCGAAGCCTCGAAAATATTGACCAGATTTGCGCATGCAACTCGCGCCAGCCCGGCGTCCGCGCCTTCCACAAAAGTCAGGCGCGGCTTGATCAGCTCGATGTACCAGTCACAGAAGTCGCCCCAGAAGAAATCGTAGATGCGATTAGCCGCTTCATCGAAACGATAAGTCTGCAGTGATTCGTTTACGTCGCGAGCCGCGCGATTGAAGCGCGACAATATCCAGCGGTCTTCCAGCAACGAGGCCTGGGCCCCGGTGATACCACCGGCTAGGTCGGTACCGACATCGTGGCCATCGCCGGGCCGCAGGCTTGCGTCAATCCGATCCACATTCATGAACAGGAAGCGCGCCGCATTCCATATTTTGTTGGCAAAATTACGATACCCTGCGGTACGACTCTCGTTGAACGCGATATCGGTGCCCGGCGCCGCCATCGCCGCCAGGGTGAAACGGGTTGCGTCCGTTCCGTATTGTCCAATCACTTCGATCGGATCGAGCACGTTCCCCTTCACCTTCGACATCTTCCGCCGGTCGGCATCGAGCACCAGCGCGTGGATGTAAACCTCGCGAAAGGGAACACTGGCGCGCAGCGCGTCGTCTTCTGAATCCGGGTGCCCCATCCTAAACGCCTCGCTTTTTGAGGCGTTTAGGGTGGGTTTGTCCGGCGGCATCATGAACCAGCAGCCGAGCATGATCATCCTCGCCACCCAGAAAAACAGGATGTCGAAGCCGGTGATCATCAGCGAATTGGGATAGAAAACTTCCAGGTCGCGCGTCGCTTCTGGCCAGCCCAGCGTTGTGAACGGCAAGAGGCCCGACGAAAACCAGGTGTCGAGCACGTCGGTGTCCTGCTCAAGCTTAGTGCAGCCGCATTTGCACGCCGACGGAGCCTCGCGCGCCACCACCACTTCCTTGCAGTCGTTGTTCGTGCAATACCACGCCGGAATCCGGTGTCCCCACCACAACTGCCGCGAGATGCACCAGTCGTGGATGTTGCGCATCCAGTTCAAGTAAATCTGGCCGTAATTCTCGGGCGTGAAACGGATATATCCCTTCTCGACCACTTCAATAGCGCGCTTCGCCAGTGGCGCAATCTTGATGAACCACTGCGTCGAGAGCCGCGGCTCGACAATTGTGCCCGAGCGATCGCACTTGCCGAGCGCAATCGTGTAATCCTTGGTGCCCACCAGGAAGCCTTGTTCGGATAGGTCCTCGATGATATGCGCGCGCGCGGCAAAGCGATCCAGCCCCGCGTAGGGACCGGCATGCGCATTCATTTTTGCATGTTCATCAATCACTTCGATCTGCGGCAGGTTATGACGCAGGCCGGCC
>DATFZT010000088.1:0-24256 GCA_035314185.1 Terriglobales bacterium
CATTACCTGGAGACCAGTACGGAGGGCGACCTGATTGCCACTCTTACTTATTCCAGAACACTGTCGCCACGGATCCGGTACAACATCGGCGACGAAGCCAGGCTTTTCACCAGAAGCGAACTGCTGCAACGGATGAGCGAACTCGGCCAGAATGCAGTGGCGCGTCCGGGAGCGGTCCCCTTGCCGCTGCCGTATCTATTCCTGTTCGGCCGCCGCGACCAGACCATCTGCATCATGGGCGCGAACATATACTCGGCCGACGTCGAACGTGCTCTCTATTCTCAAGAGCAGCTTGCCATCGGCTTATCTTCCTTCGTGCTCACCGTGGGCGGGACGGGCGCACATTGCATACATCCGAAACTATGCATCGAGTGGGGCACGTCAGAAACGCCGAAACTGCCTCTCGAACCACTGGCTCGACGGATCGAAGATCGCCTCGCGGAAATCAATTCCGATTTTCGCAACGCGCGCAGGGAATCCGCGATGAACATGAGGGTCGAACTCGCGATCTATCCATCCGGAACGGGCCCGTTTGCCGATAAGGAACGCAGGATCAAGAACCGCTACATTGCGAGGGCACAACAATGAAGAAGGCACGGTGGCTACTCGGCGTGCTCACGTGGTTGATTGCGGTCAATTCCCACGCCGCTGAAACAGCAGTTTCCGCCGAAGCGGGTGATCAGTTCTTCCACACTCGCTCCCTGGGTGCACCGTACGAAACTGGTATTCCCTATGCCCTGTTCCTGGCGATGATGGAACGGTACCCGCAGCAGTTGGGAGCAAATTGGAGTGAGTTTCGAGAAAACTATGGCTTGTTGGAAGACCCGTCTCGGCCAGCAGGCCTGCCCGTCGGTTTCGTGTTGTACGACACCAAACTTACGGCGACCCGTTTTCTGATGACGAACTGCTCTCTCTGCCACAGCGGAGAAGTCAATGGGCAGGTGATTACCGGACTCGGCAGCCGGACGATTCGCATCCATGCCTTCAACACCGCGATCATGTCGATTGCGCAGGGCGACGATTTCAATGCCAAAGAGATGCTCCCGCTGGCCGCTGCGGCTGCGCAACGCAACAAGATTCCGTGGGGATGGCGAAGTCGCTATGTCACGAAAAAAGCAATCGATAAGCTTAAGGTCCTGTCGCGTTCCTATGTTGAAATCGACGCCGGGCCGGGGCGAAGCGGCGTGCTGGAGTTTACCAAGGCAATTCGCAAACTACCGGTGCAGCTACCCTACGGTTTCATCCGTATCCACCCGGTGTGGACCTACACGAAGCGCGAGTCGTTTGGAGCGGATGGACTGATGAAAGGTGACTTGGGTAGCGCCCTTGCTGCCGTTGAGTTCAATAAGGGAATGCCGGCTAAGTACATCGTTCATCACCGGAGTCAGTGGGCGAGCCTCTATGAGTACGTGAAAACCGTCAAGGCGCCTGGGTACCCGGGCCCTATTGACTCTTCCCTGGCCGGTGCTGGCGAGCAGGTTTTCGACGGCATGTGCGCACGCTGCCATGGAACTTATTCGCCCGGTAGCCCAAGGTACCAGGAAAAAGCAATTCCGTTGTTAACGATTCGAACTGACCCGGATCGGATTGACTCCATTACGCCGGAACTGATCACGGTGACCAACGACGCGGTGTTCGGCAAGTACGTGCGACTGGAGAACACTGGTGGCTATGTTGCTCCGCCGCTGGACGGAATCTGGTGCCGCGGCCCTTACCTGCACAACGGGTCTGTTCCTACACTTGCCGACTTGCTGCTCCCGGCGGCAATGCGGCCAGTCAGTTTCTTTGTTGGTGGAGATACAGCCTACGACCTGCAACGCGTGGGCGTGACGTATTCGGAAGAGCTTGCGTCAGACGGAAGCCGCCGTGGTGCTCGAGCTTCAGCCAAACAATTTGAGTTTGACACTCGTGATCCATCGAACAGCAATAGTGGCCATGAATTTTCCGACAAGCTTTCAGCATCGGACGCTGCGGCTTTGTTGGAGTATCTGAAGACTCTCTAGGATCAGGCGATGCTCTCAATCCACCAAGTCGGGAATGGTCGCGAGCGTGCTGAATTCGTCAGGCTGCCAGGGTTCATTTACCCGCAGGACTCGCCGTGGGTGCGGCCTCCGAACATGGTTGTGAACGGCTATCTGGACAGAACGAATCCTTTTTTTCAGGACGGCGTTGGCGAGGCGTTTGTGGTGAGGCGTTACGGAAAGGCTGTGGGGAGAATCATGGCCCACGTGTGGCGAAGGCATCACCGTTTGCACGGCGAACGTGTCGGATACTTCGGCTTCTTCGAATGCGAGAACGATTGTGAAGCCGCCGCCCTCCTTTTTCGTACCGCTGCAGACTTCGTGCGCGACAACAACTGCAATGTGCTGCGTGGGCCGTTCAACATGACTGGCGCGCAAGAAGCCGGTATTGTTACCGCCGGTTTTGACACGGCTCCGACAGTCGACATGGTTTACACCGCGCCGTGGTATCCGGCGCTTCTTGAACAGAGCGGTTTTCGAAAGTGTCTGGAAATGCAGACTCGAAGCAGAGACAACCTGACGTCTCTCGATCCGGATGCGGCAGCAGCTCGCTATGGAAACCATGCGACCGCCGACGCCATTCAGCTCCGTTGCCTGTCCTCTCGCCGTCGCAACGCGGAGATGGAGATGGTTCGCGATGTCGTGAATGCTTCCTTTCTGGGTAACTGGGGATTTGTTCCGATCACGCGTCCGGAGTGGGAACTTCAAATCGGGGCGCTGCTCCCCATTCTCGATCCATCCCTCGTAATTCTCGCGACCGTGCAGGATGTCGCGGTCGGCGTGACCCTTGCGGTGCCCGACTTCAATCGAGTGTTCCGCAAGACTGCCGGTCGGCTCTTTCACCCTGCTGCATTGGCCTTGTTTGGAAGATCGAAGTTGAAGGAGGTGGTCGTAATCCTGTGTGCGGTCCGAAAGCAATACCAGGGCCTTGGCGTCGCACGCCTCCTGAATGCCGAACTTCTGCGCAGCACGCGTAAGGGCGGCTATGAGTCGTTATCTACAACCTGGATTGGCGGGGAGAACGCGCCCAGCCTCTCATCGAGCGACGCGTTTGGAATGACGCTCCGGCACATGGTGGCGATGTACGAGCGAGGTGTCGAATGAATGTCTTGCTGGCGCATCTGCTGGAAGCGGCGGGACGTGCGCCCTCAGCGCACAATACGCAACCATGGAAACTGATTTGGCAAGAAAATGAGTTGCAGGTGTGTGTCCCAGAGCATCGCATGCTGCCTGCCGCTGATCCTGAAGGGGCCGACACTCTCTATGCCCTGGGCGCGATGATGGAAAATCTGATGCTGACGTTGCACCAGCTCGGATTCGAGGGCGAATACGTCATCGCCGAGAGGTGGCAATTCAGCGAGCCGACTATCGTACTTCGCTGGCGTCCTCGCGGGTCCAAGGCGGACTCTTCCCTATACCGCATGATTCCAATTCGGCGCACATCACGCGTCCCTTATGTCGACGAGCCGATCCCGTCCGGGGTCCTTAAGGATATCGAGGTAGCAGCACGCCCAGCGAAGCTCTACGTTCTGATGGATCCGGCAGCCAAGAACGAGATTCGTTTTCTAACTGCAGAAGCCGGCGTGCAAGCTCTTCAGAACGAACGTTGTGCCTCTGAACTGTATCGCTGGATGCGTTTCTCTCGGCGCGATCCCCGCTGGTACAAGGATGGACTCAATGCCGAGTGTATGGGATGGAACCGCATCGAAGCAGCGCTGGCACGGCAGTTGCTTAGACCCGCCGTTGTTCGTGTATTGGCAAAATTGTGGTTCACGAGATGGTTGTATACCGATATTGACCAGCAGGCGCCATTTGCGCCAGCGTTGTGTCTGCTTACGACTCAAGACTCCAGTATTGCCGGGCGCGTGCAAGCGGGGCGCAGCTTGCAGCGAGTGTGGCTGACGGCCGCGGCCCATGGCCTGGTGACGCACCCTTTGAGTGCTGCTGTGGATGACGCCAGATCGCGTGGTCGGATACTTGCGCTTTTTGCCGTGCCGGCAGGAGAGACGCACATCAACCTGTTCCGGCTCGGTAAATCCTCCAAGACAGCGCGCAGCGCGCGACTGCCGGCCGATGCGCTACTGGAGTCCTATGCCTGATTCGCTTGGTGTTGAACTGCCCAGTCAGAAACCAACTTGTTTCATGTGGCGTAAACGAACTTTACGATTTCTGTTATTCGTGACCCTCACGGCGAGTAGACTGCGTGCCGACCAGCTCAAGCCCGAAGCCGAGGCAGGATGGAAACGCTATGTGGCACTGACCGAGGCACGCATTGATCGCGAGCAGGCCGACCTCTCGTACTTCTTATGGATCGACACGATACCGGAGCAAGAGAAAGAGCGCGTAGAAGCGCAACTCGGCAAAGGCCAAGTTGTAATCGAACGGCTGACTACGACGGACCCTGACGGATCACCCATCAAGACTCGTGGGGCGCTGGTCCATCACTGGATTGGCACGGCCTACATTCCGGGAGCGACGATGCAACAGGCGGTCGCGCTCGTCCAGGATTACAACCATCATTACAAGACCTACAAGCCCGAAGTAGAACGTTCTCAACTCATCAGCCGGAACGGAGATGATTTCCAAATTTATCTGCGCTACCGAAAGAAAAAGATCATAACTGTGGTGTTGAACACCTATCACGACGTTCACTACGTCATGGTCGATGCCGATCGCGCACGCTGTCGCTCTTATACAACAAAGGTACGAGAGGTCGAGGACGCCGGCACGGCGAGGGAACACGAACGGTCTTCCGATGATCAGTATGGATTCATGTGGAGCATGAATACATACTGGCGGTTTGAGAACAGAAACGGGGGCGTTTACCTCCAGTGCGAAGCGATCACCCTTACGCGGAGCATTCCCGTTGCGCTGCGCTGGTTGATCGAACCGTACATTACCAGCTTTCCCCGCGAATCGCTCACTGAAACCATGAATCAGACCCGCGATTCTCTTGCGGCGACAAGTTCGCCTCCGCAGCCTTAATGGGGTCGGGCAATTCTCAGTGAGGGCTGATGCCCCTGATTGCATCAGCGAACCCATCGCCTTGCGTAAAATGTTGCAGGGGCGCCCCTGACCGGGCCAGGCGTCCGTGCTTAAGGTGATAAGAGAGGAACGACCATGACAATTAATAAAGTCCCGATGATCACTGATCTTTCAGAGGAAGAGCGCAAATCGATGCAGGAGCGTATCGAGAAATTGCTTGTTTCGCTGAACGATTGCGGGTCGTATCCGCGGAACTATGCAGCGGGCACGCAGAACGTGGCCAAGTTATTCGGTGTGATGTGCTGGACAGAGGATGCGATCGTCGAAGTCCGCGATGAACTGTCGAAGGTACACCCAGCTACCCTACCGCCAAAGTGGAGACGCTCTGATGGATGAGCCGAAACTGTGAGTCCGGCGGAGGTTGGCGAAAAATCGCCATAGCGCTCGTTGACCCGGATTGGCCACTTTTCTCAATGAGTTCTATTGCCTGATTGCGTCAGTTAATGGATCGTTCAGCAGTCAATCTGGGATAGGGAACACGAAGAAGCCTCGATACGCGAATCCGTTAAGATAAAGATCCTCCCCCTTCAGTGTGTTGGGGTCGAAGAAGATTGCACAGAACGGCTCCATCTCCCGAACATCGAAGAAAGGCCCCTTGAATGGCCAAGAGCCAAAGAAACCCTTGCGGGGGACAGTGGCCCCGTAGATCAACACGCCACCTTGCCACGGGATAGCTTGATACAGGTCGTAAACATCGATTTTACCTAAGTCTACCTTCCTGCCGTCCCAGTAGAGGTCGGAATGCTTCCTCGAGAGCCTCGGGAGAAGGGAATGGGCGCGTATCCATTCGGCAGAAGCCTTCTCGTCGGAGGCAGTAATGGTGGCCACCTGTCCGTCCCACGTTACCTCCGCGTGGAAAGGAGGCTTCTGGTTGCCGCTCCCCTTTACGCAGACCGTCTCGACGACAATGTGCCCGTTCCGAACCATCACCGCATCACAGTGCGAAAGGTCACCCATCAACACGCGGGGCTGCATTCCATGCGGATCGCCTACTGCCAAAGCGATGGCGACCGCGGCTGCAAACAGCGAGTTCATAGCGACCTGCCCCTGCCACTGAGTATTGCACAGATAACTGCCGCAAAATCTCTAGTACACTCATCGACCCCAGTGTCGCGGCCCGCGCCGCAGTGCACCAATGCTTGAGGAATCACCGATAGCGGCGCGGCATAGCTAACTCACCGCCTTACTCTCGAACTGCCGTAGCCCGACAACCAGCAGAAGAACGTCAAAGAAAAGCAGCGCAACGAGCACCGCCGCTATTGATAGATGTGGGAACTGCGGAACCAGAGTGGCGCGCAGTCCTTCGCTGGCGTACACCAGCGGGTTGATGAGCACAGCTTTTTGCAGGATGGGAAACGTTTTCAGAGCACTCCAGGGATAGTAAGTGCAGCCAAAAAAAATCATGGGCGTAATTACCATGCCGAACATCAGCCCAATATGCTGCTGATTGATGCTGCACCCGAGGGCCAGTCCTCCGCATGCGGAGAAGGTCGCAACCAGCACAATGATCACAGCGAAGGTGAGCGGCGCGTGAATGCTGATATCGACTCCGGGTCGAAGCACGAGCCAGGCCAACGGAATCACTATCAGCCCGGCGACCAGCGCTTGCAGCATTCCGGCGATAACTTTCTCGATTGCGATCCAGGCAACATCGATCGGGGCGAGCAGGCGGTCTTCGATTTCGCGGGTCCATTGAAACTCGGCGATGAGTGGCATGGCCACCGCCCAGATTCCAGTGAAGACCATGCTGATCGCGATAATGCCGGGCAGCAGAAGGCTTTTGTAGACTGCCGGCATATAACCGCTGCCGACCATCACTCGGCCGAAAATGAAAACGAAAAGCAACGGCTGCAGGAAGGTCTGCAGAAGGAGTTGAATCGCGTTACGCCGCGCTACGTGAGCGTCACGCGCCAGCATTGCGCCAAAAGTTTTCCAGTTCAATCGCGCAGGCTCCTTCCGGTATGGTGCAGGAAAAGATTTTCTAAACTCGGCTCGGAAATGTGGACGTCCGACAATTCCGCGCCCGAATTCGCAGCCAGGGTCGCAATTTCGGGGATGAGAGAACCGCCGCGGTCCGCATAGACGTCGGCGCCCGTGCTGTCAGCACCATCCAAGGCGCGCACCTCGCGCACGCCTGCCAGCGACTGTAAACGCTGCAGCAGATCCGCTGTCCGATTTCCGAAACGAAGACGCAGCAGGAATCCTCCGGGGATCGATGCCTTCAACTGCACCGGCGTACCCTGCGCAATCACATGACCATGGTCAATGATGGCCAAACGCTGGCACAGCGCATCGGCCTCTTCCATGTTATGGGTCGTCAGGAGGACGGTTCTTCCCGCCTGGTGATATTCGCGAATGATCTCCCACAAGAGAATCCGGGTCTGAGGATCGAGCCCGGCGCTGGGCTCGTCGAGAAACAGAACTTGCGGATCGTGCATCATGGCGCGAGCAATGGAGAGCCGCTGCATCATGCCTCCGGAAAAGCCGCGGACCATTTGAGTTGCGCGCTCGGTGAGCTTGAACTTCTCAAGCAATTCGTCGGCGCGGTCGTTTCTTAGCTTGGAGCCAATTCCGAAGTAGGCTGCGTGGAAAATAAGGATTTCGCGGGCCGTCAAAGAGAAATCCAGATTGGGCCGCTGCGGCACAACGCCGATGAGGTGCTTGACCCGGGCTTGTTCCTTCCAGACGTCGTGCTCGCCAATCCAGGCTTGTCCGGACGTTGGCCGAACCCGGGTGGTCAACACTCCGACCGTGGTGGATTTGCCCGCGCCGTTGGGGCCGAGAAGACCGAAAATTTCTCCGGGAAGAATCTCGAGCGAAAGTCCGTCGAGGGCTGGAATTTGGGTCTTCGGCTGCTTCCCGCCTTTCGCATCGGCGCGCGCTACAAAACCGCCCGCAGCGCCCAACGGCGGAGAAGAGCTATAGACTTTGCGCAGATCCTGAGTGCGAACGCCAACGGCCATGCAGAGGAATCCTCAACTTATAAGCAGCTGAATTTCTTGGGAGTATATCTCAGGATTCGACCGCTCTGCCGCAGCGCACGGCGCAGGCTATGATTACGCGCACGCATGACCCTAACCTCTGGCACCGGGCTCGGCCCCTACGAAGTGGTTGCGCCGCTCGGCGCGGGCGGCATAGGCGAAGTGTACCGGGCTCCTTTTGACTTCTCCGGGGGCTAAGCCTACTATTGCGGCAAAAGTGGGGGGAAGCATTGTTCGTGGCGCATCCCAATCTGAGCGATGACGTGAATCGCAGCATTATCAGGTCCGAAGTCGAGGGGGGCGTGTTCCTCGACCAGTTACAACCGCATAGCGTGCTGCAGATCCAAACTCAGCACCGTTGCTACACGGCAGTGATACTGGGAGGAAGCCAGGCGCTGATTTCGGGTCATCCGGAATACTGCCCTGAGCCCACCTTGGTGGCTATCGCAGGATCAACCTGGGGCGGTTCCATGCTGAAACTGCGGTTTGTGGGGCGTGGTATGCGCTTGGAGTTTTGTCATCCGAAATATTCCACGCCCATTGTTACGTCGTGCGTCCAGGAAATACGGGAGTGCCTGGAGCGTGCCCCATCCTGGATCGGGCCGAGCCTCCTCGAAACTCCGTCTGCTCTCCAGTAACACGATCTCTAGATCAGCCCTCGTGATCGTAAGTTGGAGTTGCCGTGCCTGCTAAGCGACAGCCAGATAGATATACCGCAGAATGAAAAGAGCGGTGAGGATCCAGATCAACGCGGTAATTTCACGAAATTTGCCAATAGCGATTTTGACCACTGTGTAAGAGATCAGCCCCAAGCTGAGACCGGTGGCGATGCTGAAGGTCAACGGCGTGGCGAGCATAGTGATAAAGGACGGAACCGCCTCGCTGAAATCGCTCCATTTGATATGTGAAATGGATTGCGTCATGAGCGCGCCCACCAGGATCAGCGCGGGCGCTGTTGCATAGGCTGGAATCGCGGTGGCCAGAGGCGAGCAGAAAGTAGCCATCAAGAAGAGACCGGCGACGGCAACATTGCTGAGGCCGGTGCGCGCGCCCGCGGCAACACCGGCCACGCTTTCGATATAACTGGTGACCGTCGACGTGCCGGTCAACGAGCCGAAGAGTGTACCCACGGCATCGGCCACCAGAGCCCGTCCCACCCGCGGAATCTTACCGTCTTTGATGAAGCCGCCTTGCTCGCATACCCCGACCAGTGTGCCCACATTGTCGAAAAGATCGACGAACAAGAAGGCGAACAGGATTTCAAGAAAGCCAAGATGGATGGCTCCTCGAAAATCCAGCTTTAAGAAAGTAGAGGAAGGGTGCGGAAGAGAAAAAATCGCGGTGGGCCAATGGGAGATGCCGCGTACGATCCCGACCAGCGTAGTCCCTAAGATGCCGAGCAGAATCCCGCCATTGACCTTGCGTGCCGTGAGGACGAGAGTCAAGGCAAGTCCGAAGCAAGCTGTTTGCACCTCCTTGTCGGAGAAGTGGCCCAGGCCAACGAAGGTAGCCGGATTCGCGACCACGAGTTTGGCGTTGCGCAGCCCGATGAAGGCAATGAACATTCCGATGCCCGTAGCCGTGGAGTGTTTAAGGCAGTCGGGCATTCCGTTGACAATTTGTTCACGCACGCGGGTAACCGTCAGCAGCAGGAACACCGTGCCGGAAAAGAAAACCACCGCCAGCGCGGTTTGCCACGGAACATGCATGCTGAGGCAGACGGCATAAGTGAAGTAGGCGTTCAGCGACATCCCCGGCGCAAGCGCGATGGGGTAGTTGGCGTAGAGTCCCATCACCAGCGTGGCGGCGGCGGCCGAGATGCACGTTGCAAATAGAACGCCTTCGGGCGGCATTCCCGCCTGGGCCAGAATCTGCGGGTTCACCACAATAATGTAGGCCATGGTTACAAAAGTCGTGAGGCCGCCCAGCATTTCCTGTTTAACGGTAGTGTGGTTCTCGGCGAGTTTGAAGTAACGCGCGATCAATTGTTTTCCCTTGCGTAGTTCTTAGTTCACAGAATCGCCGGGCCTTTACTGAGAAACTGAGAACCTAAAACTGAGACCTTCAATAACGGATCTTGCCCGGATGTTGCTCCCACGCTCGAAATGCCGCCAGCGCTTCCTCGCGCATCATCTGCATCATGGGGATCTCGCGCTCCGCGTGCGGCTGCTTGATTTCCGCATAGATCGAGGAATCATCGAAGCCGATTTTCGCGGCGTCCGCGGCGAGATTGCCAAAATAAACCCGGTTAATCCGAGCCCAGTAGATTGCGCCCAGGCACATAGGGCAGGGTTCGCAGGAAGTGTAGAGGTCGCAGCCTTTAAGCTCGAAGACTCCAAGTTTCCGGCAGGCCTGGCGGATGGCCAGCACTTCAGCGTGCGCCGTGGGATCGTTGGTCGCTGTAACTTGATTCGCGGCTTCCGCTACGACGGCGCCATCTTTAACTACGACCGCGCCGAATGGACCGCCGCGCCCGGAGCTTACATTCTCGAGCGAGAGTTGAATGGCGCGGACCATGAATGCTTTGTCCATGTGGCTTGGTTCCGTCATCCTCATTGCGTAATCGTCAAGGGTGTGCTGACCTCAGCTACCCGTGCCCGTGCGCGCAAATCGGTCGTCATGGACTCTTTCGCAGCCGCGGTTGAGAAAGTAAGTATAAGCGGGGTACGGGAATACGCAAAGTTTTTCTGCGGCGAAGCGAGTCCGCTGTCCTTACGCGGAAAAGTTGAAAAAGACTGGCAGGCGCGATAAGCTCTGGCATGGACGGGCACGCCTTCGTTTCTGAGCGCATCGTGACCCCGGATGGAATTCGTCCGGGAGCGATCATCATCCGCGATGGAAAGATCGGCCGCTTTCTTCCTGCCAGCCTAATTCCCGCGAATATTGAGGTGCACAATTTCGGGGAGTCCGCGATTCTTCCTGGGCTCGTCGATTCCCATCTGCATATCAACGATCCCGGGCGAGCTGAGTGGGAAGGATTTGAAACGGCAACACGAGCGGCGGCAGCGGGAGGCTACACGACGCTGGTCGATATGCCGCTCAATTGTCTGCCGCCGACGGCCACAGTCGCCGCGCTTGGCGCCAAGCGCCAAGCCGCCGCGGGGCGCTGCTGGGTCGATTGGCTGGCCTGGGGTGGCCTAGTCAGCGAGAGTGCTAGCGACAATCAGGCGGAGATCGAAGCGCTCGCAGCCGCGGGCGTGCCGGGGTTCAAGTGCTTTCTGATTCATCCCGGAATCGATGGGTTCACCATGGTCACTGAGGCCGAACTTCGCGCCGCATTGCCTCACGTGGCTCGGACGGGCCTACCGCTGCTGGTCCACGCGGAACTTCCTGGCCCAATCGATGAAGCGACGCGGCGTCTGCAAAATAATAATAATAATGAAGACGCGGATTGGCGCCGCTATTCGACCTACCTGCAATCGCGGCCGGAAGAAGCCGAGCTTGCGGCCATCCGGTTGCTGCTATCGCTCTGCCGCCAGTACAAGTTCCGCCTGCACATTGTTCATCTCTCGGCGAGTTCGGCGCTTGCGGAGTTGTGCGCCGCGCGGGCGGAGGGGCTTCCGGTCAGTGTTGAAACTTGTCCACACTATTTGCATTTCTGCGCCGAAGAAATTCCGGACGGCGCCACATTGTGTAAGTGCGCCCCGCCGATTCGCTCTCGTGAAAACCGCGAAAGGCTGTGGCAGGGGCTGAAAGACGGGATCATCGATTTGGTTGCCACCGATCACTCGCCCTGTCCGCCAGCGATGAAGCGCCTCGATGAAGGAAGCTTCAAAACTGCGTGGGGAGGTATTTCCAGTCTTTCGCTGGCGCTTCCTTTGATGTGGACTCAGGCCCAGCAGCGCGGATTCACTTTGACGGACCTCACGCGTTGGATGGCGGAGGCACCGGCTCGACTGGCCGGATGCAGCGCTCGCAAAGGACGAATTGCGGAAGGCTTTGATGCCGACTTCGTGATTTTCGAACCGGAAGCGGAGTTCGTCGTGACCGAAGATCGGCTGTATTATCGGTATCCTGTGTCTCCGTATTTGGGGCAAAAGTTGCGGGGTGCGGTGAGGGCAACGTATCTGCGCGGGCAGGTTGTCTTCAGCGATGGGCAATTTCCCGTCGACCCAAGAGGGCGGGAAATTTGCTAGCTAATAGAATTTTGTCATCCCGAGCGAAGCGAGGGATCTGCAGTTTGCCGCGAACTACAGATCCCTCGCTTCGCTCGGGATGACAATCCATACATGGCGAACGCATGACAGAAGAACACATCATCGGCAAGTCGGTGCCGCGCAAGGAAGGCCGCGACAAGGTGACGGGCGCGGCGCGCTACATCGACGACATGACTATGCCGGGCATGCTCTACGGCGCTACTGTTCGCAGCCAGATCCCTCGCGGCACAATCAAGGAGATTTCGTTCGACCCGCAGATCAACTGGTCCGAATTTGTAACCGTCACGGCCAAGGATATTCCCGGCAAGAATTGCATCGCTCTGATCGGAGACGATCAACCGTGCTTGGCGGATGGGAAGGTCAATCATCCCGAGGAGCCGATCCTGGTCTTGGCTCATGCGGACCCGCATCTCCTGCGGAAAGCTGTCGATGCCGTCTCGATCGACTACGAACCTTTGCCCGCGATTTTGACTATTGAAGACAGTGAACGACGTTCGCAAATCATTTGGGGAAACGACAATACACTCAAGACTTTCCTGATCTCGAAGGGCGACGTCGATAGCGTCTGGGCCAAGGCCGACTACATTGTTGAAGGCGAGTACACCACAGGCGCGCAGGAGCAGCTTTACATCGAAAACAACGGAGTGATTGCGGCCTTCGATCGCGAGCAGGGAATTACGGTGTGGGGGTCGCTGCAGTGTCCTTATTACGTGCATAAAGCGCTGATGGCGTTGTGCAATCTGCCGGCGGAGAAAATTCGCGTGGTGCAAGCTGAGACCGGAGGCGCCTTTGGCGGCAAGGAAGATTATCCCTCGATCATCGCGGGTCACGCGGCGCTTCTCGCCATGAAGTCTGGACGGCCCGTGAAAATCATCTACGACCGACTGGAAGACATGACGGCGACGACGAAGCGCCATCCTTCGCGCACTCGCCATCGCACCGCGGTCAGCAAAGACGGAAAAATTCTCGGTGGCGAGATCGACTTCACGATTGATGGTGGCGCCTATGCGACGTTGTCGTCGGTAGTCCTGTCGCGAGGCACCATCCATGCGGGTGGTCCTTATTATTGGCCCAACGTCCGCATTCGCGGGAAGGCTGTGGCGACAAACGCGCCGCCACACGGGGCGTTTCGCGGTTTTGGCGCTCCGCAGAGTCTGTTTGCGATGGAGCGGCATATGGACCGCATCGCGCAAACCGTGGGACTTTCTCCGGTAGAAATCCGCCGCCGCAATTTTCTCAAGCCCGGGCAAACCACGACCACCGACCAAACCATCCGCGAAGAAATTGATCTGGGAAAACTTCTTGATCGAGCGCTCGAACTTTCGGACTACACGGCAAAGAAAGCTCGCTTCGCGCGCGAGAATGAGGCTGGGCCAACCAAGATTGGATCCATCAGGAAAGGAATGGGGATCGCCGCCTTTCTGCATGGCGCTGGCTTTACCGGTTCGGGCGAGCGTTATCTCGCTTCCGTGGTTGCGGTAGAGGGCTGTGCGGACGGCAGCGTGCGGGTGCTGGTTTCCAGTACCGAGTTCGGGCAGGGGACCAACACCGTGCTCTGCCAAATTGCGGCCGAGGCTTTGGACTTGCCCTATGACGACGTCCGAATTGCGCAGCCGGATACGAATCAAGTGCCGAACAGCGGGCCGACCGTCGCGTCGCGAACGGCCATGGTTGTCGGAAGTCTGGTGCGGTCGGCGGCTCTGGGAATTAAGCAAACACTCATTGCCAGTGGTTCGCTTGGCAGTTCGTACTCACCGCAAGAATTTCGCGCGGCCTGCGGGGCGCATATTGCTGCGCACGGTGAACTGCGCTCCTTCGCGCGCTACGAAGCTCCCGAGGGCGTTTTCTGGGACGATCAGAAATATCGCGGCGAAGCCTATGCCTCTTTTGCCTGGGCGATTTATGTTGCGGAAGTCGCGGTGGACCTTTCGACCTACAGCGCCACGGTCGAAGATTTCGTGGCTCTGCAGGAAGTTGGCAGAGTTCTTCATCCCGTTCTGGCGAAGGGACAAATTGCGGGCGGCGTTGCGCAGGGAATTGGATTTGCGCTGTATGAAAAAGTCGTCTGGCAAAATGGGCGCATGCAGAATGGTCAGATGACAAATTACATCATGCCGACCTCCGCGGACCTGCCGCCGATTCGGGTATTCTTCGAGGAAATGGGCAATGTTCACGGGGCATATGGCGCAAAGGGGATTGGCGAACTTCCCATGGATGGCCCGGCTCCGGCGATCGTCAACGCCATCCAAGATGCCCTAGGCGATGCCCTCGGCACGCGCTTCGATTCCGTTCCACTCATGCCGGAAGATATCTTCGAAGCAGTCTCGGCCAACGGAGAGCGATGAGCCACTCCTCCGAAGGTCGCAGCCAAGGTGGCGGCAAGAATCGCGCCAAATGCGAGCTTTCCCTTACCGTAAACGGCAAGCCGGAAACCGTTCGCGTTTTTCCCATGGAGCGGTTGTTGGATGTCCTGCGACAAGAGCTCGGGTTGACCGGCACGAAGGAAGGTTGCGGCGAGGGCGAATGTGGTTCTTGCTCCGTCTTGATGGACGGCAAGTTGGTCAATAGCTGTCTCATACCGGCGCTGCAGGCCGCGGGCGCAAATCTTACGACGATTGAGGGCCTCGCCGAAGGTCCGCAGTTGAGCGCACTGCAGGCAGCCTTTTTGGAATGCGGCGGCGCGCAATGCGGCATCTGCACTCCTGGAATGATTCTGAGCGCCAGCCATCTGCTGAAAAAAAAGCCCGAGCCGACGCTGGACGACATCCGTGAAGCGCTGGCGGGCAATCTTTGCCGTTGCACGGGCTACATGCAGATTCTTGAGGCTGTGGCGGAAGCGGCGCGCCGCAAGAGCAGCGTATGAGGACTGGCGCATGAGATCCGATCCCGCCGATTACGAATTGATTGCGCCCGGCACACTGCAGGCGGTCGTTGCGCTTCTGGCGGATGAACCCGGCAAGTGGCTTCCCATCGCTGGCGGCACCGATTTGATGGTGCTGTACGCGGCTGGCAAACTTCCGGCGCGAAAGCTGGTGAGTATCTGGAATTTGCCCGAGCTCCGAGGCATCGAGGTTTTGCCCAACGAAATCAAGATCGGCGCAGGATGCACTTACACCGAACTGCGCGAGCACGATGTGATCGCACAGGAATTCCCGTTACTGGCGAGCGCTGCGCGATGGACTGGAGGAATCGCGAACCAAAATCGCGGAACGCTGGGAGGCAACATCGTCAATGCCTCGCCCGCCGCCGATTCCCTGCCGGCGCTGCTGGCTTACGAGGCGGAATTGCTTCTGTTGTCGGTGCGCGGCGAACGCCGGGTGCCTTACGTCGGCTTCCACACCGGCTACAAGAAGATGAAGTTGGCGCCGGATGAGCTGATTCGCGCCGTCTGTCTGCGACGAGGCTTTTCGGAGTATCTTCATTACTCGCGGAAGGTGGGAGCTCGCAATGCTCAGGCTATTTCGAAAGTGTGTGTAGCCGCGTTGGGACGCCTTCGCGGCGGCGTGGGTGGGGGCGGGGGCGCGATTGACGACGTTCGCATTGCGCTCGGCAGCGTGGCGCCGGTTCCACTTCGTTTGACGGAGGTGGAACGGATCGCGTCGGGAAAGTCTGTCGATCCGGAGCTCGTGAAGCTGGCTAGAAGAGCGGTCGCCGCCGCGATTCAGCCGATTGATGACATTCGATCCACGGCGCGATACCGCGCGGCTGTGGCGGGCAATCTGATCGCGGAATTTCTCGAGCAGCTGCGCGCGACCGGGAAGCCAGCATGAACCATGTGCTGGCGCGCTGGAATTTTCTTCCCATTGAGGCAGCCTTCGATGAGATACTGCCGTGCTGCGGCTCACGAGCCTGGGCGGATGAAATGGTGGCACGAAGACCGCTGCCTGACGAAGCAGCGCTGCTAGCGGCGTCGGACGAAACATGGCGCAGTTTGGCGGAATCGGATTGGCTGGAGGCATTTCGCAGCCATCCTCGGATTGGCGAGTCGCAGGCACCGAAAGCGGCGTCGCAGCGGTCCGCAACCTGGTCAGAGCAGGAGCAACGGAACGTCGCGGGGTCGAATGATTCCGTAAAGAGCGCGCTCGCGGAAGGGAATCGGGAGTACGAGCGCAGGTTCGGTCGGATCTTCATTGTATGCGCGACCGGCAAGTCTACAGCGGAGATCCTGGAGCTTTTGCATCGCCGGTTGAAAAATGACGAACGAACCGAACTTCAGGAAGCGGCGGAGCAGCAGCGGCAGATCACGCAGATTCGTCTAAGAAAATGGCTTCAGGGATAAAAGGCATATCGACCCACGTACTGGACATCGCTCAGGGGCAACCGGCGAAGGATGTTCCGGTGCGTCTGGAGCGGCGGGATGCATCCGGCGTCTGGCGGCTGCTGGCGGCGGCGCGCACTGATCAGGACGGCCGGTGCTCGCAGTTGTTGCCCGAGAAAGAAGCGCTAACTCCAGGGCTTTATCGCCTGGGCTTCGAGACCGCGACTTATTTCGCTGCGCGCAAACTCAACAGCTTATATCCATTGGTGGAGATTACTTTTCATGTTCGAGAGGGCGAAGACCGTCTTCACATTCCTTTGTTGCTGAGCCCCAATGGATACACGACTTATCGGGGAAGCTGAAAATCATCAAAGAAGAAGAATCCCAGGGGCCGACCAACGTGACTTTTTCAATCCGAGAATGGATCCACCTCGTGGTGCGGTGGTTCCATGTGTTTGCGGGAATCATGTGGGTCGGCCAAACCTATTACTTCACCTGGCTGGACGGCCAATTCGGAAAACTCGAAAGGGAAGGCGCTGCGGCAAAAGCGGCTCCGGCAGTCTGGATGGTCCACAGCGGCGGGTTTTACTCCGTGGAAAAACAGAAGTCTCTTGGCGTCCTGCCTGAGTTGGTCCATTGGTTTCGTTGGGAAGCTTTAATGACGTGGGTCAGCGGAATGGTGCTGCTCGTCCTCGTCTATTACTTCACCGGCGGACTCATTGATCCCGACGTAGCCAACATTTCCCAAGGTGCGGGCGTTGTCATCGGCCTAGCCGTTCTGGCCGCTGGCTGGCACATCTACGATCTGGCGATCCGATCGTATCTCGGCAAATCGGAATGGGCGTTCGCGGCGTTTTCGCTAGTGATGACTGCCGCGATCTCCTGCGGACTGATGCACGTTCTCAGTGGGCGCGCCGCTTATATTCACGTGGGCGCGATGTTCGGGACCATCATGACGGCCAACGTGTGGTTCCGGATTCTTCCCGCTCAGCGCAAGATGATCGCCGCCGCCGCTGCCGGCGCCAAGTTTGATCCCGCACTCGGCGCGCAAGCGAAGTTGCGCTCCAAGCACAATACCCTCATGGCAGTGCCCGTAGTTTTTCTGATGATCAGCAATCATTTTCCTGTAGGAACCTACGGAAACAGACATGGCTGGGAGATCCTGACCGCTCTGGTTCTGATCGGCTGGGCGGCCGCGAAAGTCATTCGCCAAGTGTAGATGCAGTGGAAAGCTCCGCGTCGCTCTCGATTTTGGGTGGCGCTGCGGTTTACCGCTGCGATAACTGGATTGTTAAGAGTCGGCTTTAGCCGCTGAGGTAGGGGTCAATCGAGTGCATTCAAGCCGCGACCAAACAGATTGCGCCACCGAGGTCATCGCCCGTTGTCAGGCTCTCGCCCGGTTCACTGAAGATGCCGGCAGCATCCGCCGTACATTTCTATCTCCGCCTATGCGCGAATGCCACCGCGAAATTGCCCGGTGGGTTGCCCCTTTAGGAGCCACATCAAGGGTCGATGCCGCGGGGAATCTGCGCATGCTTTACCCGGCGGCGAAGCCGGATGCGCCGTGCCTGCAACGATTGCTGATTGCCTCTCATCTTGATACCGTACCCAACGCCGGAGCGTACGATGGCGTTCTCGGAGTCGTTCTTCCCATTGCGCTGCTCGGCGCTTTGAACGGCCGCAAGTTTCCCTTTGCCATCGAAGTCGTCGGCTTCTCAGAGGAGGAGGGCGTTCGCTTTGGCACGCCGTTTATCGGTAGCCGCGCGCTTGTCGGCAGTCTGGATGATTTGCTCAGCCGGCAGGATGCGCAAGGAATCTCGATCCGCAAAGCGATCGCAGACTTTGGTCTGAATCCGGCAGAGATTGCGCAGGCTGCAATCGGCGACGATGTTTTCGGCTATGTGGAATTCCACATCGAGCAGGGGCCCGTGCTCGAGAACGTCGGCCGGCCGCTCGGAGTGGTCGAAGCGATCGCCGGTCAAAGCCGGTTGGAGTTCACGTTCGTCGGTCACGCCAATCACGCGGGAACGACGCCGATGAATCTTCGCCATGATGCGCTTGCCGCCGCCGCCGAATGGGTCGGTGCGGTCGAGCAACGGGCGCAGACTACCTCCGGCCTTGTGGCTACGGTGGGCGCAATTCAAGCGAAACCCGGCGCGACGAACGTCATCGCCGGGGAGACGCGAGTGACTCTGGATGTGCGTCATCAAAGCGACCAAGTGCGAAGCACGGCGGTGGACTATTTTACTCGTCAGGCGGAAGATATTGCGAAGCGTCGTGGGCTAAGCGTGCGATCGAATGTACTGCTGAACCAGCGGGCGGTGCCCATGGATCCATTTCTGGTGGGCCAGGTAGAACAAGCCGTCAGCAGCGCGGGATGCGAGCCCTACCGCATGGCGAGCGGCGCCGGTCACGATGCCATGATATTGGCGGAAAAAGTTCCCGCTGTCATGATTTTTCTGCGTACGCCGGGCGGCATCAGCCACGATCCGGCGGAATCGGTGGAAGTCGGCGACGTGGCCAAGGCGATCGATTGCGGATTGCACCTGCTCGATCAGCTGGCGTCGTCATCTCAGTTTCAAAGAAAGACACAGCATGCATAATCTCGGCCGCACACGCAGCTCACAACAGCCGAATCATCTGTTACTCACGCCGGATACATTTGTGCGCACCGCTCTGCCGGGCATGAAAGGGTGCGCGGCTGTTGTGCATGCTGGACCGGCAATGGGCGCGCGCTTTACCGAGTACACGGCGGAATTTGAAGCTGGCGGCGAAATGGTGGGCACGCGGGCGCAGCGCTTTATTTTCGTGATGGAAGGCGTGGTCAAAGTGGAAACTCCGGATAAGCAAAGCAAAGTCCGTGCGCGCGGTTATGCCTATGTGCCGGCAGGTCTGGCGCACCGGATCACGGCGACTGAGAAGAGCCGCGTAGCTGTGATTGAAAAATCGTATGAAGCTCTGGCCGGTGCGGCGCCGCCACATTTAATTGTGTCGCACGAAGACAAAGTTGAGTCGCATCCGCTCGCAGACGATCCCGGCTTGCAGGTGAAGTGTCTTTTGCCGGACGAGATGAGCTTCGATTTTGCAGTCAATACCATGGTCTACCAGCCCGGAGCCGCGCTCAACATGGTCGAAATGCATGTGATGGAACACGGGCTCATCATGCTCGAGGGCGGAGGAATCTATCGGCTGGGAGATTCCTGGTATCCGGTCACGGCGGGGGATTTCATCTGGATGGCGCCATGGTGTCCACAGTGGTTTGGAGCGATCGGAAAAGTTCCGGCGAAGTATCTCATCTACAAAGATTGGAACCGGCATCCCCTTGCAGGACGCGATCATGAAGCTCGAAGTTGACGCAGCGAAGCTGCTATCTGAGATCGAAACGCTCGCTGCGATCTCCGATGCCGAAGCGCCCGCGGTCACGAGAATTGTTTTTGGCTCCGCCGACCTGAAAGCCCGCGCGTGGCTCAAAGCCCGCTGCGAAGAGGCCGGTCTTGCGGTGCAGCAAGATCCGATTGGAAACACCTTTGTGCGCTGGATCGGTTCCGATCCCACGCTGCCGGCCGTCGGCACGGGCTCTCACATCGACGCCATTCCGAACGCAGGAAAGTACGACGGCGTGGTCGGCGTTCTCGGAGGTCTCGAAGCGATTCGAGCATTGCAGCGCGGCGGTTTCCGCCCCAGGCATTCCATCGAATTGCTGGTGTTTACTTCGGAGGAGCCAACGCGCTTTGGAATTGGATGCATCGGGAGCCGCATGCTTTCGGGGACTCTTTCCGCCGATGCCGCACGACACTTAAAAGACGGGGAAGGCGTGTCCCTCGATGAAGTTCGCGAAAAAACGGACGTGCGTGGAGAACTCGAAGCCGTCAAACTACCGATCGCTTACTATAAGGCGTTTGTCGAACTGCACATCGAGCAGGGTCCGGTGCTCGAGCGCGAGCAAATTCCGCTGGGAGTAGTGACCGGCATTGCGGCGCCAGCCAGCTTGAATATCTCCATCGAAGGTGCGGGCGGGCACGCCGGAGGAGTTTTGATGCCGGCTCGTCACGATGCGCTCTGCGCTGCGGCAGAATTAGTTCTGTCCATCGAGAATGCCGCGCGCAGCAGCGGAGCCGTCGATACCGTGGCGACGGTCGGAATCTGCGAGGTCTTTCCCGGCGCGGTTAACAGCATTCCCAGCCGGGTTCGCCTGAGTGCCGACATTCGTGACACCGACCTTAAGCGGCGTGACGGCGTGATGCAGAAGATGGAAAGCGCGGGTAAGGGAATCGCGGAGAAGCGGCAAGTGTCGGTTCGCACCGAGTTAGTGAACGCAGATGCGCCGGCAGTTTGCTCGCCTCTGGTGGTTGAGGCTCTCTCTGAATCCTGCCGGAAACACAATCTGAATTTTCTTCCCATGGTGAGTCGCGCTTACCATGACTCGCTTTTCATGTCGCGCATTGCTCCCACCGCAATGCTGTTTATCCCCTGCCGCAACGGCTACAGTCATCGTCCGGATGAGTATGCGTCTCCGGAAGATATCGCCCGGGGAACGCTGGTGCTCGCGGAAACGCTGGCAGCGCTTTCCCGATAACGTCGCTATCTTTATCTTTGCGGGTAAGTCGTCGGATTCGCGGGCTTGCGGATTCTGGCATAACCGGGCTTGATGGTCGAGTAAATCAAATCGCAACGCTCGTTATACGGCAAGAAGGCGCTCTTCATGGCATTGATGGTGATCTTCTCGAAGTCGTCCAGAGTAAGGCCAAAGGTATCCGACGCGGCCTCGAACTCCTGGGTCATACTGGTGCTGCTCATTAACCGGTTGTCGGTATTAAGGGTGACGCGAAACTTCTCCTGGTAGAGAATTTTGAAAGGGTGCTCGGCCAGGCTGGCCGCAGCCCCGGTATGGACGTTGCTGATCAGGCAAATTTCCAGCGGAATTCTCTTATCCAGCACGTACTGGGCAAGATCGCCTAATCTGACAGCCTTGCCTTCTACGACGGCGATATCGTCGATCAATCGCGTCCCGTGTCCGATCCGGTGTGCCCCGCAATACTGAATAGCTTGCCAAATCGATTCCTTTCCATAACCTTCGCCGGCATGAACCGTAATGTTGAAGTTCTCCCGCTGAATGTAATGAAAAGCTTCCATATGTTTTTTGGGAGGATAACCGCCTTCTTCTCCCGCAAGATCGAATCCAACCACTCCGCGTGCGCGAAAATCGACGGCCAGTTCCGCCATCTCGAGTGAAACATCCATATTGCGCATGGCGCAGATAATCAATCCCGATGCGATTCCGAAATCCTTGCGCCCCCGCTCCAATCCCTTCAATACCGCTGAGACTATCTGTTGGTGGGTCAGTCCCTTCTGCTTATGAAAGATGGGCGCAAAGCGGGTCTCAAAATAGACCACGCCGTCTTGGCTCAGATCCTCGGCCTGTTCATAGGCGACGCGCTCCAGAGCCTCCTCGGTTTGCATGACTGCGATGGTATGGGTGAAGCCCTCCAGATACTTGGCGAGACTTCCCTGGTTTGCGCCGCGATAAAACCATTGTGCCAATGCTTCGGGATCTGAGGTTGGAAGCTGGCCGTACCCCGTGTCTTTCGCCAAGTCAATCACAGTTTGCGGGCGCAGCACTCCATCCAAATGCTCGTGCAAAAGGACTTTGGGAAGACTTCGTAATAATTCTTTTTCAAATTTCATCGAATCTTCTTCTCCCAGCAACTGTGTCGAACTCAGCCGCTGAAACGTGGCAAGATAATACACCGCATTTGGATTTAGATTCTCTCTTCGCCGTTGCGGTGGGAGCGGTGTTGTACAATCCCACCCCAATGCAACTCGAGGAAAAATCGCCGCGCACAACGCCAGCCGCCGCCAAGAATTCCCCGTCCACCGACTATGGTTTGCGTCGCGAGATTCTTTCTCCCATGGAAACGTTGGCGCAGTCGGTTTCCACGATTGCTCCCACGACTACGCCCGCGGCCACGATCCCGCTGGTTTGCGCCCTTGCCGGCAACGGGACATGGCTCGCGTATGCGCTGGCGACCGTCGCCGTGCTGCTGGTTGCCTTGTGCATTGCCCGCTATGCCAGCCATTCCGCGTCGCCTGGTTCGCTGTACACGTACGCTTCCATGGCACTTTCTCCCTGGCTTAGCGCGACCGTCGCCTGGAGTCTGCTGCTGGCTTATGTGGCCACGGGATCGAGCGTCATTGGCGGCTTCTACCACTACGCGAACATATTGCTGCGCGACGCCACCGGCCACGTCTATTCTGCGGTAGGGCTGGCCACCCTGGTCACCGTGGTGTCGATTTGGATCGCCTACCGCGACGTAAAGATCTCCGCGGAGCTTATGCTCTGGATCGAAGCCACATCCGTCTCGGTGATTGTGATCGTGGTCGCGCTGCTCCTGCTGCGCCATGGCTGGCACTTGGATCGCGAACAACTCCATCTTCACGGCATGACTGGCAGCGGTTTGCGGCTGGGACTGGTGCTCGCACTATTTAGTTTCGTGGGATTCGAGAGTGCGACGACGTTGGGGTCCGAAGCGCGCAACCCGCTGCACACGATTCCGCGCGCGGTCATCCAAAGCGCCATTCTCGCTGGAGTTTTCTTCATCGTCTGTGCCTATGCGGAGGTGCTGGGCTTCCACACCGCGGGCCAGGACTTGGGCGCGAGTCAGGATCCGATGCATGTGGTGGCTCGAGTCGGCGGCGTCCCCGTCCTTGGACTGCTCATCGATATCGGAGCAATGGTGAGCTTGTTTGCCTGCACTCTGGGATGCATTACAGCGGCGGCACGCGTGTTGCTGCTGATGGCGCACAACGGGCTTGCCCACGACTCTTTGCGAGCCGCGCATGCGAAAAATCAAACGCCAAGTCGTGCCGTCGTCATCACCGGGGCAGCCGCGCTCTTGCCGGTAGCGGTGCTGGCTGCCCGCGGCGCCAGCGGCTTGGACGTCTACGGCTGGCTGGGTTCGCTGGCGACCTACGGTTTCATCGTCGCCTATGCGCTGGTGTGCGTCGCCCTGCCACGCTACTTGCGCGACCACGGCGTTGCCCGTCCCGGAGCCCAGATCGTTCCTTGGCTGGCTGGCGCTGCCATGCTGCTCGCGCTGGTTGGAAATTTATACCCCGTGCCCGAAGGACCCTATGGCAAGTTGCCCTATATCTATCTCGCGTATTTGACGGCAGGATTGCTTTGGTTCGTGATTCGACGGCGCAGTAAAGAAGCGGCGCTCGCCAGGAGCTGAGGTGGCACTCCACGTCCGCCCGCCGCCATAAAAATATCTAATCTGTGCCAAAGAAATTATCACTGTACGGAACCCTTTCCTTCCGCACACGACTCGCGTACATTTAGTCCGTCTTTTTTTTGCGTACAAACGCGAGCAACCCAGCCTTGCCGCGAATATCGGTCTGACAATACAGCGGTAGTTCGACAGCTGATAAGCGGTGCTGTAGGAGTGTCTTCAAAATTTCTTACGAGGCCATTAATGACCAAGAAAGTTGGGTTGCTCGTTCTTCTCGCCGGATTTTCCTTGCTCATCCCGTTTGCTCTTATCCCGTGTGCGTATGCGCAGCAGACCCTCGGTGGCATCACCGGCTCCGTCGCCGACAAGACGGGCAGTGTTTTGCCGAATACTGAGGTGACGGCTGTGGAAGACCAGACAACACTCACCCGCACCCAGAAAACCAACGCGAATGGCAGCTACGATTTCGTCAACCTGCCCATCGGCACCTACACGTTGACCTTCACCCACGACGGCTTCGAAACGCAGAAGATCCCTGCGATTACGGTGCAGGCAAATCGCACTG